>JAKSDL010000556.1 GCA_022360105.1 Pseudomonadota bacterium
AGTTATGAGGATTTAAGAGCACAATTTCCCAGTGAAAACCAGGTAATTTTACCGTTTCTGGTTGATTCAAAATATTGTCAAGCTTCCTGAATCACCATATACTGCCCACCGCATTTCTTAGCCCACCACAAGAGTCAAGTTGGCACAGCTCTCGGTCTCAGTTGAACGATATTATTAGCACCAAAAAAATCGAAAAGAACTGACAAGGAATGAATGCTCAAGAATGACAGATTTGCGCACCATCATAGTCCGATCCTGGCCGAATTCCATCTCAAAATCACATTTTTCTGTTGCATTGAAGTTTGGATGCTGTTACTTGTACCCAAAACGTTTTGGTTTGGTGAAATAACTGTAAAATTCAAGAACGATTGATTCGTTTTGTGCATCTGGATGGAGGTTAGTACAATTTTTCCAAAACGTTTTGGATAGTGATAAATACTGTTTTCAATCTGCAATTTATACTTATAAAAATCAGTGAATCTGCCAAGCTCACCCTTGTCATAACTTTAAACGCTACCAGCGATGAAGAGATAGCCACCAACTATCCAATTTCCAAATGACCGCCAACTATACAGCTCATATTCTTTCTCATACTCACTGGGACAGAGAATGGTATTTAAACAGTCCTTACACCAATGAGTGGCTAATACCTTTTTTTGATGAACTTTTCCGCATGCTGGATAAAGAGCCGGAATACAAATTCATTTTGGATGGTCAGCTATCCATGATTGAAGACTATTTTGAGGAACTCTCAAAGTGCGGTCAATCTGTATCAAAAGCGAAAAGACTAATTAAACAACACGTTCAGCGAAAGACCCTATTTATAGGCCCATATTATTTACAACCTGATTGGCAACTACTCAGTGAGGAGTCTTTGGTGAGAAATCTGCTGGTCGGTAAAAAATTAGCTGACTCGTTAGGTGGAAGTATGACCTCCGGTTGGTTGTTGGACAATTTTGGTCAAATCTCTCAAACATGCCAAATTCACAAACTAGCCGGGTTGAAAGGATTGTTTGTGTGGAGAGGGGTGGCCATGAATCCCCGTAATGTCACTTCCGAGTTCCTATGGGAGTCTCCGGATGGAACTCAGCTTTTATCTGTGTATTTATTGAATAGCTACCGAAATGTCATGCGTCTGGCTGAATACAGTGACATTATGAAGACACGCATGGATGAGGAGGTTTCAAAATTGAAACCATTTGCCACAACAAAAAACCTGTTGATGATGAATGGATATGACCAGGAAATGATTCCGGACGACATTCAACCGTATCTCAGGAATGGAAACTTGAACGGAAAAGATTACACTTCCGTTCAAAGCGACCCGGACTCATATATAAAAGCTATCAAAGACCAGCATCCCGATCTGCCAATTTTATCCGGTGCGTTATACAACGGACGTTTTATATCTGTCTTTCCCGGTGTACTATCATCCCGGATGTATCTGAAAATCCAAAATGATCAATCAGAAAAGCTTCTGGAAAAACAACTGGAACCCCTGTCTTTTATGGCCTGGTCAATGGGTGACGAATACGGGGGCTCACAAATAGAACAAGCCTGGAAGCTGCTGCTCAAGAATCATCCTCATGACAGTATTTGCGGGGTAAGTATTGATAATGTCCATCAGGACATGGAAGCACGGAGCAGGCAGGTGTATACTCTTGCCTACTCGCTGCTCGAAGAAAAAGCATCTTACCTGGCCGGAATCATCGATACCACTGCCAGTCCCAATGACGAAGCGGTCATCGTTTTCAATTCATCTCCTTATAAACGTCCCGGAATCATTGAATATCAAGGACAAACTGTTTTTGTTGAAGATATTCCGGCGCTTGGATACAAACTTGTTTGTGGTTCCGATCAGCCTGAATTCCCATTGAAAGTAGATGGAATGAATGTCGAAAATAAGTTCCTGCATTTTCGATTAAATGGAAACGGTTCATTTAATCTGCAATACAAGGCTACCAAGCGTAGTTATAAACAGTTGGGAATTCTGGAAGATATGGGAGATTCGGGAGATGAATACAACTACTCATATCCGGATAAAGATCAACGCCTGACAACAGAAAATGCGACGGCAGACATTCAATGCATCCATTCAACGCCATGGAAAGTTACTTTTCGAATTGAACTTGTTTTGGATCTGCCTGAATCGGATACCAATCAACATCGTGAAAGAAGCCAGGTAACCAGACCCCTTCCGGTGGTCACATATATTAGCGTTGAATCGCATAGTCCGGTGGTGAAGTGTCGTACTTTGTTGCGCAACACGGTGCGTGATCACAGGATGCGAGTTCTTTTCCCCAGTGGTTTGGATGCTGAGTCCTCTTATGCAGGCAGTCCGTTTGATATCACGGAAAGACCGGTTCATATTTCGGATTATGATGAATCGGACATTCCCGGTCATGTCAAAAAAGTGATCATCGGTGCCCGAGAAACCAAACCATCAACTTATTTTCATACTCGGGAAATGGTTGATTTAAACAATGGTGATGAAGGACTGGCTGTTTTCAACAAAGGATTGCCGGAATACCAGGTTCGAGACGATGGCACCATAGCTTTGACTCTCTTTCGATCTGTCGGCTGGATTGCGAAAGAGATCAATACCAGAATCGGGGACGCAGGTCCTGAGATTTTTACTCCCGATGCGCAGTGCTTAAGGGAAATGGAGTTTGAATATGCGGTTTGCCCACACACGGGTGATGCGTATTCCGGAATTTCGCGATTGGCAGATGATTTCAACAATAACCTTATGGTTGTCACCACTACAAAAACCCCCGGATCAATACCTCCGGAAAAGTCCTGGCTTGAAATTGACGATAGCAATCAATGTATAAAAATCACAGCTGTCAAACGAAGTGAAGATTCAAAGGGATTAATTTTCAGGGGCGTCAATCTTTCTACCAAAGGAGCCAGGGTATCTGTTTCCTCTGATTTAAAAGTGAAAAAAGCGGAACTGGTCAACCTTCTGGAGTCAACAACTTCAATACTGCAGCCGAGAAATCAACAAATTGAGTTTGAAGTTAAATCCAAGCAGATATTTACCTTAAAATTGACGATCGAAAGGCAAGCTCCAAGCAATTTCCATAAACCCGATGTTCTCATCGAGATCGGAGAATATGTTGAGGATTTCTCCGCTTTCCCTTATGCAGACTATGTTACCGATGTAGATATTGATAACGAAAAGGCCAGGGCAGAGAGGTTGTTACAAAAAATCGATGATCCGTTGTACAGAAGAACTGCCCTGGAAGCTCAACTTTCCCTGATTCTGGCTAAACACAGACAAGATGAAAAAACCATCCGTTCATTAGGATATCAGTTAAATGAAGCACGGGTACAACGACGGATACACGACTACTTAAGCACAACCATGACAAAAAAAGATTAATTTCAACGTATAACATTATAATCATTTATTTTTCCTGTCTGAAATGAATATCAAGCAACTGGCCCAACATTTAGGATTATCGATCACCACGGTTTCAAGAGCTTTACACGGCTACGACGATGTTAGTGAAAAGACACGAGCACGCGTAATAGAAGCGGCAAAGGAGTTCAATTACTATCCGAATGCCAATGCCCAGCGTCTGAAAATTCAGAAAACCCGAACTGTTGGATTGATGTTGTCAACGTTTACTTCAGGATTTGACAATCCCTACTTCACGGAAATTCTAAAAGGTGTTGGAAAAGAGTTGTCCAAACGCGATTATAATCTTTTGATTTCTTTGGTGACATCAAAGGAAAACGAGATGCCTGAGTTGTTGCGTCTGGTAAAAGGCAAACTGGTGGATGCCATCATCCTTGTAAGAACCCAGCGTGACGATCCACGCGTTACATATCTACTGGATAATGAAATCCCGTTTGTCTGCCATGGCCGAACCACCGAATCACGGCCCTATCCCTGGGTGGATACCGATGGAAAATCTGCCCTCTACACAATCACCAAACGTCTGATCGAC
>JAKSDL010000702.1 GCA_022360105.1 Pseudomonadota bacterium
CTTCAGCCTTCAGCCTTCAGCCTTCAGCCTTCAGCCTTCAGCCTTCAGCCTTCAGCCTTCAGCCTTCAGCCTTCAGCCTTCAGCCTTCAGCCTTCAGCCTTTCACTTCATAGAGTAGATCGAGCGAATGGACTGTGTCGCAGCAATAATTGTTGTCTTTATGCGCAGATTCTGATTCTGCGTCATTCCGGGCTTGATCCGGAATCCATTTGCAACCAATTGAAATAATTGATGGATCCCGGGTCAAGTCCCATAAACGCTTAATTAACAGAATATGGAATACAGATCAAACGGTAGGGCGGGGCTGTGACCCCGCCAACAGACCAATCCCTCGGCGGCCACGAAGGGCCGCCCTACCGTTCGTCAACAGAATTTATCAAAACTTTGCCTTATTTAAGCGCTTATCGGATCAAGTCCGGGGTGAGAAGTGTGACATTTCGTCTGTTAAATTAGAAAAATCCAGAATTTTTCAATTGTGACACAGTCTGGAAACGGATCCATCAACTTGCATTGTAACACTGTCTGCTTGCCCAACAAAGATTGCAAACACTCTACATCAACCCCTGCATTAAAATTACCGCAACAAGAGCCAAAATCGCATAGAATTCCGGGAAAGCCGCCAATATCATTGTGTTTCCAAAAACACTGTGACCACTCCCCATGGTTGTAATTCCACTGGCACAAACCTTACCCTGGAAGATTGCGGATAGCATGGCAGCAAATCCGATGGCAATACCGGCTCCAAGAACCACAGCTCCTTTGGTAAGCGAAAAGTCGGCACTGATGCTACCGCTGTAGATGATAAACGCCACAAATCCATATAATCCCTGGGTTGCTGGTAAACCCGCCAAGACCATACCTGTTCCGAATGCTTCCGGTCGTTTCTTAATCATCCCCAAAACCGATGATCCTCCCAAAGCCAATCCCCAGGCTGAACCTGCACCTGGTAATCCGACCATCAATCCCAACCCAATCAACGCAAGCACATTTCCCATACTTCCTCTCCTTTTTGAATTAAATGGATGTTAACAATAAAGCTTATTGGTAAAAAACAATACTAATCGTTGTGTCATTCAATACACTTATGCGGAAATTTAGTTCGTTCTATACTCTTTCTCTTGCAAAGGGGGCATATCCCTTTCCTCCACCTTCGAAGTCCAGATTTTTATAGAACTCCACAAAGGTTAACCGCAAGGGATGAACAAAAGAGCCCAGAATAGCTAAACCGAAATTCAAGGCGTGTGCTAAGATCAATAAAATCACCGTGCCAATGATTCCCGGGAAAATACTGTCTTGGATAAAACCAAAGGCAATGCCGTTGAAGGCATTCCCCAGCAGTCCGCTGGCTAATCCAAGAGCAAAAAGGCGCAGGTAGGACAAAACATCTCCGACGATTCCGGTGGCAAAACCATAAAGCTCCCATAGGCCCATTAATGGACGCAGAAAAATGTTTTTGTCCGGATTGTTAAAAAGGAACATAAGAATCAATCCTGCAATAACCAGAAACAGGCCGAATTCTTGGGGTGGCAGTGTTAACCAGGTCCCGATTTGTAAGCCTGCCAATTGATAGGTAGAAATATCGATTCCTGTGATTCCCTTGAAACCGCTTGATTGATCTCCATAGCTGATGGTGAACAAAATGCCGCAAATGATGATAAAAAAAGAAGCCGGATGGATACCCCAGGTGAATCCGTGCTGTCGAATCCTGTTCACGCATTGTAGAAGTATCCCGAGCAACACCTGCACAACGCCTAAAAATATAGCAAAACCCATCGCAGGGAACACCGTGAGGTTATCTACATTTATATAAGACCCCAAAAAGGAAAGCATGGAACCCACTTCCGATTTGAAAAAATACTCCCTGTTGCCTTTTAAATAGAAAAGAGATTCCCCAAAAAAGCTGTTTAAAGCAATGCCGCTTAAGATGGTCATCAGTCCCAAAATGATGCCAATGTAGTAAAAGTTCCGAAATTTTTTGGGTCCTTTAATCAAAGCAATTGTTGCAATCAGCAATGTCATAAATCCGTAACCCAGGTCTCCAAGGCATAATCCAAAATAGACGACAAAGAAAGGTGCAAAAAACGGGGTGGGGTCTATTTCCCAGTAGGATGGAAGGGAATAGATCTTGGTGATGGGTTCAAACAAGCGTGTAAATCGATTGTTTTTCAGCAGTATCGGCACATTGTCATAACTATCCGGCTGTTCAAAGCGATAGTAGCAGATATAGTCTTCTAAAAAGTCATGGACCATTTTTTCCCTTCGTGAGGGAAACCACGCAGTAAGATGGAAAGCCTTGCCTTTCATTTCGCTTGTCATGGCGCTGTCTGCCGCGGCATAGGCTGACAAGTTATTGCAGTTGACCTTATGCTCTTCCAGGCACTCAATGTAGGCAGTAAAGTCTTCATATGTTTTTTCTATTTGGTTCAATTTTTCTAAGGTTCGGGTCTTTTCAATTTCTAAATCCTTCAGGGATTTAATAGGTAAGTTGACTTCCTCGGCAAGATCACTCTCAAACGTTGACTCTCGCTCAAATAGCATAAACTTGACCTGGTTTTTATCCGATTCAATGGTTTCAACACAGGTGTCTTCCCAATTGATATTGTTAAATTTCTTTTGACTGGTTTCAAAAAACCGAACATTGATTCCCCGGGTCTCAAGGGAAGCAATCATCTCGGGATTAAACTGTCCCCAGGGCTGAATCTGTTTGATATCCTTTTCTAGGTCTGCCAGATCTTGTAACAGCGACTCTTTTTTTGATTCGGAATGGTTGAATTCATTCAGTATGTTTTCAATTTTCCCTTCGGGTAGGTCTTTGATTTTTAACTGTGGATGGTCAATCTGTTTTTCTTTTTTGATTTTCGCTAATACCTGAATCATGGCATCACAGGAACTGGCCAGACTGCAGGCGTTTTTATAGGCTTCTGACACCGTATCGACTTGATCGGAATCTCGATGTTCTTCTATGTGCATAATTCCGATTTCCTGAAGCGATGTGAGAAATTCCGTTTTTTCCCTGTGATAAACAAGGATTGAAAGCTTAGTCATGGGAACGATCATGCTGCACTCTCCCTTTCAATTTTAGCCTTTAGAATTTTCTGTGATGATTTTGCCAGGTTTTCCTCATCTTCCAGGTATCGTTTTATTTTTATTATTGCTTCGCTGTATTCCGGAATCTGGACTTTCTCGTAAAGATTGACCTTTTGTGTTGTCTTCTTTCTTGCGTAATCCAGCATGTCATGTTTTTTCTGGAGAAATTTCAATTGCAAGCGCAATTCAATCAAGGCTTTTAGAATATCTACGCCAGCTGAAAACCAGTTGGGACTGCCATGCATGCTATAGGGCAGATAATCAAAAAGGATCTCTTTCAGATAAGGTGTCTTGACACCGGCAATCGATTTTTCACCTATTTTTACCTCTGCGATTGACAAAAGGTCAGGGAATTCAACCCAGAACTTATTCATCTCCGCTAACCTGTCCAGACGAAATTGCAATTTATCGTTGGCTTCTTTGATTGCCTGTTTGACGGATTTAACTTCGTTTCTAAGGGCTGACTCCTTGGCTTGCAACGTTGGCAAAGCCTTTTCACGAATCCCTAATTCCTTCACCAGCTGTTGCTGCGCCGTTTTGTTATATTGAAACTTTAACATCTTGTTTTTATTAAATTTTTATTAATTCCAGTTGTAGGGTGGGTTAAGGAACGTAGTGAAAAACCCACCAAACAGGTTTTGGTTATGAAAATGAAAGTTCGAAAATTCCTTTCTAGTTTCTATTTAGCTTCGTTAAAAAGACTTTATAAAAAACATAAGCGTTATCAACCTGCAATGATTAGATTCTTGTGTCATGCCGGACTTGATCCGGCATCCGAAACCAGCTAATCAGTAACGCCGGTTTAGATTCCGGGTCAAGCCCGGAATGACAAGTGTCAAGATTTGAGTAAATCAATTTAATAAGCCATATTGCCCTGACTTGAGTTTAAATCCAATCAATTGTCCGATAACCGATAAAATGCTATTGATCTTGCTTCCAATGCTGATCGATAAACTCCTGTTTGATTCCGATTTCGTCTTTTGAGAAAAACTTCATGAACAGGCTCCAGGCTGTGTCAAGCATCAGATCCGTGTTGATATTGATATCGATGGCAAGGAGTTCCCTGGAATACTCCTTGGCAAAATCCAGGGTCCGTTCATCGTATTCGGTCAGGTCAAATCCGTTCTCCCTTTTGGTCATGGCACTTGAGGCATCAGCGTAAAGGCGAATACAGGCGTTCATGACCTGGGGATGATCTGCCCGTGTTGATTTTCCGATCACGAGCTGCTTCAGTCGCGATAGACTTCTAAACGGATCGATAATCACCTTCCCAATTTCCGTATCCCGGCGCAGATATAACTGGCCTTCTGTTATATACCCTGTATTATCCGGGATCGCATGGGTAATGTCGCCACCACTCAAGGTGGTTACGGCAATAATGGTAATAGAACCTCCATCAGGGAATTGCGCAGCCTTTTCATAAATCTTGGCAAGATCGCTGTAAAGCGAGCCCGGCATGCTGTCTTTGGAAGGGATTTGATCCATACGATTGGAAACAATACTGAGTGCATCAGCGTACAGAGTCATGTCGGTGAGCAATACCAAGACCTTTTGTTTCTTTTGCACGGCAAAATACTCGGCAGCAGTCAGGCTCATATCCGGGATTAACAGCCGTTCAACCGGCGGGTCATCAGTGGTATTCATAAACGCAATGATCCGATCCATAGCCCCGGCATTATCAAACAGGGTTCGGTAATAAAGGTAATCATCGTTTGACATTCCCATACCGCCAAGTATGATCACATCGGCTTCAGCCCTGAGTGCCACATCGGCCATTACCTGGTTAAAGGGCTGGTCGGGATCGGCGAAAAACGGAATTTTCTGACCGGTGACCAGGGTATTGTTCAAATCAATACCGGCAATTCCAGTGGCAATAAGTTCTGAAGGTTGTTTGCGACGGACAGGATTAACAGAAGGACCACCAATCTCCACCTCTTCTCCTTCTATCTCAGGTCCTTCATCAATAGGTTGGCCGTAAGCATTGAAGAACCGACCCAGCAGTTCATCGCTGACTTTTTCAGAAGGTGGTTTTCCGGTAAACACCACTTCGGCGTTGGTAAAGATACCCTGGGTGCCTGGAAAAACCTGGAGCACAACCCGATTCCCCATAATTTTTACTACTTGTGCCGGTCGACCGTCAACATATGCCATTTCCTCATTGGCAACACCTTCGGCTTCCAGGGAGCAGGTTGCTTTGGTGATATCTTCAATCTTTGTATAGATTTTTTGGAAAGCTGTAGTTTTCATCAGGAAGCCCTCCTTTCTTCAATTAGAACATCCAATTCAGATTCCCGTTTTTTGAATTCATCGCACTGAAATTCGAGATAATTCATTTGCTTGAAGAGGTTAATGATTTTTCTGAAATATCCAAAAACACCTTCAAAACCATCAAACTTAAAATCGGTGTCACACACTTCCAATACTTTATTAAGCATGTACTTTTGCCTGTCCATGGGTGTGGAAGCGTCAATATCATCAAATCCGTCCTGTTGCAGGATCACAAAATCAATAATTTCCGATTTGTTAAACATCGTGTGATAGTCGATTGGTACACCATCATCTCCCAGAATATTGATCTGATCTTTCACCTCCTTTCCCTTCAACAGGAGATCTTTTACCTTGAGCACCTTATCCACCCAGCCATCTTCTATCGATTTGTTAAGGTTTTGAACCACTTCGTCATATTCCAGGTATTTGGAATAACTTTCGATAGGATCGATCGCCGGATAGCGCTTGGCGTCAGCCCTGCCCTGTTCCAAAGCATAGAATGCCCTGGCTGCTTTTTTGGTTGACTCGGTAACGGGTTCCTTGAGATTTCCTCCAGCCGGACTCACCGTACCAATAAAGGTTACTGATCCGGTGGAATCATTGTTCAGGTAGACAAACCCTGCCCGTGAATAGAAATTTGCAATAATAGCCGATAAATCCATGGGGAAGGCGTCGGGTCCCGGTAATTCCTCCATTCTGTTGGACATTTCTCGCAAAGCCTGGGCCCAACGTGAGGTTGAATCTGCATTTAACAAGACTTTCAAGCCCATGGCTCGATAGTATTCCGCGATCGTCATTCCCGTATAAACGGATGCTTCCCTTGAGGCTACCGGCATATTTGATGTATTGCAGATAATGATTGTTCTCTCCATTAGCTTTCTGCCTGTGCGTGGGTCGTCCAACTCCGGAAACTCGGTAAAAATCTCTACCACCTCGTTTGCCCGTTCACCACAAGCGACTATGATGATCAGATCGGCATCTGCATTTTTGGATAGAGCATGCTGCAATACAGTTTTTCCTGCACCGAACGGTCCGGGGATGAATCCGGTCCCTCCCTCTGCAATCGGATTTAGCGTGTCGATGGTTCGAACACCGGTTTCCATGATTTTGAACGGCCTGGGTTTACTTTTGTATCGGGTGATGGGCAACTTCACCGGCCAGTTCATGGTCATGGTAAGTTCCCTTTCATTACCATCTTCATCGATCAGAACAGCAATTGTATCATTAACCGTGTAGTCTCCTTCGCTAACAATTGACTTAACTCTACCGCTGCCCTTGTAGTCGAACGGTACCATTATCTTGTGTTCGATCCAGCCTTCCTGGACATTCCCAATCCAGTCAGCCGCAACTACCATGTCTTTTTCAACGACCAGGGGGGAAAAATGCCATTTCTTTTCCTGATCCAGGGCTACGGTGTAATCACCCCGTTTCAAAAAAATCCCGTCCATGGTGTTTAGATCATTTTGCAGTCCGTCGTAGTTTTTTGAAAGCATTCCGGGGCCCAAGGTCACTTCCAGCATTTTACCCAGGAACTCAACATGATTCCCAACTTTCAAACCGCGAGTGCTTTCAAAAACCTGAACAAACACTGTTTTACCAGTGATTTTAATTACTTCCGCCATGCATTTGTCTTTGCCGATATCGATATAACAGATCTCGTTTTGCGATACCGGACCATCCACCTCAATATT
Organism: Pseudomonadota bacterium; assembly: GCA_022360105.1. Next base: position 7,046 of record JAKSDL010000702.1, read on the forward strand.
GACAAGGTTTGCAACTACACCGACTACTTTGCCTTTGGTGCCCATAGTCTTCCTCCCTTTTTATCATTCAGCTTTGTAACTAGATTCGAGATCATCAATTATTTTTTCCAGTTTTAGTTTACCTGCCGTGGCGTCCAGCAGATCCCAGCGTTCTGCCAGGGATAACGCAATAGCGATTTGCATAATGGTTTCGATGGAAAACAGTTCCACTTCGGCTATATCTTCCAGTTGCTGCAGTCGAAAACGAACCAACTTTTCTTCCGATGTGGCAATGCTGTAAAAATCCATCGCAAATAGATCGTCTGCCCAGGAGATTTTTGAGGGCAAAGTAAAATCCGGGGCATTACTCTTAAAGATAAGCGCTGTCACCTCATTACGACAGATGATATGGTTTTCAAACGGAACCTTGGAAGCCCTGCATTTGATTGCAGTGAGTATGTTTCGTAAATTCAGTTCAAAAGTAAACCATTCATTCAAAAACCTGTTTTGAAGAGAGCTTGTATGTTCAAAAAAGAGCCAGTACAACTGGTTTTCCCAGGTTAAATTTTGAATGATATTGGTATTGTCGTTGTAAGCAGCAAGATATTCTTGCATGTAATCCGGAAGAAGATCAGGGGATTTGATCTCCTCTTCCAATTCCTCTTCAGAAAAATTTCCAAACTGAAGTATCGGATCATTTTTGTGGAGCAGTTTTATAAGCAGGTTTCTATTGTCGATGGGATAACCGATGTAGCTCAGCAAATCCGCATCACCGGGCGGTATTTGATCCTTCAACTCTTGAATCAAGGTATGTAAGCGAGTATCGACTTTCTGTTCATCAAAAATGATGTCTGGTAAACCTGCAACTATATATTGATAGGGAACTGTCATATCGCCTTTAATGGTTTATGTACCCTGTTTGCTGCCTGATTGCCGATTAATACATGAAATGGTGATCTGTGGATCTTTTTGTGAAGGGGTAGGCGCTGCCCTGGATCCTCTGATAGAGGAAGTGAAGATTTTTGGACCTATCGCATCAATTCACGGATGAAGTCATTCCTTTATCAGCTTTCCCCTTGTTCCCCGGTGCCTTACGGTGGCTCCGGGGCTAACTAACCGCTGAAAAGAAACTCTTTGGTCCTGGTACTCAGGTACTGTTTGAAGAATTCGTTGAAATTATCTTCGGTAAGACTGATTTTATAACCGCCATTTTTAGGACCGATCTGAAATCCACCCTTAAGGTTTTTGGAAAAGTTAAGTTCAATTTTGCTGTCTATGATCTTGGAAAGCTCTGTTTCAAAGCTTTTGCCCAATTCCTGCTGGTCTTTTTCCGGTAGTAATAGTTCTAAATCAGGACTGGTTTTGTCTGATTCCCAATTTTTAAGGATGATCTTTATGTATTCCTGAACGTTTTTGCCGGACATCGCCGCAGACACATTCTGGTCAACGGCTTTTGCGGTGATAAGGTCGGTGATTTGCTGACGGATCTCTCTTACGGCCTTGAGGCCGGCCATCTTGATTTCCGATTCATTGATTTTGCGCTGGTTTTCGATCTCTTTTTTTGCTTCGTCGATCATTTTGGAAGCTTCGGACTTGGCTTCGTTTTTTATTCGAACGGCTTCTTCCGAAGCATTTTCTATAATTCTTTCCGCTTCCGCTTCTCCCTTTTGAACACCTTCCTGGTAGATAATACTGGTTAACTCCTGAATGTTTTGTGCCATCTTATTCTTTCTCCGCAAATACAATTAATCAGTTTGTTAATACAAAATTGAAAATTATTCGACGAGAAAAAACGATCATCTAAGGAAATTGTCTCTGACAAGACGAAGACGAATGTTTCTTTCCTTGGTTACCTCCTGTAACATTGACTTTTATTGTATCAACCCAATCGACGGTCAGGCAACAGGCATCTGACACACCAATCAACCCGGTTTTTGGTCAACCTAAAGTACTCTTCAAAAAATTGTTTTGATTTAAGACAACAATTTAATCAAGAATAAAAGTTTTTATCCTTGCTTGTACATGAAGACAGAACAGGCGGAATCGTAGATCAAATACTTGGCGGTTCTTCCGACTGCATTTTGTTTGTCGGCATAGCTGGAATTAGCCGCAACAATAATCAGTATGGCATCCGACATTTTCTGTAACTCGATTATCTTTTCATAAGAGCGGCCAAACTCCAGGACCGTTTTGTACCTGGATTTGACATCGAATTGCGAGATATATTCGTTTAATTTTGCCTTTTGCTCTTCCCGCATGCCTTTGAGTTGTTCTTTTTTAGATTGATCTTCGGTCAGGCGTTGATCCCATTCCCAGGTAAAATCCGTTTTTGCGTCTGCTCCTGCCGGAGATTCAGCCACATGTATAAACATCAGCTCCGCATTTGATTTCTGTGCCCATCTGTCTGCCAGTTCAACTAAACCTTTATTCGTATCGGAATAGTCGATAGGGACAATAAAAATCATATTGAATTTTTTGACAGGTTTTCTATAGATATAAACCGGTCCCCTGGAATTATTGAGGATGTGTCGAGTAACACTGCCCAGGAAGATCCTTTCAATCAGGGTGTGGGAATGAGCAGGGATGAGTATGAACTCAGGATTAATCTTGGATTCAAAATCGATTATTTTTAAATGGGGTTCTCCGGCAACTGATGACATCTCATAGTTGACCTCCACATTTAACTTGCTTACGAACTTCTCCATCTCTTTCAAATCTTTCTTCATGAGCGTTTCATCTTGAGTAAACAACATTTTTTTACCCTGCATGAAGTTTTTCGACCTGACATGAAGAAAGTGGAGTTCAGATCCGGTAACCTTACACCATCGATTAGCCAAGCGAATTATTTCCTGACTTACTGCACTTGGAGTAATCGGAACAAGAATTTGCTTTTTCATGATTCCCCAGAAAACAATTATTGAAATGACCTAATAAGTGTTAAGCAAACCAAAACCTTACATAACAGTATTTTAGAAATGTAAATGAACCATCGATGAAACCCGATCAAATCAGGTCATCCTGTTTTTATTGTGTAAAAGTCTCTTAGGATTCACCAGGGTTGTCAATGGAATTTCCCGATTTTTTGAATAAACATAGTAACGAGATATGGCTGTTTCAATAATAACGGACCACCACAAATCTCTTGATTTTATTTGGTGTTGGATTGTGGCGTTAAAACAATTCTGTTTGTACCTATTCACCACGAAGACACAAAGTTCACGAAGCAAAGATTATAAATAAGATAGAATCCGCCCGCGGCAAGGACTTTTCTCCTGATTTCTGACGATGTAAAGTGCAAAATATATCAATGAACGATGGATGGGAAGCAACGACTAATTTTATAACACTCTCTGGTTCTTGTGCTTAAAGCCCTTTAAATAAAAAACTTCGTGTCCTCCGTGGTGAATAAATACTTCCGTTTAATGATGAAACATTTTTATCGATCGATCCAACCGGACGTTGGCCCTTTTCTAAGTTGACACGATGAAAACAGACTCCATGTGCCACATTTTAAGCAATTAAAATGATATTCCGGCGGATGGAGGAAGGAAATAGAGGTGATAAAAATCAACACCAAAGAAAAAAAGGCCTGATCCAGGTAGGAATATCATTTTGCAACTGATAAGAAACAATGAACCATTCAAGGGCGATAATGCTAAAATGGCCAATCAAAGATTGTTAGAGCAGTACCTTGGTAGTGATTAAGTTCTGTAGCGCATTGAGTGAGAGTATACTCTCGGTTTTGCCAGTCTGGAGGAGGTTTGCTGATGCTTCCGGATTCGGGTTTGTATGTAATGATTTTTAAAATTCTAAGCATGTAAAGCGGATATGACTGTACATCAATATAACAAAACAAAAACTCCTGTTTCTCCCATCACTATTGCCGGCGTTTCCATTTGGACTGCCATCCTGACAATCGGCGTTGTGTTTGCCGTTTTTGCCACATCCGGTTTTTAAGCAGTAGCCATAAATCGCATATCAAAAAGTTTTCTATTTTATAAGAAAAACCTAATATCTAATATACTCTGTCAGATTTTAAGCAATTGTAGGATGGGCAACTTGTTGCCCATCAACCAAACCAATAGCCTGTCGGCGGACTCGTAGGTCCGCCCTACCGTTTGTCTCCTGCATTAAAACTGATCATTATTCTCACTTCACCTGCCTGGGAACGACAAAAAACAGGTAAAGATACACTGCCAGAAAAAAACTGGTATCAACATTCCTTGTTATACTCAGCAACTCCTCCGTAATTTCTTCTTTCAACTGATAAATCTCCAACCGATCCCTGAACATGGGCTCGAAATGAGAGATTCCTTCGCTCCAAAGCATGTATCCCTGGTCGATTATCACCCGCAGCATAATTAGAAAATTATAGCGATTTCGTTGTATCGTTTTTTTGGGTGATTCCTTTTTATCGGACCTTTTTTCCAGCGAAGTTAAAAAATCGTCTTTGAACACTGTTCCCGGATCATTATACAATATTTTGTATACGAACTTGTAGCTGAATTTCAGACCGTTTTCAAATTGTTCCAAATCCAGCTCTTGTTTTTGTTCGGTGAAAAAATGAAACACCTGTTTGGATTTTTGGAGGATTGAAATCAAGTCCTGGGTGCTTTCCGGTATAAACGGGTAGTTATCGAACAACAATGCCAAGGTTTCTCGAGCAGCAGGTGCTTCCCGGTAAAACTTGTCGAAACGCCGGGCAATGTCAGGAATATTATCCGAGTCTTCGATTAACAATTTAAGTTCCTGTGCGTTTCTCAACCCGATTCGAGTTAAGAGTTCAACGACATCCGGTTTTTCCATGGGCTCTCCTTAAACGACCTTCAAAGCAAACATATGTTTGGTTGGGTTTTCTGATTTATAATCGCAATTCCGGCTGAATGGCAATAGTTGCTTTTAACAATCGTTAACCAGCGACCAATGATTTGTAAACCTAACAATTCAGGTGCCTGGGAATGGGCGGTATGCACTTGCCTGTCATAAAGAGAGAGCTTTACAAAAAAATGATGATTAGTCTCCCTCTGGTTAAAAGGTTGCTTGAACGCTATCCGAAGAGACAAAAAAGGCAGGCAATATCGAATACATTGAGCTGTTAAACTACGTCAAAAGGTGTCTGCCATTTCTCAACGCCATTCACTATTATTTTTAAATGATGCTTCCCGGGATTGTGCTTTCGCGTTGTCATATCCTTAAAGGATTGCTTGCGGATATACGATTTGGTTTTGGCTGCTATTTCAGATTCAGAGATTTGAAAAACCTTGGTCGACAGCTTCCCATTCTTTTTAACGTAGTCTATGGCATATTCCAGTCGGATCTTACCAAGGGATGTTGCTGTTGTCTCCAGATCGAATTGAAACTCAAGTTCAGCTCCGATTCTGATCTTTTCTTTTTTCAACTTGGGGTTGCGGATTTTGACTTTATCCGGATTTTCAAATCCAAACAGCGTCAGCACGTCGGTATTGCCTATTTTTAGCAATGAACGGCAGGCATGTTTTACGATCCAATCTGTTTTTTCGTTCTTTCCCAGCCATTCCCTGGAAATCTGAATAACCAATTCAGGATTATCTTTTGAGATGTCGTTTAGGTTGTTGGCAACACTTCTTCGTACATATTCTTCGGAATCGTCTTTCAAATTCTCAAGAATTGGGAGTATTGGTGTAGGATCTTTTTTCAAGGCCGGTAATGCCATGGCCCAGGGTAAACGAGGTCTACAACCTTCACTGGCAAGGCGCCTCACGTGATAATTCACATTCTTTGACCACTCCAGCATCTGCTTCATCATCTGTGGTTGATCTTTGATAATAAATGGTCGGACGGCAAATTCAGACGAAGCAAAACGTGTAAACCATTCCAGGGCCGGAATGGAAAGATTCCATTCTTCCAGACCAAATTGTTCCACGAAGTCAGGAAAAACCATCCCTAAGAATCCCGTATTAGCTCCTTCGGCAACAGGGTAAAGGATCTTAAGTTGCTGTTCATAAGGGTGCACGATGGTCCTTCCCATGATTTTGGCGATATGACTCATTCGCTGTTTTAATTCCAGACTGTCCCACGTTTCATCAAAAACCTGGGCAAGAAAGTTCTTTGCTTTAAAATTAGAATCCTGTCGCGATATCAACCCAGCCAGTTTTTCCAGCAACGGTCGATTGTATCCATCTTTGAGAAGTTCGGCCATATTTCTTCAAGGGAGTTGTTTTTGATGATGATTGTAGGACGGGTAACTCCGTTACCCATCAATTGAACGGATTCAGCTGGCTATTTGACTGAGGTCGTCCTTTAAGGGCTTTCCAATAAAAAACGCCACCAATACCAGCATACCAGCAATGGTAATCAAGGAAACCATAAAGCTATTCGTTGCATCAAACACCAGGCCTGCAATTAACGGTGCAAGCGCCGCCGGAATATTGGCGGAAAACAACCAGCCATAAACCTGCCCGACATTCTCAGCACCCCATTTTCTGGCTACCGTTGATGCGTAAATCACTAGCACTCCGCCGTAGTTAAAGCCTGCAACAAAAGCATAGATCAAAAATCCTTTCACATGACTTAATATCCAATATCCGGCAATAAGCAACAAAGCCTGGCTGATCAGATTCAGACGGATAGCCAAAAGAGCTTTGATGTTGTCACAAAGCAATCCCCAGAGAATTCGACCTGCAGCGTTGGCAACAGCAAATAGTGATACTGCCAGAATCCCGGTTTCGACGGTCAAGTTAATATTTAACTCTTTCAGATTTGCATTGACCGTAAACCCTGCAGCTAATGCCGTAAACATGGAGAGATATAAAAGTAAAAACGAACGGTTTTTAACAACATCAGCAACCCGCAGGGATATCGAGTTTTCGGCCGAAAAGTCCCCGGGTGTCCTCATAAACAATCCAGCCAGGCAAACTGTAGCAAAGAAGCCTATTCCAAAATGGATGAAAACCTCAAATGGGGTGAAATCCAACCGCGACATTAAGTATCCGCCGATCTGACTGACCAAGGCTGCTCCTCCGCCAAAACCAGCCACGGCAATGCCGGTTACCAATCCTTTTTGCTTGGGAAACCATAAAATTGCTGTGGCAATGGGGACCATATAGGCAAAACCCACACCTATTCCGGCAAAAAGGCCAATTCCGAGGACAGTCAATAAGAAATGATGCTGACCGAATCCAGCCAGTATCCAACCGCTTCCAAAAATAAGCCCTCCCAACAGGGCACATTTTCTGACACCCAAACGATGAACATAGCTTCCAACAATCATCATCGTTGCCGGGAACATGAAATAGAAAATAGTAAAAGGTACCTGCACAGCGCCCTGCCCAAGTCCTGTCGATTGTTTTATGGGAGCCACATACACCGACCAGGAATATGTGGCGCCCAGACACATCTGCATGGCTACTGCACAGACTAAAATGACATATCGATACATTTGCGGGTTACCAGTTCAAAACCTCCATTAGTTGTCTTTGTATAGTGCTGTCTGTCGTCGATCATCAGTCTTTTTCAGCATTCGGTCAAAGTTTGTATCATCTCTTTTTTGGCGAACCCTCCAAATGTAAAGGATCTGAGAGCATAAAAATAATTGCCGCCGGGTTTTTAGTTATCGGCTGAAACTAGAAGGTCATACTCTTGGCAGGAAGATGAGAATTCAACATTTTCCCCTACACCCTAACTGAAATTTATTTATCGTTAATCAGAAATTAATTATTGGTTGACTTGTCGACCGCTGTTCGGTAAAGAAACCTTCAGACAATTAAATAAAAGTAATTATATTAATTGAAAGGAGGGGAGAAAATGTTTGAAAAACAAGGAGTTGTAGGTATGGATGTTGCCAGGCCGGCACTTACAAATTTCAGACAATGTTTGAAAATGGCAGGTCTTTCCGGAATCATCCTCATGTTTGTTGCGATGTCTGTTCAGGCAACCAGCATGTCGGTGGAGGAACTCTATAAAAAACTGACTTTGTCCGCCAGTGAGTCTTCAGATTCAACATTAATTAATGAACTGTTTGATGGGACTGCCGCTCTCGACTTCACTGCATCAGTTTCGGAAGAATTTGTCGGAAATCTGAGAGTCATTCAACAAAAAAGTAAAGATGATTCAACCCAGTCAAGAAAGATATATCTCTTGAGAAAGCTCTCCGGAGAGCTTTTAATTTTAAAAGTACCTGAAAATGTAACCGCATTGCCAGCTGATTCGGAATCACCCTACGCAAATTTGGCGGATGCTTTTGAAAGCAAGATGCAATTCAAAGTAAATGTTCAGGAATTGAATGTTGCGGGGGTGATTGTCCAGGTAGCCCAATTGGTACAAAAACCTGAACAATTGCCTATGGACAAACTGTTCAGGATCAGTATTGTTTTAATGCTGTTTTTCGTCATGGTGGGAATGGGCATGACGTTGACCACAAAAGATTTTGCCCTGGTTTTCAGCAAACCTCGTGGAATCCTGATCGGCCAAGTACTTCAATTTGGATTGATGCCATTGCTGGCAATGATTTTAGGTCGACTGTTAGGTTTTTATGAGCAATATCCCTTTATTTTTGTCGGGTTAATCCTGATCACCGCCATACCCGGCGGTGTAACTTCCAATCTGATGACATATTACGCCAAAGGCGATCTTGCACTTTCCATTTCGCTTACATCTTTTTCAACCGTACTATCCATAGTATTCACACCGCTGTTACTGGCACTCTACTGTGCCAACATGCCGGATATCAATATTCCGGTTAAAGTGGTGATTCAAACTATTCTTATCCTGGTTATCATTCCATTAATTGTTGGTATGACCTTTCGCTGGAAATGGCCCAATGCTGCAAAAAAAGCGACACCGTTTTTCTCGGCGCTGGGGATTGTTGCCTTGTTGGTCCTGATTATTGCCGGGGTGCTCAATAATCTGAATATTTTTGTGGATACTTCCCGTTATGGAGTTAAGTTCTATTCCACTATTTTTATCATAACCATGCTGGGGATGATGTGCGGACTGTTCATTTCAAAATTATTTGGAATCAATAATTACCAGACACGGGCCATTTCCCTGGAAACCGGTTTGCGTAACAGTGCCCTGGCAATGACAATCGCCCTTCTCATTCAAGACACCATGGGTGATTTTTTCAGCTCAATGTTTGTCACATCCGGTATATTCGGACTGGTTATGTATATTGCCGGATTAATTTCCATCTACTTCTATCCTCGTCTGCTGCCTGTTGATACTGAGCAAAATAAGGCCGTCCAGGTAAAAGCCTGATGAAGTTACAGGATGGGCAACTCGTTGCCCATCAACCGCGAGAATTGCGCGTTGGCTCCCTTAAATGGTCCCCAACAATTATCATCTTCCATCCTTCCAAGATCATAAAAAATACCAATCAAAATCCTTCAGTCTTTCATTGCCAAACCAATCCATAACAAAAGCTCAAAAAAAAACTTGTATGATGACGTTGGAACTTGACCCCCGCATCAATCTTGAGCAATATTATAAGATTAAGAAAATTCATCTATAAGACATAAGAATAAAGAGTTGAACAGACCTTTCAGATCGGAAGCCTATGAAACTGGAAAACGGACAGTTCGTTGTATACGGCAACAAACTAAAGAGATCGCATTCCAAAAAAGCGATGAAGTGGCAAAAGAAATTTGTCAAAATGTTTAATTATGATCCTAATGAAACATATAATCTGAGTGTAGAGGATAATGAATACCTGGGGCCAATCTTTGGACTTAAAAATATTGTCAGGGATGGTAAGGGTGAGCCTATAACTAAAGAGAACGCCATTGTTTGCAGTACCATCCGGATGGGTTTCGGGCATTATCGAATTGCCATGGCCGGTGTTTCCTGCGCAAGGGCCATGGGATTTACTCCATATTGGCTGGATTTGCTATCAATCCCCGGTATCACGACAGATGTCATCAATTGGTGCAACACCTGGTATAGTCGGTTTTCTCGAACTTCCCAACGAAGCAAGCTCTTTAACAAATATGTCTGGGAACCGGTTACAACCGGAGATTCCACGTTGCCTGGGTTATCAGCTTTTTTGAACAACTGGATTGTTGGATGGCCCTGGCGATTTTTAAAGACCAATGTCAAAGACTACAAAATGAGCGAATTGTTTCGAAATCTTCATGAAGCGCTGCCAAGCGATATGCCGATGTTAACCGCGCATATGTGGAATTGCATGGGAGCTGTGGCAGGTGGGATGACCAATGTGGTCGACATGATGTTTGATAATTGGCCTATGGCCTTTCAACTTACCGAAGGCGCAACGCATGCTGTACAATCACCATCCGGCTATTACGGCTTCAGGGCCATGCGTGGATTTGACGAGAAGGATAAAATCATGAATCCTGTTCCGTCAGATGCCTTGGTGTATGCGGGTCATCACGTGGATCATGAGCTGGTGGAAAATATTGAGATCGATTGTCAGACTCGTTTGGACAGGGCTAAAAACAAGGAACCGAGACGATTCTTGCTGACTATGGGGGGAGCCGGGGCTCAAAGCGAGCTGTTCAAGGCCATCATTGACCATTGTATTCCTTTGATCAAAAAGAACCAGGTTAGCCTGTTTGTGAACCTGGGAGATCACAAAGGCAACTGGGACTGGCTTCAAAAAGAAATGGCCGAGTACAGGGATATGATCCAGGGACATTTTGATTGGGAGGATACAAAGAGTTTTGCAGATGAGATCAGAACCGGTGAAGCTAAAGGATTACATGTATTCCTGCATGACAACATTTTTCATGCGGTTTATTCCACCAATTACCTCATGCGGGTTATCGATGTTATGATTACCAAGCCAAGTGAACTGGCTTTCTACCCGGTACCGAAAATCTTCAATGAGCGGGTTGGCGGTCACGAAATGTGGGGAGCGATTCGAGGCGCAGAAGTTGGTGACGGAACCGTAGAAGTGGCCACAATCCCTCAAACACTGCAGGCCATTGACTTGTTAACTGAAGACACTGATTTGCTGGAAATGTTTTGCGACTGCATTGTCAAAAATAAAAGTATTGGAATCTATGATGGCGGATACAAATGCGTGGAACTCGCAACAGGCAAGAAGTTTGAGAGATGATTTTTACTTTATGACGGCATTAACTTGTAGGGTGGGCAACTCGTTGCCCATCAACCAGACAGATCACAAAAAGCGAATCTCGCAGACTCTGTATACTACAAGTTTGGAAATTGTTGGTGGGTTCGTCGTTTCACTCCTTAACCCACCCTACAGCTTGGTAAAACTTTGTCTAAAGACATTGTAGTTGCTTGTCATCCTAAACGAAGGTGAAGGACCTGTCAGAGCCTTCAAAATGATCAAATACCTAAAATATTCAACATGAACATCGCCATGTTCACCGACTGTTACACACCCACAAAAAACGGTGTGGTAACATCAATCCTTCAACTCAAGGAGGGACTGGAAAAAAGAAGCCATAAGGTCATTGTTGTAACTGTCGGAACATCTCAGACCTCCTCAAACAAACCCAACATTTATAGATTTCCCTCCATACCCTTCAATTCGGATATAGAGATCCACCTGGGTCGAGTGAA
>JAKSDL010000013.1 GCA_022360105.1 Pseudomonadota bacterium
AAAAAAAAAATCATATTTGCTTTTTTACTAATATTCGTATTAATATATTTATCTTTTGCAAGAAGAATTACAGAAGTTGAAACAATTTGTAATAAGTTAATAGAAACTATTGAAGAAAATTTGAATGATACAAATAATTTATATCAAAACATTGATATTGAAAAATCACACACTAGTTTTTTAGGTCCCATGATCCTTAATTCAGAGTATATTAAAGATATATTGATTACTGGATATTTGAATAGAACAGCACCTTCAGAGAAAAAAGTAATTGCTGTCATATTTTTATATATTGAACAAGAAGGTAATCATTGGACTAACTATATTGATTCTTTTGATTTTCGATTAAGAATAAAGGACAAAGAATTAATTAAGGATAATCTCCAGTTTAATGTGAAAGAAATAAGTATTAAGATTGGTTTAATTTGTGAAAATAAGGAATTAACTAATTTTATATTTAATAGAATAAACTCAATAGATTTAGAATCTTTAATAAATAACAAATTACTTAAAAATGAATATCTAAAAATGAAAAAAATTAATATAAATAAAATATTAAAATATGAGTAATTTCAATTTAGTAACTAAGAAAATAGTAAAAAACCGGATAAATCGTTAAAAATAGATATATCCGGTTTTTTTTATGACTTATATTCAAGAAGTATCAGGTACCACAACGATTTTGAAGTCCTGATTGTCGTGTTGATAACTTTTTACCATGCTCTCATGGTATTTTGAAGGAGAATTCAAAAATTACGATGATAATTTGGGAAAACAATACCTGAGTATCATAGTAATTAAAAAAATAACAAACCCTGATGACCTCCTTTTGTGCGACTCTGCCTAAATCTGTAAAAATCTGTGCAATGATCCAGGAAGTATTAGGCTTAACAGAAGGAACATACACTTACAATCTGGAAAACAGAGCCGCCACAATCAACAGCCAGACAAACCTGTTTTTCTCAAATAATTTTGTTGCCGGTAAGGTTGATTATACCTATGATGTCTTTGGCAGAAGAAACAGCAGGGCAACAGAAAGCTTTTATAAAAAACACAAACATGATGACGATGATGAGGATCGAGATTATAAGAAACATGGATATCATCATGATGATGACAAAGATCACTGGAAACATCAAACTGATGTTAACTATTTATATGACGGATTATCCTTTAATTACCTGGCTGAAATAGGTAAGCAAAAACCAGGTAATGGCCATAAAAAAGATTTATATTTTACTGAGCTTGTATATGGAAAAGGTAAATTACTCAGCCAGGAAGACATTCGCTTTGACAAATACCGCAAAAGAGTTTATGCTAATAATGAACGTTATTTTACCCATGATATCCAGGGTTCAGTAATTGCTGTAACCAGTAAAAATGGCAAAATCATTGATAAAGTTCATTATGATGCTTTTGGAAATATCATGGATTATTACTCACATGGTCATGATGATGACGATGATGAATGGAAGGGGCATTCCTTTCAATCTAATGGAACCATGTTTGGGTATAATGGTAAGCTCTTTGATAGTCAGGTTAATCTGTATAATTATGGTTTTAGGGATTATGCTCCGCAATTGGGACGGTTTACTACAATTGATCCTATCAGAGATGGGGATAATTGGTATGTTTATTGTTCTAATGATCCGGTAA
>JAKSDL010000584.1 GCA_022360105.1 Pseudomonadota bacterium
ACACCAAGATTTTCCGGGGTTTTCTGGTTTTTAACAATCATCATTATGCTAACACCACCGATCAGAACAACGATCACAATTAGGACGATCAAAAGAATTCTCATGGTTTTCCTATTTTTTTGCTGGTCTTCGGTTACAGAAAGAATCTCTCCGGTTTCATCCGGAATAGATTCGCATGAACGGAAAATCTTTAGTTTAATAATCAATAATCAATCCGCTTTTTTATCGGGAATGCTCTGCCCGTGGGGATCTCGCTCGGGTTTTCCCAGACGTTCATCGAGGTATTCGACGGTGCCATCCTCACGGATATGCTCCAGATGGTGCGCTGCGGCATGGAGTTCTTCCTGGGGGGTTCCGATGGCGTCCAGGTATGTTTCCCAGAGTCGGTGTGCTCTCAGCACCTTTCCTGCTTCTTTGTCGCCTTTTTCCGTCAGGGTATATCCTTGATTGGATTTGTTGATGAATCCGCTGTGTATCATTTGCTTCAAGGCTTTGTTCAACCATTTGCCATTTTCTACGTATCGTCTTAGAACAGAAAATGGTGTGATCTCCTTGTGCCTGAGAATAGTGGTCAAAATGTCTTCAATCACCTGTTGGGGGACCAGGTTTCTGACTCTCATCCAGCGGGCCAGGAGACCGTATTTTGGGGCAACGGTCAGGACAATCAGGAACTGCAGGGTGCTAAATAGCATAATGGCACCACCTCCGGCGGAATCGAGCCAGACACAAAGGTATAATCCTCCGATTACACTGGTGACACCAAACACAGCCGAAAGCACCATCATTCGCTCCAGACGATTACTGAGCAGATAGGCCGTAGCAGCGGGTGTGATCAACAGGCCCACCACCAGGATAACTCCAACCATGCTGACAGCAGAAACCACAACCAGGGAAACACAAGTAGTCAAAACATAATCCAGCAACAGCACGGGTAGTCCTATGGAAGCTGCCATTACCGGGTCGAAGGTTGAGAGCTGAAAGTGGCGATAAAAGAGAATTAAAATGGTGAGCACAAAAGCGGCAACAAAAGCACTGGCCCAGAGATCGCTGTCGGCAACGCCCAGAATATCCCCCATGATAAAGTGCATCAGGTCGATGTGAATGTAGTGGCGGAAGATGGAAACTGCCACCACGCCCAAGGCAAAGATGCCGGTGTACATGATTCCAATTGCTGTGTCTTCTTTGATGCGGGAAATTCTGGATACAAAGCTGATCAAGGCAACAGTGGCAATTGCGGCCAACAGTGATCCCAGCAACATACCAGGGGCGTGGGCTTCCAGATTGAACAGCATTTTCATTACCAGGTAACCTCCGGCCACACCTGCAATCATAGCATGGGACAGGGCATCACCAAGAAACGCCATTCTTTTAAGGACAACCAGGCAACCAACCACACCGGCGACAATGGCAACAATAGAACCCCCAATCAGGGCTTTCTGGAAATATGTTTCTGTAAGAGGCGCAATAAACAGCTCAAACATCATTCCTCCTTATGCTGCAAAACACTTCCAAAAACCCGAAGCCTGCCCTCATAAATCTTGCTGAGCAGTTCTTCGTTTAACACCTGCTCCGGTGTTCCGTAGGCATACATACGTTGTTTGATCAGGATAAGCTTGTCAAAATATTCTGCAGCCGTCGAAAGATCATGATGAACGACCACAAGAGTTTTACCTGCATTTTTCGCTCTTTCCAGTACTTCGAGAATAGCACGCTCCGTTGCAGCATCAACACCGGCAAATGGCTCGTCCAGCAAAAGAATATCGCTGCCCTGGGCAAGAGCCCTGGCAAGGAAAACCCGTTGTTGCTGGCCGCCGGACAATTCACCTATCTGCCTGCCTGCAAAGTCTTCCATTCTAACCATTTGCAGGGCTTTATCCGTAATCTCATAATCTGTTTTGGTTGGTGAACTATACCATGGAATTTCCTGATACCTTCCCATCAGGGCAACCTCCCGGACGGTAACAGGGAAATCCCAATCCACAGCCCCTCTTTGAGGTACATAAGCAACACGTCCTTTTGTACGCTGCACGTGTTGTCCGTTAATCCTGACAGACCCGATATTCGGTTTGATAAAACCCAATACTGCCTTGACAAAGGTCGATTTCCCAGCTCCGTTTGGACCGATAATACCGACTAGCTGGTCTTTCTCAATTTTGACGCTGACATCCAGCAAGGCGGGTTTGGAATGGTAACTGATGGTGAGGTGTTCCACTTCAATGGCAAATCGGGGGTCAATGGTCATGATCATCCTCCTGAACAGAGCCAATTTCGAAACTGACGGTTCCTGATACCAATGATCCCCGGCTGTTCCAAATGGTATGATCGGCTATAGGTGAGTCGTTCTCAAACAAGCGGATGCGAATACCATGATTCAGGGTATGTTGTGAAAGGGGTGGGCTTGCTTTTAAATAGATCTCATTATGACCTTTCACCACGCCATCCAACGTCGGGATGGTCCGGGTTAATCCTCTCTCAAGCTGAATACCGGTAACAGGGATCTGGTTGCCATTAAGTCTCACTTCAAGTGTTTCAGTGTTGGCGTCGGAAGTATCCAATGCAAACGGATCTACTTCTGTGCTGAAAGTAGGCGTGATTTCTAGGGAGTAACTTTGTTCAGCCAACTCCACAATTGGTTTTTCAACAATGGTATTGACAACAGCCGCATCTCGTTGCCACACATAAGCCCATAAACCTCCGACGATCACAATCCAGATAATAACAACCAGAACGATTCTCATACCTGTCCTATTTCAAAGCATTGACTATTAACAACACATTCTCCCTCATCATGCCGATATAGGTTTCGCCGGCAGTACCTTCCGGTCCCATGGAATCAGAGTAAAGTTCACCGCCAATTTTAACACCGGTTTCCTTGGCAATTTCCCTGATCTGTTTGGGGTTGATGGTCGTTTCCACAAAAATGGCGGGAGCGCCGGATTCTTTGATTGAGCGAATGACCATGCTGCGTCGCTCCGGGGTCATTCCCCCACCGACTTCAGCGCCGGTTGACCAGCCTACCGGTGCGATGGAGAGGAAATTGTTATTGGCGTTAAATTTATATTCAAAACAGAAATAGTTAAAGGCATCATGGGTAGTAACAAGTATCCGGCGTTGAATAGGAATGCGATTAACCTGTTCCCGAATCCATGAATCCAGCACCCTGAGCTGCTGCAAAAACAGTTGCGCCCTGGCTTCAAACTCGCTTTTGTGTTCAGGTTCAAGGCGGTTCAGGGCATTTAATATGTTCCGTACATAGACAGCAACATTGCGGGGGGAGAACCAGGCATGTGGATCGGAAATCGATTCACCCTCTTCTTCTATAACTAACGGCTTAATACCGGCCGTCGTTGTCACTAAAGGTTTTTTGGCATCTTTGGCCAGGGTTGCCATCCAGCTTTTACCTTCCAGGTGCATGCCATTTTCCAGACAGAGATCTGCGCCCAGGACCATTTGAACATCGTCCGGAGTAACCTGGTAGGTGTGAGGGTCTGCTCCCGGGGCCAATATACTCTTGACAATATCACGATCACCGGCTATCTGACGGGCAAAATCGGCAATTTGTGTTGTTGAAGCCACAATGACAGGTTTGTTTTCCCTAGCTGGAAGAGAGTGGGTGCTGACCAGAACCACTAAGATTGCAATTGCTATTTTTTTAAACATGGAATTGTCTAAGCCTCCTAGCTGTAATCACGGTATTTGAATGACTTATCAAAAACAGACAGTAACAATCTATAATAATAATGGACTACAGATTTGTGGTCAAGCTGGTCAAAAGTAGACGTTTTGAAAGGGACCAAATCTCGTTTGAAACCGCAAAAAAACCGATATAGATTTATCTTAATTTTTTGATTTTATAGAAAAAGCTTCTATCCCATATATACCGGTAAGATGTTGACACACTCCTTTATAAAAAATATTATTTTCTTATATACGAAGAGTGTTATTTCTTATACAGGGAATTTTGAAAATTATCACCTGCAATCAGGCTTCCCATAAAATGAAGAATTGGTTTGCAAGAAGAGTCTGGCAAATGAAAATAGTTGCCAACTATCGGCTGATTATTGGTTTTTACGGATTGATCCTCCGGTTATTATCGTTTTTTTGGCTGTTGGTATGGGAATCTTCAATTCAAAAGAATTTCAAACACCTTTCATCCTGGCTCTTGTTGCCTTTTGCAAGGATATTATTGATCGGACTTGAGACAACGCCTGCCGAGAAAATGACCTGATATCTGACAGGGAGATAAAATGAAACAAACAAAAACTGTTAATACAATCAAAAATAATATTGCAGACACGCTTTTTATCCCTCTTTACATGAGGTGCTTGGAAAACAGGGAGAAACAGCCGATTTTTCGTGATTCTTTTGCCTGCAAGCTGGTTGATAAGATCGATTTTGATTTTTCCAAGTACGACGGAGCTAAAAAAAGCGCTGCGGGGGTAGCTATCAGGGCCAGGTATTTTGATGAAATGACGAAACAGTTCATAGAAAAAAACGAAAACCCGGTGATTGTCCACATCGGTTGCGGTTTGGATACGCGTTACAAACGTTTGGAGCCTAAGCTTGCCCAAAAGGTTGTTTTTTATGATCTCGATATAGCGGAAGTCATTGATTTAAGGGAGAAGCTGCTTCCCGCATCTGAAAACAACGAATACCTCAGAAGTTCCATGTTCGATCCGTCATGGATGGATGAAATAAAAAACAACCATCCACAGGCACAATTCCTTTTCGTGGCGGAGGGTGTGCTGATGTATTTTGAAAAAGATCGGGTTAAATCATTGTTTGCCGATTTGGCTGCACGGTTTACCTCAGCCAGACTCCTTTTTGATGTTACCAACAGCTGGATGTGCAAAAACTCCCACAAACACGACACGGTAAAACTTACCAATGCCTCTTTTAAACTGGATCTGGACGATGATAAAGAAATTGAAACCTGGGCAAACAACATTAAGCTGGAGGAAGTCGCCTATTACAGCGATTTCGAGGAATGGAAAAGAGGTGGGCTTTTTCTTTACTGGCTAATGAAACTGATTCCAAAATTTAAAAACTCGAGCCGCATTCTACAAGTCAGTATCGACTGGTAAGGCACTTTTGAATTCTCTGTTCTCGTCCATCCAGGATTAAATCGGAACAGGTTTGTCAGGATGAGGCTTGCAATTTAAATTCGAAAAAAGGAAAAACAGCATGAATCCTGTTTCAAACAGCTTTGGTTCAGCAAAAAATAAATCGACTAAAGATAACTTTTGGGATAATTATGCAGCGAAATACGATCCCTTTATGACCCGTTTGAAACCAACTTATGACCTGCTGATCCGGAAAATCATCACCCATCTCAACAAAACCGACGATGTCCTGGAAGTGGCTACCGGCACCGGAGAGATTGCATTGAGTATAGCTTCCCATGTTAATCATGTCTGGGGATGTGATCTGTCCGGGGAAATGATAAACGTTGCCAATCAGAAATTGTCCGATCGAGGGCTTGGCAACATTGAGTTTTCGATCCAAGATATCTGTAGTCTAGATTTTCCCGCAGCTAAATATAACCTCGTGATTGCAGCAAACATTTTGCATCTTCTGGAAAACCCAGCCATGGCCCTGGAATCTATCAAAAAAATTCTAAAACCGGATGGGCTGTTGATTACGCCGACATTCTGCCACGGTCAAGGTATCAAAAGCCGGATTATTTCCGCGATCATGTCGCTGTCAGGATTTAAGGCACACCAAAAATGGTCGGTTGAAAGTTTTAAATCATTTATGCTGGACAACGATTTTAAGATTGTTGAGTTGGAAGTGATCCCGGAAAAAATTCCACTGACATTCGTCGTTGCTGCAAAAAAAGACTAATTAGTGCCTGAACGAAAACCTATGAAATATACTAGCTTGAGAGATGGACATAGAAGGGAGCTATGAAGGGCTGATAGCCCTGGATTGTTGGAATGTTTTTCAACTTCAAGGAAAGAATGAAGTCCTGGAGGATGATACTTTTAATGGGGCAGTGGCAATCCGATAATGAAATTGCTTCCTTTACCCGGAGCAGACTCCACATCAATCAAACCTCCATGGTTTTCGGTGATGATGAAATAAGAGACAGATAATCCCAGACCCGTGCCATCACCGGATGATTTTGTAGTAAAAAACGGTTCAAACACCCGTTTGCGTGTTGCTTCATCCATTCCGGGACCATTGTCCTGAATCTCTATTTTCATCATTCCGGCCGTTTTGTCTTCATACACTCTGAGGACAAATGTGGGTTGTCTTGCTTCTGCACCATCTCCATCAATCATGGCCTGAGCCCCATTCCTGAGGATATTCAACAGGACTTGTTGAATTTTAGGTCCTTCGCAGGCAATTTTGGAAAGGTTTTCCTGGTATTCCTTTTTGATAGTAATGGTTTTAAAATCATAGGTTCTTTTTAGGTCGTAGTCGGTAGCTGCTATTTCGAGGATCTGATCCATCAGCTAACCCGGGTGATAACATTCAGCCGAAAGATCGGTTTTTCTGGAAAAACTCAGCATATTGTTAATGATTTCGGACATGCGTTTTCCGGCTTCATCGATGTTGTTTATCATCCTGGGGATGTTTCGGCTTTCCATAAATTCCCGCAGTTTTCCCAATGAAATTCCAACTTCATCTGCCGCACGAACATTTGCCGGCTTCTGGATATCCATCAGACGTGATTTAATCAGAAAGGCATTTTGCACCATACCGGCCAGTGGGTTATTGATTTCATGGGCCATCCCCGCTGCCAAACCGCCAACTGACAACATCTTTTCAGATTGTACGATCATTTCTTCATAGCGTACCAATTCAGTCACATCATCAACACGAATGACCACACCATCGACCTTGGTCGAAATGACGGGGTAAATGGTGATATCCTCATACACCTGATTACCATTGTAAATTCGTGGTTGATGTTTTTTCTGCTGCACCTGGTGCGTACGTATTGCTTTTTGTATCAAAAGCATCTCGCTTGAAAGTTGCGGATAAACGCCAACAAGGAGGCTTCCCATTGCTTCCTCTACCTTGAACCCGGTAATTAATTCCGCATGCCGGTTCCACTGCGTAACAATACCTTCCGTGTCAATACCGATCAATACAGATGGCATTGAGTTGAGGATGTTGGAAAGGTAGTTCCGCAGATGCTTTGCTTCCTGTTCTGCCTGTTTTCGTTCGGTAACATCCACATGAATACCGGAAAACCGGATGGCGCCTTCCTGGTCCGACTCCGAGATACGACCAATTCCCAAAATCCACATCCAGCTTCCGTCTTTTCTCCTGAACTTGAATTCAACATCAAATTCCTCGATTTCTCCGTTTAGACATCTTTGGACTTTATATTCGGCGTTGGCAATGTGATCGGGATGCACCCTTATTTTCCATTCGTTGTAATCCGACGGAAAATCACCCGGTTCATATCCTGCCATTAAATAATAATTATCATCAAAAAACACCCTGCCGTTTTTAACATTCCAGTTCCAGATGCCGCTTTTTCCGCCTTTTAAAGACATGGAAAGGCGATTTTCATATTCATGAATTTCAAGGTGTCTATCTTTAAAGCGCCTGGCCAGTTCGTTCAAGCTGCAAATCAGGTGATTGATCTCTGCATAATCGCTTTTGGCAGTGATCAACTCCGTCTCATTGACATCAAATTTCCAAATGCCTTGAGTAACAGCTTTCAATTGATTTCCCAAGGTCTTGCTGATGATGAAACGAAGCAGGATTCCATAAGTGATTAGAATGGCTACAATGACGAAAACCAAGGCTGTTGGGATTGTTGTGGCAGAAGTCTGCGCCTGTGGGGCCAAATAAGCTTTTAATGAACCCAATGGATGCAGGTGGAAAGATATTCCCAGGAGAATAAAGGCAATACCAGTGACCAATCCAATTCGAAACAACAAGGTCCTGACGATTGTCTTTTGCGAAAGAGTTGTTCCAATTTTCCCAAGCATACCTAAACGGTTGTAATTCTTATACGGTGTAGTAATTCCATCACGCCGGATCCACCATCATTTATTCATTGACGAAAACCGGATCCCCTGGACTCGGCTGCAAAAAATAGGGCTTGCCATGATCCAAATCCGTGTTTGTTACCGTCCACGTTACCGAAAAAACAATTTTCAAAAGAGATAAAAAATTCCCCGAAGCAACTTATAGTTGAATGATAGCTTGAAAAAAAACCCTTCGGTACGAGAACGATCACGTTCACGGTCAGAGTATTTAATTTCCTCCCGGAAACTAAGCCCAAACCGACTTCCTGGGTTGGATGTTTATTTGGTTGGAACATATCCGGAGCCGGGATTTTAGGCAAAGAAATCAAGACGTGCCAATGATTTTAAAAATACCTTGACTTAAGCCAAGTATTTGCTATTTAGCATATACGAAAATAAAGTAAAGTATATAAAGAAAAATA
>JAKSDL010000740.1 GCA_022360105.1 Pseudomonadota bacterium
GAAAGATTCGTGCTCCATTGAATAATATCATTTGCATTCAAAATAACAGGGATCAGGGGAATTCCCGAAGCGGTGACGGCCTGGCCTTTGGTTAGAAAAAGCACACATTCTCCCGCGGGTTTGGCCATGGCACCGTATTTTTCTGCCAGTTTGGTCAGGAAACTCATATCGGATTCCCGATTCTGGTTTTCGATTAAGACTTTTGTCATGCCAAGCTTCATGCTGATTTTGGCTTTGAGATCATTTTCTTTGGCGATTTTTTTCACGATATCGCCAAGGGTAGTATCAGCCCAGGTTTGGCTCCGTTCATTAAGGAGCAGTTTGGGCACTGCGGTGACCGATAGGGTTTGACCACTACCCGAACCATTCAGACTTGCCTGGTCCACATGAAACACTCCCATCAATATTTTACGAAGTTCGTATCCCATCCAGAGCTTTAGTTTTTTTCCGGTTTTGGGAAGAGTGAATTTTTTTGAACCGAGGCGCGAACTGTCGTCAAAACTCAAGGATAGCTGATCACTTTGACCTCCATCGTATAGATTGACACTGACGGAGGTAAGCCGATTCTGGACCGACATGCCAATAGGAATGCCATCAGCTTCCAGTTTGTAGCCGGGCGGGCTTAGCTTATAAATGGCAGCTGGCAACATCTTAATCGTCCCATAATTGTATGATTTCGTTGTCTTCAGCCTCCGGAGACAAATCTGGCAATGTTATAGTCACACCGGCTGGAAGCACAGGACCGTATTCTACCAGCCTGGGATTGGCATTTAAGACTTTTTCAACAATGCCTCTCAAATCTGCTGTACTCATTGCGCTTAAAGCCTGGATCCCATCCACCAATGAACTGGAGTTTGATTCCGAAGCGAAAACTCCCAGCTGTTTGGCAGCATCCTCCAGTCGTCTGCGCTGTCCATAGTGCATCCAGCAGATCCAATCGAGCATATCTCCTTGTTTTGTTTTGTATGTGTCCGGCATTGTATTATCTCTCGCTAATACCTCTTCAAAGACAAACTGAATTCGATTTTACGAGCCACACCGTTGTCCAGGAATTCTGTGTTGGTCTCACTGACGCTTTCGATGATCCAAAGTCCTATGATCCATCCTGCAACGCTAATTAACGGTAAAGGAATTCCCAGCCCGGCTGATAACCTCATCAGAAGCAAGTCCGTTGAGCCCCCGTTGAATTGGGGGTAAATGGTTCCATTCAGGTTAATGGTGTCTTCTCCGGGAGTAATATATTGGTGGGTTGGTCCTCCAATTCCCATGTGTTTTAAAATAGGATGTCCCAGGGGATTTTGTGTTGCCCAGGTATATTGAGTCGTGCGTTGTAATTGATTATAGGTAGCCTGATCCAGGGCGAAACGGATTGGTCCAAGCATCATCATAAATGGAGCGGGCATTGTTCTCCCCTATATAAAACCAATGGTTAAGTTCGATAAACGTCTTTATTGATGTCTTTACGAACACTGCTCAAAATGGCGAACTTCTCCGTATCTTTTCCAAATTTTAAGGTTTTGGCTTTGATGCTGAAATCCTCTACATTTGCTGGGTGATTAGAACGCCAAAAATAGGTGGTGCCACCACCCCGAAGCCAAACAACTAGTTTTGTCGCTCGAAATACGTTTGCGAAGTTGCCGATAAATCGTTGTTTGGTCTGGTATACTTCAGCCCGGATGAAATCGGAACCATGTCCCCAGTTCGAGGAATGGGCTGTAAATTTGCTTATCAAAGAACCTCTCCATTGGGAATCGGTATGAACATTTGGTCTGCAGATTTCCAATTCCAGCATGCCATCATTCCAACCCAGATCGACAAAAATTACCGGATAGAACTTTTTGAAATCGCCTTCAACCTTGAAACTTCTCGGTCTGACCCTAAGGCTTTCGATATCCAGTTGGGCACCGGGTTTTTGAGTGCCAACTCCAATATTGCCGTCTTTGGTAATGACAACCTTGGCGGTCTCTGCCCCTTTCACTGCACCTGGTGACAAAATGATATCACCATATTCCCGAAGTTCCATTTTGTTTTCTGATCGGCGGAAAAGAATGCGATGATTATTGTCCAGACTGCGAATCTGCCCGTTGTCTGCAAAAAACATTTCGTTTTCATTGCTTTTTAGATCGATCCCTATCTTTCCTTGTGCATTTTTAAGTTGCACTGTTCCCGTGTCCCCTAAAACGCTTACCCTAGCCTTGCCAGACTTATTGTTAACATGCAGGTAGCCGGCCCCATTGTCCGATGCCAATTTGGCGGCGTATTCTTTTTTTGTCTTGTGATTAATCTGAAGCCCGTCGTATTGCTTATTGGCAATAATATGTAAGGGCACTGCCGGATTGGCGGTACCTATACCTAGATTTCCGTTATTGAGTGCCATCTGGATGGTGCCCCCTTTCCCCGGATTGAGTTCATCATTGTGATGAACACCTTTTGTGTACCAGGCGAAGTTTTTGTAGCTTCGGTAATATTGTGTATAGCTTTGTATCCCAATTCCGTAATCAGTTTTCCATAAATTCATCATTTGTCTGACTGTGGCTCCGAAATTTATCGAACCATTTATTGTCAAATCTTTTGCCGTATCAGTAACTTCGCTGGTGGTCTCGGATGGTGTCCGTTCAAACCCTTGCAAGGCGGCTTTTAGTCCTGCCGGCGTGACAGCTTTGTCATCGATATCTCCGGCAAGGGCTTCGTCGTTGTTGGACAATTGATTAATCAGAGCAGCCTGCATATCCCCGGGTTTTACAGCTTGCTCGTCTAATACATTGTTCAAGGTAAGAGGAGATATGTATTTGTCATCGGCCTCTCCTGCCAGGGCTTCATCGGAAGAGGCCAGCTTTGAATCTAAGGTCAGTTTTAGGCCTTGAGGTGTTACGGCCTGGGTAGAACTTTTACCCTCCAAAGTAACCCGGGTATCCGCATATCTATCTGTTAACGCATTGGTAATGGCTGATTTAACACCGAGAGGAGTCACTGCTACATCATCTGCTTCTCCTGATACTGCATCCGATTCTTTAGCCAGTCTCACCAGACCAGCCATTTCCTTGTTGGCTGAGCGAATGTGAAGATAGGAATTCCCGTCAAATTTGTAATCCTCTTCGCTCATGTCGGGTAACAGGAGGTCAAATGCCAACAACAGTTCGGTACCAGGTTCTTTGGTCATCAACGCTTTTTGGTCATCACCCGGTTTTGTAGCGTAAACAGCAAACAGCAATGGCTCTCCGGTTTCCATTCCTTCTGAGGTGATGGGTTGCAGGAAGAATCCAATTTCGTGAATATCATAAGCATTTTCTTCCTCCCCTTCCTTGGGCAAACCAGCAACGGCAGTGATATGAAGGCGATTGGAATCTTGCAC
>JAKSDL010000935.1 GCA_022360105.1 Pseudomonadota bacterium
AATATAGATCAAACGGTAGGGCGGGGCTACGTCCCCGCCAACAGGCTAATCCCTTGGCGGCCACGTAGGGCCGCCCTACCGTTCGTCAACAGAATTTATCAAAACTTTACCTTATTTAAGCGCTTATGGGACTTGATCCGGCATCCACGGGAATGTACAAAAAGACTGGATTCCGGGTCAAGCCCGGAATGACTAATAAAAACACTTTTCGGAGGGGACTCATCTCTTAGTTTTTCGATTTAATGACAAAATAATTAGACAGTCAGCTTATAGTTCAGTCAATAAATGTTGTCATACCTCGACTGTATGAAGGTTTCCGGGAGAAAAGCATAAAGCGTGAACTGAATGCCAAAAAAGGTAACAAAATACACTGATCCGGCTTATGGGTAGCATCGGGAAAATCGATGATATACCAATCCCGAAGAATCGGTTGCAAAAAAAAATTACACATTTTCGCATGATCGCGCGTTAACCATGTATAACCAAAGATTGGATAAACCATCGGGCACCTGAAAAAGAATGAAAAAGATAAGAAGCAACAAAGCATGGTTATTCGTTACACCGGCCCTGGTTCTACTAGGATTTGTCGCCGTGCTGCCATTGATTATGGTGGTGAACTATTCGTTTCATGATATATTCACTTTGGATACCAGGGTCTGGGTGGGATTGGAATGGTTTGAATATCACTTGCGTTCAAGTCGCTTCTGGGAGAGTTTCGGCCGCAGCATTTGCTTTTCAGCCATTGTTTTATCCATTGAGATCCCACTGGGAATAGCTATTGCCTTGTTCATGCCTCGTAAGGAGAGTCTGCTGACAGCCCTGTGCATAGTATCCATTTCCATTCCGTTGATTGTCCCCTGGAACATGATCGCCATAATCTGGAAAATCTTTTTAGCTCCCGACTTTTTTGGGGGAATTCTCTCGATTTTTGGATTTGAAGCGATGTGGACCATGAACGCTTTGCAAACCTGGTTGGTTATTATCGCCATGGATGTCTGGCATTGGACAAGCCTGGTTGTACTGCTCTGCTATTCCAGCCTGAGCACCATTCCCTCTGAATTCTACCAGGCAGGAGCTATTGACGGTGCTTCCCGCTGGGCTGTTTTCCGCTATATTGAACTGCCAAAACTAAAAGGGGTTTTAACAATAGCCATACTGCTTCGATTTGTAGACAGTTTTATGATATATGCCGAACCGTTCTACCTCAATGCCGGCGGACCCAGAAGCTCAACCACCTTCCTGGCCATGGATTTAGGACAGGAATTCGTTTCTTTTGAATACGGACCCGCGGCAGCGAGATCGGTCATATATCTTATTATAATCATTTCGGTAACCTGGGTATTTAAAATGACTGCAAACAGCCGGGAATCCAAAGAAAACAATTTTAGGGAAAGATGAACAAACCTGCGGCGTTTAAACACCAATCCGGGATAGATCACAGGGCAACAAAGAAAATCAAATCCCCATTTAGTCGATACGGATACCTCCATCTGCGATGGATTGCACTGGTGCTGTATATATCCTTTTTGTTTCTTCCGCTGGTGCCGGTTCTGTCCATCAGTTTTCAATCAACGCTCCAGGGTGGCGAAATTCCTGTTGGAGAATTCACCTGGACTAATTATCTTCACCTCCTTGAAAACCCTGCCCTGAGAGACGCAATCATCAATTCCGTATCCTATGTTGCAATCAATATTCTTGTGACCATTCCAGTGGCGTTTCTTGCGGCTTATGGTTTTTCCCGGTACTCCTTCATAGGAGACAAGCATCTCTTTTTTGGCTTTTTAGCATTGAGAATGATACCACCGGTGGTAATGGTCTTGCCGGTCTTTTTGATATTTTCCGACTCGATCTGGTCAATACGCCTTTATCTATCGCATTGGCCCATTGTTTGTTCAATGTACCGATTTCCATCTGGGTGTTGGAAAGTTTTTTATCTGTTATCCCGGTAGAACTGGATGAAGCAGCTTTTATCGATGGTTATTCTTTTTTTAGCTTCTTCGCAAGAATCCTTGTACCATTAATGGCACCGGGTATTGCCGTCGCCTGTTTTTTCTGCTTCATGTTTTCCTGGGTGGAGGTCGTATTTGCGAGGGTGCTGACGATTACCCAGGGCAAACCGATCAGCATGGCCATTTCGGCCCTGTTTTCTTTTAGAACCGATCTTGGCCTGGTGATGGCCATGACCGTCGTCTCGATCATTCCTGGTTCTATAATGATCTATTTTGTAAGAAACCATATTGCCAAAGGATTTACTATCAAATAGGGTCACTGAGATCTGCAGGAAAGTTAGGGATAAAAACCTCAATTATTAAAACGCCGGGCGAACAATATTAACCAGTCAACATCAAACATGGTTTATCTACTCTTAAACAGGAGATTTCGGGTTGACAGCAGAATCCAATGAACTATACGAGCAGTTACTGGCTCCCGTCAAGGACCAGATGATTCGCACGGTGACCCGAATAGTCCGTGATCCTGATGATGCGGCCGATGTCTTTCAGGAAGTATTGGTGGTTATCTGGCATAAGCTTGATGTCATTTTACAGCACCCGAATCCCCAGGGATACATACTTAGGGTCTGCATCACACGATCTTACGATGCTTTGAGGAAAAAGCTGCGCAGGCAACGGTTTGAAATCCATTTGGAAACCTTGAAATCGATATTCCTTCCCAACCAGAACAGGGATTTTGAGAACTCTTTCAGCAATAACAACACCATTCAGGCTGCCATCTCCATGCTTCCGCCAAAACAGGGTCAGGCCATTCTGCTCAGGGCAGTTGACGGATGCGAATATGAAACCATTGCCGATATCCTGGAATGCAGTGTATCAACAGCCCGATCCCATTTTTCAAAAGGCAAGGCAAGACTGGAAAAACAGCTTCTTCGCCTGGGAGTAGTCATATGAAAAACAAGTCAAAACAAGCAACGTCTAAACATGCAGAATTCATCAAAAAGGTTAAACAGAGCTTTCCTTCGGACTCATCATCTGATCCTACCGCACGACTTGATAAAATGATGGGAGAGTTTAAGCAGGATTTATCTGCTCATCCCCTGTTGAACAAGGTTTTCGATGATCAGCCAAGACGAAATATCTGGAAGAAGCTAACTGTTTCAAGACTTTCGATGCCAAAAATGCTGGCCTGGGGGTCTGGTTTGGCAGGGCTGGCCTTGTTTGTGGTTACTGTATTCCTTAACCAGACGCCGACCTGGGCTGATGTTGAGAAACGATTTGGGGTTATCAATGGTTTTTCCCTGTCCGTCTACTTAAGAAATCACATTGACCAGAGACCTGTATTTGCAAAGGTATGGATCGATAAGAATGGGCAGGCGAGAATTCATTCAAGCAATAATGTGGTGTTCATAGACAGAAATTCTTCCGTACAGGCATTTGATGTGGAGGCTAGAAGGAAAGCCAAGGCATTTGGTGTGATTTTTACCCCGTTAAAAGCTATTCAACGGACCAGTCGCCAGGGAAAAACCACATTGGGGGCATTGATCGAAACCCTGGCCGGAGAAAACATGATCGATACAACCGAGCTTATGATTTCAAATTCCCATGTGGCTAAAGACTTGCTGGTTTTTGATGCCTGTTCCAGGGATACCTTATGGTGGCTGCGAATTTGGGCTCTAAAAGAAAGCAAACTCCCGATACGGATTCTAAAATGGCACCGAACCAACGGCCGCTTTATCGATCTTCAGTTTACCTATTCAAAAGCACAGTCTGACCGGTTCTTTGATCCGGAGGCTTTTGCTGCAGAATTGGATAATCCCCATATCAGCCGGTATGAATTGATGAATCGGTTTCTACAGGATCCGGGCCAGAAGAACATTCCGTACCCGGATAGCTGATCTGATCATTTTATTCGGAGCTTTGATGCCATTTTTAAAAAAGAGATAAGGAGACAATTGTATGAGCACGGAAAACAAAACCCAACGCGTTGCTTTCATCGATATAGCCCGTTTTTATGCCATGGTTTTGGTCTTTTACGGTCATTTTATTGAAGAATTTATGCTGCTAAAAAGCTCTGTGGGAAGTACGCAGTACAAATTTATCTACTCATTCCATATGATCCTGTTTGTTGTTCTGGCAGGTTATGTAGCGCGGGAGAATGAGTCGGAGTGGGGAGTAGCACGTTTTCTCAAGCATCGCTTTGTCACGCGTCTTGTGCCGTTCCTGTTTTTTACTGTGTTGATGATGATTCCACCTATATTTTTTCAGGGAAAGTTTTTTGGTCTTGTCCTCCCCAGTACACAGGGGTATATAAGCGGATTAAAATCCACGCTGTTCGGGATGCCGTCTTTTTGCATTCCATCCTGGTTTTTGTTGCTGATTATAGGATTGGAACTGGTTCATTTTATCGCCTTCAGGTTTTTAAAAGATTCCACAATAAAAATAGTGATTGCTGCAGGTCTTTTTTATGTGGCCGGATATTATTTGAATTTAAAACTGGATATTTTTAATCCGTTGAAAGGACGTGTTATTGGATATAACTATTTTTTCATCCACGAGGCAATTACCCTTTATTCATTTTATCTGATCGGCCTGACCCTCAGAAGGACGGATCTGTTTAATCGACTTTCAAAAAACATGATGGCCGCAGGAGCCTTGATCTGTGTGTTGGTTGTTTTGTTAACCTACTCCTTGAATAAGGGACCGTTCAATTTTCATGTATATAATTATGTGGTCATTCTCTTTGCATCGCACGGTCATATTCTTCTTTTTCCTCTGACAGCTGCTGCCGGTTGTGGGGCAATCGCCATGCTGGCCAGGATCAGTCCCCAACAAAACCTGATGGTCTGGATGGGTCAAAATACCCTGATTCTGATGTGTTTAAACGGAATCTTTTATCATTATATCAATCCGGGATTGGCCAAATGGGTTATCGAAACATTTTCAGATTCAGCTCTTCCGATAACGATTTCAGCTGTGGTAACGACACTCATCAGTCTGGCTTTATGTTGTCCGTTTATCTATCTGTTTAACCGGTATGTCCCATACCTGGTTGGAAAACCGGGAAAACAGAAAATGTCGGGAATGAAAACCCTGGTATTAAATTGACAAACTGCTATCAAATGTCATTGAAATCCGATTCTTGATTTTGCTGCACTAAACACGCTTCACTGGATTCCGGACTCCAATCCTGAATCCACAATCCAACATGAAATCGTCGCACAGCGACTCCTTATAAGCTAATAGCCAACAGCCAACCGCTAAAAGCTATTAAAAACCAATCAATTTGATATTCCCCGGACATACCGTTAAAATTTAAGTCGAATGCATTACCTTGTTCCCAATTTTGAGAATCAGGAGCGGACATCTTTTTATATAAACTGACCAGGAATCGACCAAATGTGGAAAGAAATTGTTGAAAGGATTGGTGAGTTAAGA
>JAKSDL010000215.1 GCA_022360105.1 Pseudomonadota bacterium
TCCGCTGGTTTTGGGGTTGACAGTCGGAGCACGATCCTTTTTCAAAACAGATCCGGAACTCTTTCGCAAAAGAGTGCTGGGATTACTACTGGTCATAACATTAGTAACATTTTTCAGATCCGCATATTCATAGACCAGGGGTCAGGCTTGCGTTATTGCGTTAAAATAAGAAATAAACGCAATAACGCAAGCCTGACCCCGAAATCAGGACAGGAGAGCATATGAAGCTACCAGTGAAGGGAGTTGATAAACGAGAAATATTAGAAAGACTGGATACTTTTAAATCGGAGGATGTGGATTGGAAATCCGGCAAAGTATTTGGTTACATTTTTGATCCGGGCCAGGAAGCCATGGAAATAGGGAAGGAAGCTTATATGAAGTATCTCACGGAAAACGCCCTGGACTTCACTTCGTTTCCAAGTCTGTTCAAATTTGAAAAAGAGATTGTAGAAATGGCTATCCAGCATCTCCAGGGAGGAGATCAGGCCACAGGCAATTTTACTAACGGCGGTACCGAAAGTATCATCTTAGCAGTTAAATCTGCACGGGATCAGGCAAGAAAGCAAAAACCCGAAATCAAAGAACCGGAAATGATCTTGCCCATTACGGCACACGCTGCCTTTCACAAAGCTGCCCGGTATCTTAGTGTAAAAACAAAACTAATTGGTGTTGACGCTAATTTTAGAGCTGATATAGCTGAGTTAAAAAAGGCTATTTCTGCAGATACCATCCTGATTGTCGGCTCTGCGCCATCATATGCTCATGGGGTTATCGATCCAATCAAAGAGATGGCGGCTGAAGCATTAAAAAACAATATCCTGTTTCATACCGATGCCTGTGTGGGAGGGTTTATGCTGCCTTTTTTCAAAAAACTCGGAGAATCGGTGCCCGAATTTGATTTCAGTGTTCCCGGTGTTACATCCATATCCATGGATCTCCATAAATATGCGTATACTCCAAAGGGAGCATCACTGGTATTGTACAAGGATCGTGAGCTAAGAAAACACCAGATCTTCGCTTGTTCAGATTGGACAGGTTACACCATCATTAACAATGCCGTGTTGAGTTCACGCAGTGGAGGTCCCATGGCAGCCGCGTATGCTGTATTAAACTTCCTGGGTGAACATGGTTACCTGAATATCGCCAAAAACAAGATCGAGGCTACCAAACGTCTGCTTGAAGGTGTCGAAAAGCACCCTGATTTGAAAATCATGGCCAAGCCCGATTTTTGTATGTTTTCCTTTACTTCCCATACCGTCAACATCTTTCATTTGATCGATGAAATGAATTCCAGAGGCTGGTACATTCAACCGGCTCTTTCCTATGGACCCTCAAGACATAACATCCACCTTTCCATTAATCATTCCAATGTGGAATGGGTGGAGGCGTTTCTGGAAGAACTTTATGACTGTGTTGAAGCCATTCGTTCCAAACCGTCGGGAGAGCTTGCACCGGCACTTGAAAAAGAATTTGAAAACAGGGATATTGATGCCATGCCCGATGAAGAGATCAAACAACTCCTGGAGTTAGGGGCCATTGGAGGAGATGCTTTGCCGGATGTTTTCGCAGAAGTAAATGAAATACTTGATGTCTTACCACCAAAACTACGCGAACGCTTACTCATCGAATACACCAACGGGATATTTTAGCTTCACCATAAATGGGAGAAAACCATGCTTAGCCCTTTTCCTTTTGATTTTGCACTGGCATTTGGATTTATATCCGTATTACTTTTGATTGGCACCTTGTGCAGGGCCACTATTCCGCTGGTACAACGTTATCTGTTTCCCAGCTGCCTGATTGGCGGCCTTTTGGGTAGCATCGCCATGAACCTGGGTTGGATAAATGTTTCGACCGACTTGCTCGAAAGCTTTGCCTTCCATTTCTTTAACATCAGCTTTATCTCGGCCGGGTTGACGAAAGACTCCAAGGTCAGGAACTCCTGGAAAAAAAGATGGAAATTCCTGCAAGGAACCTTCTGGATGGCTCTGACCCAAGGTATCACTTTTCCCTTGCAAGCGATCATTGGTGGCCTTGTTGTACTGGGATTCGGATTGTTTGGAGTGGAATTATTTACCACCTTTGGCTTTCTTTCCCCCCTTGGGTTTAACGAAGGACCCGGCCAAGCCCTGTCTTTCGG
Source organism: Pseudomonadota bacterium (assembly GCA_022360105.1). Next base: position 2,141 of record JAKSDL010000215.1, read on the forward strand.
AAAAACCTGGGAAGGTCTTGGATTTGCCGATGCAGCCACTATCGGACTTGCCTTTGCTGCCATCGGATATCTGTTTTCTTTTTTTATTGGTGTCCCATTAGCTAATTGGGGATTAAGGAAAGGTTTGGCAGCAGGAGGCAACAGACGGCTCCCAAACGAATTTGTAAGAGGCTACCTGCCGGTTGCTAAAAAAGGAGACAGCGCCGGTAGTTTAAAACTCCACCCCAGCAACATCGATTCTCTGGCCTACCAGGCTGCTCTGATCGGTTTGGTATATGTCATCACCTATTTTTTAGTGGATTATCTAGGCAGTTTTTTCGACCAGAACACAGCAAGAATGATCTGGGGATTTTTCTTCTTTTTTGGTCTTATCGTCGCCGTAATACTGCGATCTCTAATGGATTTGCTACAGATTGGATATCTTGCGGATGAGGGTATTCAAAAACGGATCACGGGTTGGTCAGTTGATTACCTGATAGTCGCTATGGTTCCGGCCATTCAGATTAGTGTGATCTGGCAGTATGCCTTACCCGTTGCCACTATCTCTTTGATCAACGGATTACTAACGACCCTGGTGGTACTTTACCTGGGAAGAAGGCTAATCTCGGAAAATCTGGAGCGTATGCTGGCCATCTTTGGAACCGTCACAGGAACTATCTCCTGCGGGTTGTTGCTTTTACGTATCTCGGATCCCAATTTTAAGACATCCGTGGCCATGGAGCTGGCCATCATGAATATTTTTGTTCTGGCTATCATCACTCCGTGTACCATACTGGTTAACGCCCCGCTGTGGTGGGGATGGAAGCTGGAATTAACCCTGCTGGCATACCTTGGTATCGCCATTGTTTCATATTTATTGCTGCGATTGTTGGGTCTTCAGGGGAAACGGAAGTTTTAGGCAGTTAGATGCTGCAAGTTTCGCATTTCATGACCCGTAATCTAAACAAATGCTCTTGGTTTACTGGTTTTGGATGCCGGATCAAGTTCGACATGGCACAGTCGGTTGATGATGTTACTTCTTGTTGAATGCATCTCAACGCCCAGGAGACAAGGTATTAAATCCATTGCTTGGTAATAACGTCCAATGAAGTCACAATCAATAATTTAATGCTTAATATTGCAAATAATGATTCCAAACACAGCCATTGCACAACCCGAAATATGATAAACAGTCAGTGACTCTCCTAAAACAAGACTGGAAAGCAGCAACGCGCTTACCGGCATGGATACGCACGCCACGCCGGTATATGTTGCAGGAATTTTCAGAGCGCCGTCGCCCCAGAGAATATATGCTGCTGATGTTGCAATAGCCCCGTAATATATAATCGCCACCCAGTCCGCAGCAGACATCTGTCTCATTGAAAAAGACTGCAATTCTACCAAAGCCATCGGCATCATCAGAACAATCGCCATTAAGGTCAAGATTGTGGTATTCGTGATGGAGCTGATACCTGTGCGGGTGAATTTCCTGAAAATGGTCAGCATGACTTCACTGATGACCGCCATTCCGATCAGGATATTGCCGTATAGTGATCCACTGCTGCCAGTTTGAGAGATCTGATCCAGGTTGATAACAACCAGTGCCCCTAAAGCAGCCAGCACGCCAATCGCGGTATGTGAACGCAGCTGTTCTTTTAAAACAATCACGGACAAAAAGGCCATGACAGCCGGGGTTGCAGCTGTGATCACTGCAGCATTCGCGGATGATGTATATTGCAAACCGTAAAGTGTGAAGATTCGAAACAACACAATGCCGAAAAAAGCTTGTAAAAGCATCAGTGCTGACTCACGTTTGTCAAGTCGCTTTAACTCCGACCGTTTCTTTATTTGCATGGGTAGCATGCAAATAAATGCGACAATCAGGCTTAAAAAGCCTGTTAAAAAAACCGGAACACGCACAGAAAGTATCTTTGCTACCACAAGACTGCTGCCAGCCAAAGAAAACGCCAATATAATTTCAAGCGTACCAATCCAATATGTTTGACGATGTGATTGAGTCTTTAAGTTTGTCGATAGGTCCATGATATCCTCCTTAATGACTATACTTTAAAGAAGAAAATTGGTATGGTGTAGATCCAAATCATTCGTAATTCTATGGTACCAATTTTCCCAGACTTATTATGCCCGTCATTTCACTAAACCGAAGCTTGAAAAAGTCTCTTACCAGACAGCTTTACGAGCAAATGCAACAAAGAATTCTCAGTGGCGTGTTACCTGAGGGGTACAAACTTTCGTCCACTAGAATCATGGCCAATGAGCTTGGCGTCTCCCGAAACGTGGTATTGGAAGCGTACGATCAATTGACTGCCGAGGGATATATAGAATCGAGAACAGGTTCGGGAACTTATGTGGCAGCCGGGGCTGTTTATGCGGCCAACGACTCACCATCGTTTAAGGAGATTAAACCGATAGGTTTCAAACCCTTCGATCCCGATATTATCGATTTTCGATCCGGTATTCCTGACTTGAGCCAGTTTCCAATCAACCAATGGATCAGGTTCACAAGGGATGTCTATCAGGAAGCTACTCCGGCGCAGCTTGCCTACGGTTCACCGGAAGGCAGGATGGAGTTAAGGGAGGCTATTGCCGAGTATGTGCGAGTTCACAGGGGGGTTCGTTGTCATGCAGAGCAGGTATTGGTTACAGCCGGTACCACCCAGGCAATAGGTTTGGTTAGTCGAATCATGCTTCACAGTCCCAATAAAAACGTCATTCTGGAAGATCCCATAACCCGTGACATTCGTTTTATTATCGAGGGTTTTGGTGGTATCATTCACCCTGTAGGAGTGGATGATTGCGGATTAATCACAAAAGATCTGGAAAAATTTCCCAAACCATTATTTATCTATGTCACTCCTTCCCATCAATTCCCCTTGGGCATGACCATGCCCATTCAACGCCGGGTTGAATTATTGAATTTTGTCTCGGAAACAAACACCTATCTGGTGGAGGATGATTACGACAGTGAGTTTCGATATGATGCCATGCCTGTAAATTCTATCCAGGGATTGAATCCCAAGCGAGTGATATACCTGGGTACCTTTAGCAAAACACTGTGCCCCTCCATTCGCACGGGTTACATCATTTTGCCGGAAGAGTTAATCGAACACGGCCGTCAACTAAAGTGGTTCACGGATCTTCACAACGCCACCATGGATCAGTTGGTGCTTGCCAGATTCATAAAAAAGGGAAATTTCGCCCGTTATGTGGCTAAAATGAAAAAGATACAACATAGAAAGAGGGAGGTGTTGGTTCGATCACTAAAAAAACGGTTTGGTGACAAGATATCAATTCTTGGCAGTGCAACAGGACTTCACCTGGCAGCCAAATTCCCCGGTGTGAAATTTAATGACGAATTGCTTAAGAAACTGGAAGCCAAGGGGATTAAGGTTTATCCGGTAGAAGAACATGCGATAAGACCAGGATTTTACGACGACACCATCATTATCGGCTATGGCATGTTGGATCCGGGTAGAATCGAAAAAGGAGTGGGGATTCTGGCGTCTGTAATTTAGTAGTTGTTTTTTTACCCCCAAAGGGGCTTCATATCATATGGTTAAAAGGAATGGGACTGTCTGTCATCCTGAACGGAAGTGAAGGATCTGTCAGAGCCCCCGAGAGACCCTTCGTCGTTCCTCCTCAGAATGACATTGTCTCGTTCAATATTTCTCTACAAAATGAAATTAGCTTAGAGTCACCCTTTAAAAATAAGAACGAAACATCGCAACCAAGCCCTCCATAAATATAAAACAGAAAGCACAGCTTTCACACGATAGAAAATCTTAAACCCTAAATTGTCAAAGTGGTTTAACCGGCACGCAGATATCTACAATATGCATTTTTTTTGGGTGTTCATCCGGATTGTTTCGTGCGATCTCATAACAGAGCCTGTCATCGGGTTGATAGCCGCTGTCAGGCATCCAGCCTCCAATTAAGGCATTCCAGGCCTGTTCGTATTCATCGACATTAATTTCACAGGAGGCAACAGCGAATTTACCTCCCGGCACTACCATCTGACCAACCTCGCCTTCCGTTTCAGTTCCTTCAGGAACTGTCAGACAAGCACTGACACGGAGCTTATTCTCATCAGTTATCTTAGGATCATCGTGATACACTGACAGAAAGGTGGTTTTACCCGGTTTAAATAAATCCCTGGGCATGGCCCATTTCATGAGGCGCTCAAACAGGCCCCTGAACAAATCCTCATCTGCTGCATAGGGTCCGATGTGCCTGACATAGGCAACGTTAAACTCGGGCATATCTTTGACTTCAACATGTATATCCTTGAATCCGGTCATTTTTATCCTCCATTTGAATTGATTGGTTACAGGTTCAAAATGACTGGAAACCTTGTACTTGTCTTGCTGTATCTTGCTCAACCTTTGCTGATTATTGCTATCGATTTGTCCAATCTTGCTATTTTTCTCCTGGTGAGATTTTCTATAGTCACTGGCGCTCATTTGGAATCGATCTTTGAAAATGCGTGCAAAGGATGCGGAGCTGGAATACCCGTAATCCAGGGCTATTTCAGTGATCGACTTTCCCGGATTGGCAATAAGTTGAGTGGCTGATTTTTCGATTTTCACTCTTTGAATGAACTGATTTAGCGGTTCATCAACCATGGCCCGGAAAATACGATGGAAATAAAAAGGTGAAAAATTCGCTACCTTTGCCAAAACAGCCAGGGAAAGGTCCTGATCAAGATTACTCTCAATATAGTCTATCACCCTGTTGATTCGGGATACATATTCATTGCGTTGATAGCTGTCGGACATTGAGTTCACCTGATTATCAAAATGAGTATTTTGGGAAGGATGATTGCAACTATTTCAGTTGGTATGCTACCAACCTAAAGAGACTCCCATTTGAAGTCAAGAGAAGCTCCACCCTTTAAAAACTTTTTCCTCAAGCTCAAGAGCAGGCTGATATTATTCCGGCTTCATCTCGCTGATAAGATAAAAGCAATTGTCCTTGTGCTAAGTCTTCACAACGTTTTATAATTCAGCTGGTTGGCTTTCAAAACTGAAAAAGTTATCCACTTCAGGATATTTTGAATTGGCTTTTGTCCGTTACAACCAACATCTGCTGCCATAACTATCACATTAAGCAAGGAGCTGACATGACCACTCGATACATCGACTTGAGCATAGACATCGAACCGGACCTTCCCAGTGACCCTCCGGAGATGATCCCACAGATCGCCTATATAGATCACACCATGGGTGCTGACCAGATGTTGCAGTTCTTCCCCGGTGTTGAAAAAGAACAACTTCCGGATGGGAAAGGATGGGCATTGGAATTGGTGTCACTCACGACACATTCCGGTACTCACCTGGATGCCCCTTATCACTATCATCCAAAAATGGATAAGGGAAAGCGAGCTTTAACAATCGATGAAATTCCCCTGGATTGGTGTTTTGGTGATGGTGTCGTGCTAAACTTCACCCAAAAAGCTGATGGAGAAGCAATTACAGCTGAAGATGTTGAAAATGAACTTAAACGCATTGGCTACCAGTTGAAACCAAAAGATATTGTTTTGATTCATGTTGGTGCCGACGAGTTCTGGGGGAAACCGGAATATCTTTTCAAAGGTGCAGGGATGACCAGGGAATCCACACTGTATTTATTGGACCAGGGAATCAAAGTTGTAGGCATTGACGCCTGGTCTTGGGATCGCCCTTTGCCGTATCTCGCGGAAGAATTCAAACAAAATGGTGATCCGAGTATCATCTGGGAAGCTCACTTCGCAGGAATAGAAAAAGGTTACTGCCACATGGAAAAAATGACCAACCTGGATAAAATTCCAAAACCCTACGGTTTTAAAGTGGCATGCTTCCCGGTTAAGATTAAGGCAGCTTCCGCCGGTTGGACCCGTCCGGTTGCCATCATCGAAGAATAGGATAACACTGCTATGGAGAAATCGCCGATTCAACTATTGAAGCCGCAATGCCGCTGCTGCTATCGTTCACATGAATGCTGCCATCCTGAAGACTGAAGACTGAAGACTGAAGACTGAAGACTGAAGACTGAAGACTGAAGACTGAAGACTGAAGACTGAAGACTGAAGACTGAAGACTGAAAGTTCATAGTTAAAATAAATCCGTCAAGTATTTTGTCTCTGTTCCTTGAAA
>JAKSDL010000219.1 GCA_022360105.1 Pseudomonadota bacterium
TAACGGAAAAATCACTTTTTAAGTGAAAATCATGAAACGATGCATTCTATTAATAGATCATGAGCAAGGCAGGATAACATCCGCTTCATATGAACTGTTGTCTGTAGTTGGTGAACTGGCAAAACTTGAAAACATTGATGCGACGGCTGTAATAGTAAACTCTAACCCGGAATCCCCGGCAACAGAGTTCTCCAGACTCACAGGCATGGCAACCGTTGCAATCTCTTTGCCGGAAGAATACGCCAATCACACCCAAAGTGTTAAATCAGCCTTGACTGAATTGTTTGACGATACACCGTTTCATTTCCTGATTGCCTGTCATTCCACGTTTAATGCGGAAATGCTCCCGGCGATGTCAGTCCGGCTCCAAGCAGCCTGTATAACATCAATCGAAGCAATCGGTATGGACAATGATCAGTTGGTATTCGAGAGAACTGTGGCCGGAGGCAAGCTGGTAACCACTATGGAAAGTCATTCGGAGCGGGTTTTTATAACGGTTCAAGCCGGAGCCTTTGGGTTACCGGAGCTGGACAAGCAGTCAGATCCCCATGTAATCAAACGAAAATTTGAAGCGGTTGAGGAGAAAGCTGAATTTTTAGAGCTAAAGGAATCGGCTGCAGATGTTTCTGCATTGAAAGAAGCCGAAGTAATTGTTGCTGCAGGCAGAGGGATAGAGGAAGAAGACAATTTAAGGCTCATCGGGGAATTTGCCGACCTGTTCAAACGATCGGCCGTGGCAGGCTCCCGCCCCCTCTGTGATATCGGTTGGCTGGAGTATGATCAGCAAGTGGGCATAACCGGTGCTTCGGTCAAGCCGGATTTGTACATTGCGTGCGGCATTTCGGGTATGTACCAGCACACAGCGGGGATGAGAGAATCGGGATATGTTGTGGCGATTAACAAAGACACAAACTCGCCGTTTTTCCAGCTTGCGGATATTTGTGTGGTGGAAGATGTGGCAGACTTTATTCCGCTTGTCTTGGAGGAATACAAGCAACGAAAATCATAAAGCCATTATTAATCTATTGTAGTTTGAGGTCCCAGTTAAAATCGGGTTGAAAGCGATTAACGAATTTTTGGGCAGTATCGGTGCGCAGATCCTTTTTAGCTTTGTCTGAAAGCGATAACTGATCCAGATCTTTGTAAATATCTTCCAATGCTCCCATGCCAACCGGGTAATCAGATCCATACATAATTCTGTCGCTGTGTTTTTCAATCCCTTCAAGTAGCTGATCCATAAATCGATACTGTCCGGGCAGGGATTTCACAAATCCTTTAAATTCAGGACGAAAAAAAGCGAGTACATTGGTAGCATCCAGGTAGAGTTCAGGGTAATCTTCCAGAAGATCAAAGCAGGAGAGGCAATCGGGAAATGCCATATGAACAAATACCATGGGAAGCGCGGAGTAGCGCTTGACCAGCTTGACCAAGTCGGCAATGGGCATCTTCTGACCGTAGAACAACTCAAAACCGGTATGAAAAAATACCGGTTTTTTCATTTCCTGCAGGGACAGGTAGAGAAAATCCATGCGTTTGTCCCAGGGCTCAAATTTCTGAACAAATGGATGAAATTTAAATCCAACGAAGGATCCGTCTCCCATTAGTTTTTCGGCATAAGAGGCTTTTTCAGCAGTTTCCGGATGCATGCTTGCAAAGGGAATTGCTCCCGGTGTTTTAGCACAGAATTCGCTATTGAACCGGTTCAGTCCTTCCGTTTCCTCTACTGTCAGAGGATAGATAAAATTAAAGAAATGTGTGATATCAAGGGTTTTGAGATGGGAAAGAATATCGGTGGCGGAAATGCTATCCTCAACCGGGTGATTGGGATAGGCTTTTAAAATCCACCGGACGAGGGCTTTTAATCGCCAGGGAGGCATGATGTGAACATGGGAATCGATTCGAACAGGCATCTGGGAATAACCTAGCTCTCTGCAACTTCCTCTAACTGCTCCGACGCGGTCAAACAAAACGATTCGACCAGGTCGATAACATAATCGGCATACTCATCTACGGAAATCTTAAGTTTCGCATATTTCCACCGTTTCAGATACCAATCGTTTAACATCGATTTGATTAATGCAGCTGTCAGGGAATGAGGTTGTATTTTGAAAGTTCCTTCATCCTCTCCTTGCTTGAGCACGTTGGATAAAATACCGTCACTGTGTAATTCATGTTCCACAGCGATTTTTCTCTCATTCTTTTTGAGGTTTTTTCCTTCCATGTAGGTGAAATAAAACCATGGCTGCATGGCTTCGCTCATAAAAATATGAGTTTTAATCAGTTTTCGTAAATTTTCCAAAGGCCTGGCAGTGGGTTCAATACAGTCCTCAAGGATTTTTTGAAAACTGTCGCGTCCATTTCGCTGCAGCATAACCAGCAGGTTCTCTTTGCTGGTGAAATAGGCATACAAAGCACCCATGCTGAGACCTGTTTCATCACTCAAATCCCGCATGCTCATTGCCTGAAAACCTTTTTTATTACCGATTTTCAGGGTCGCTTCAAAAATTCTCTGGAGATTCTTGGCAACAGTCTTTTCCTTTTTTACTCGAATGTCCTTGCGGTTTTCAGTGATAGCGTCCTTGGCATTGCTTTTTCGATAACGTTGAATACTTTTTTGAAATTCAGAAAAATTCATTGCAATTGTCAAATTGGTTTTTGCTGTACCCCCTGTTAAAATCGGAGGTAATAGGGGTCCAGCAGGTTTGTTTGCATTAAACGTATTTTTACTATAATATAGTAAACCTTAATTCTTCATATACGTCTTTTCTTCTTACAAAGACAGTAAAAAGCTGTCAATGATAAATCGAACGTTCGTTCGTTTTATGACGGCAATTTCTCTCCAAATTCCTGCTTAATCCGTTATAATAATTTACTATAACATGATGGTATCCCGATGTGATCTTTTTACTGAAAAGCTTGACTTCTGCCGACAAAAACTTTTTAAAATATCGACCTCCAGTTCAGATATGGGAGTATGATTTGGTCTTAAAATATGTTCATCAAGGTTTAAATAAGGAAATTACGGCAATTGGAGGGCATTACGCGGTGACAAAGGAAATAAAACTTCCGGTTGAAGAGAGGGAGGTCCTGATTACCGTGGGTTATGGCGTTATGGATACCACTTGCTGTGGCACGGGTGGATGTGCTTATGCCACGGTTCATGGGTATATTTTGGATTGGAAGGGAAATACCAGTGACGAAGGGTTTCCCATCACAATGTTCGAACCAATAAAAGAAGAGGCGCTAAAGCATCACCTGCAAAAAGAATTAATGCAGACTGAAGCCATTCAACAGGTCAATTTTATCTAACAAAAGGTATGTTTTACTGATGAAGTTTGTTTCAATCCTTTCAAAATCTCCTTCTCTCCATTCAAGATTTTAGTCGGTTTACTTCGTAGCTGACATTTCATTTTTGACCGGATAATATGAGCGGATACAGCTACGCTTAAATCAATTAGTGGAGAGTCACATGGAGCTGACTTGGTGGGGAGCTGCCGGTTTTCGAATTAAATCTGGTGGAAAAGTCATTTTGATCGATCCTTTTTTATCCCGGAATGAGGATGCCAGACCCCTGCAATATTTAAAACCGGAAGCCATTCATGAAGGTGAGCTGATTTTTCTATCGCACGGTCATTTCGATCATGTCATGGATGTCCCTATCATTGCTGAAAAAACAAATGCTGCTGTATTTTGTTCCAGGGAAGTTGGGTATAAACTTCTGGAAAAGGGGTTAAAGCGGGAACAATACAATGAAGTGGATGTGGATGGGTATATGGTTGAATTCCATTCCGGCCAGGCTGAAGCTTTTTTTAGTGAGCATGTTGTATTCGATCGCAAGCTGGTACTAAAAACCTTGTGGCAGGGAAAATTCAAGTTTTTAAAACATTTGAATCTTTGGAGGGACTATCCTGCCGGAGAGGTGTTAAGTTGGCGCCTGAACCTCGAAGGAAAGATCATTCATTTTTTTGGTAGTGGTGGTTCCCCTGCCGAAGAAATGGAAAAACTGGCAAGTAAACACACTGATGTTCTGCTGGTGCCCCTGCAAGGTCACACTGATATCTGCAACATAGCCCTTGAATATGTCCACGTAACTCAACCCAGTATTGTTATTCCACATCACCACGACAATTTTTTTCCTCCGATTTCCTCAATGGTTGACATTGAACCTTTTATTGCCGGTGTTAAAAGGGAATGCCCGGGCACGGAAGTAAAGCTTATGGAACTCAACGAGACCGTTATCCTTTAAGATCCGAACAAGCAGCAATGGAAATAGTTGTACGAGAAGATCAGGATAAGGACCTTCCTGCGTTAGATTTGCACAGGGCTTATGCTGGAATAACCTGGCCTAATCCAGGCCCATTCGATTTTTACGCAACACATGATTTTAAGGAAGCAGCCGTCTTTAAGGAGTTTGGCAGCAAGTTTGGTGTGTACTGCGATGTTCACTGGTTGGAGAAAGAGCCAAATAGCTAGAATGAAAGATAGAAATCGAACATACCTTGAGTTGGCATGTTCGATATGACTATCCAGAGGGAGTTGTTTGGTCTAGAAAAATGAATAGACGGAAATTCCTACGATCGAGCCGTCATAATTATAGGTTACACGATAGGTGTCGCTGCCATCCAGGTCGTTTCTTTTACCAGTTGTTTGCCCGACTTCCAGTCTGATTCCACCGAATCCAAAGGTATAGTCGGCGCCAAATGAAAGCATGGTGAAGGGAATGGTTGCAGACGTTTCCTCTTCAGTTTCAGCACCCGCCGAAGGAATGATGGTAATCGTTGAGTTTACGGAATAGTTGCCATAAGCAACACCCAGGAAAGGTTTTAAGCCGGGACGAATATTGTCCTTGACAAAGGCCCTGAATTCCAAAGACCAAAACGAAGCTGTTTCCAGAATTTCCAAATCGTTTGTTCCGACCGTCGTTTCCATGCTTCTTTCCAAACCGTATCCATATTTAAATCCGGCGCTGAATTTATCCAGAAATAGACGTTCGTAAAACAAGGCAAAACCAACTAACGGGCTGGAAATGCTTCCATCAGAGGTCGATGCTTTTTCATCCAGTTCAAAATCACCCGTACTGTGAGTGTGGTGTGTCGCACCGATTTTGGACTTCGGAACCTTTATCTTTCTTTGGGCTGTGGCAGAGGTGCTGACCAATCCCAATAAACAGCTCATTAGCAATACCAACCAGAGCTTATGTAAACGACCAGCTCTTTTTTCTTTCATGTCTATCTCCCTCGAATTTTCTCTTGCCCCCATCAGGGATTGAACA
>JAKSDL010000238.1 GCA_022360105.1 Pseudomonadota bacterium
AAAAAAAATCGAGAGATCGTTTGTTCCGTGTGGGTAGACTGAGATTCTTCAGCAGTCGGAGCAGTTTGCCCGGAGATGGATGAGCTCTGCGTTTTACTTCTTTCTCGTTACTATGCAGGTTGATACCATTGTCGACATGCTAAGACATTTTATGGGTGATGCGCAGAATTAGGCAAATTACGGCGGGGAACAGCTAAAAAGAATAAAAAGAAAATTCAATTGGGAATGAACAGGATTGTGTGGCACTTCAAGCCGCACAATCCTGTTTTGTTTTGAGCAAGACCTTGGTCCGGGATCTTTGTCGACCTAATTATTTAACCCTGCCGGCTTTCCAGGCAGCGATCAGTTTATCATAGTCAACGGTTTCGCCCTGGGGCTTTTCATTTTTCAGTTTAGCCTTGGGTGAACCTGGTTTGTTCAACCAGTATGAAGCTTTACGCTTTTTGTTCAGTTTAGGACCGCATTCTTTTTGAACGCCGGCTCTTGCAAGTCTTTGTAGAACTCTGTCCTGTTCTTTGGCCAGGTTATCCATGGCTCTATCCACAGTCACTTCACCGGCAACCGCTTCACCGATATTTTGCCACCATAACTGAGCAAGCTTTGGATAGTCAGGTACGTTAGTTCCTGTTGGTGTCCAGGCTACACGAGCAGGACTTCGGTAGAATTCAACCAGACCGCCAAGCTTTGGTGCTCTTTCTGTAAACGACTTATGCCGAATATCGCTGTCGCGAATTGGGGTCAACCCATGGTGAGCCTTTTTCAAGGACACAGTTTTGGAAACTACGAACTGAGCAAACAGCCAGGCGGCTTTTCTTCGCTCAACCGGTGTACTCTTCAACAGTGTCCAGGAACCACAATCCTGATAACCAAGCTTCATACCTTCTTCCCAGTATGGTCCGTGTGGGGAGGGAGCCATTCTCCATTTGGGAGTTCCGTCTTTGTTAACTGTAGGACCAGGAGCAACCATATCGGATACGAACGCCGTGTACCAGAACATTTGTTGAGCAACGTGTCCTTTTGCCAATACAGGTAGATACTGATAAAAGTCCATTCCCAGGGCGCCTGGAGGAGCATACTTTCTTAACCACTCCATGTACTTTCTAAGAGCATATTTGGCGGCAGGTCCGTTTGCTGCACCACCACGTTCAACTGAAGCACCTGCAGGGTGACAACCTTCAACACGAATTCCCCACTCATCAACAGGCTTTCCATTTGGAATACCTTTGTCACCGGCACCAGCCATGGACAACCAGGCATCAGTAAATCGCCAGCCCAGATCCGGAGCTTTTTTACCATAGTCGTTATGACCATAGATTTTCTTGCCGTCAATTTCCTTGATATGCTCACCAAAGAACTCGGCGATATCTTCATAAGCAGACCAGTTTACGGGAACACCTAGCTCATAACCATAGATTGATTTGAACTTCTTTTTGAAGTCGGCTCTCTTAAACCAGTCATAGCGGAACCAGTAAAGGTTTGCGAACTGCTGATCCGGTAGTTGATAGAGTTTTCCATCCGGAGCGGTGGTAAAGGATTTACCCATAAAATCGTCCACATCCAGGGTAGGCAGGGTAACGTCTTTTCCCTCGCCGGCCATCCAATCGGTCAGGTTTACCACCTGCCCGGAGCGGAAGTGAGTTCCAATCAAATCGGAGTCATTAATATAGGCATCGTATACATTTTTACCGGATTGAAATTGAATCTGAAGCTTTTCAATCACGTCACCTTCCTGAATCAGGTCGTGAGCGACTTTAATTCCGGTAATTTCTTCAAAAGCCTTAGCTAAAACTTTGGATTCGTATTCGTGGGTGGGGATCGTTTCGGAAACTACTTTAATAGACATGCCTCTGAATGGTTTAGCGGCGTTCATAAACCATTCCATTTCTTTGAGTTGTTGTGCTTTTGAAAGAGTGGAAGGCTGAAACTCCTTATCAATCCACTTCTTTGCTGCACTCATGCTCTGGGCGAAAACCGCAGTGCTTCCTGCCAGAGCAAAACTGACCAACATGGTTACAGCCGCACAGAAGAGCGGCATCCAGCGGGTTTTATTTCCCATATTCTCTTCTCCTTATGAACTTCCCTTCTTTGTTTAATGATTCGACAGACCGAAGGGCTGAGTCTGATGCGAATCTGCTTAAAAACCAACACTTGGTTCAAAATCTTGGCTTTTAAACATTTCCTCTAGTGATTCGTGAGAAGCAGGCTCAAAATCGTCTAAGACTGGTTTGAGTCCCATACCGGTTAAGCGAATAATTGGCGAGACAACAAAATTTTGGTTATCTTACCCGAATTTCATTAAAACAACAGCATAAACGACAGAAATCACCAGGGCGATCCAAATTGTGAAATCGGTCAGTCCTATCCATGCCAGATGGATATAGGCAGATCCGAGTAATCCAATGAATAATCTATCACCCCGTGTGGTTTCTATCGGCAGAAAACCTCTTGTCTCATGCGTGGGAGAAATCAGCTGCCAGATAAACATTCCTATTAATATTACCCCTATGGTGATAAAAAACACCGCTGTGGGCAAGGTCCACGCCATCCATTCCAAACTCATAATCAGTCTCCCTTATACTCTTCCCAGGGCAAATCCCTTGGCGATGTAGTTTCTTACAAACCAGATAACCAGCATTCCCGGTACAATCGTCAGTACACCTGCAGCAGCCAACTGTCCCCAGTCGAGACCTGAAGCGCCAATAGTTCTTGTCATGGTGGATTGAATCGGTTTAGCGGCAGTGGTTGTTAACGTTTTGGCAATCAACAATTCCACCCAGGAAAACATAAAGAGGAAAAATGCTGTTACACCAATCCCCGTGCGGATAACCGGAATAAAGATGAACAGAAAAAATCGTGGCAAGCCGTAACCATCCAGATAAGCCATTTCGTCAATCTCTCTTGGTACCCCGGACATAAATCCTTCCAAAATCCAAACAGCCAGCGGAACATTGAACAGGCAGTGTGAGATGGCAACAGCAATGTGGGTGTCGATCAGTCCAACAGTTGAGTACAATTGGAAAAAGGGCAGGGCGAATACCGCCGGAGGAGCCATTCTGTTTGTCAGCAGCCAGAAAAACATGTGCTTGTCCCCAAGAAAATTAAACCGGGAAAACGCATAAGCTGCAGGTAATGCTGCGATCAAAGATATAACCGTGTTGATGGTTACATAGGTGATTGAGTTGATATACCCGGAATACCAGGAACTATCCGTAAAAATATTGATGTAATTCTGAAAAGTCAGGTTTTTGGGATACAGATTAAAGGAACCCAGAATGTCTGCATTGGTCTGCAGAGACATTGTGAGCATCCAATAAATGGGTAGCATCAGTAATACGAGATAGAGGATCAACCCCAAGGTTCTCTTCTTGATATTCATTGTTAATCTCCCGTTCCGACTTTTTGCAATGCTTGATAAAACAGCCAGCTAAACAGCAGTATGATCAAAAAATATATCAGTGATAGCGATGCCGCCGGTCCCAGGTCAAACTGACCCAAAGCTAATTTATAAAGATAGATTGATAAAAATGTTGTGGAATTACCGGGTCCGCCTCCGGTGAGCACAAACGGTTCCGCATAGATCAGGAAACTGTCCATGAACCTGAGAAGCACTGCAATCGTCAGTACGCCTCTTAATTTTGGCAATTGAATATAGCGAAAGGTTGCCCAGGCTGAAGCCCCGTCAATTCGTGCTGCCTGATAATATGCTTCGGGTATGGCCTGCAGGCCTGCATAAGCCAGAAGGATGACCAATGGTGTCCAATGCCAGAATTCCATCAACATCACTGCAATCCAGGAACCGAGGGGAGTTGCTGTATAATCAAACGGAATCCCGATGCTGTTAATAAATGATCCTAACAATCCAATATCCGGTCGAAGAAAAATCTGCCAAATCGTTCCGATAGCATTCCAGGGAATGAGCAGCGGCAGTGCTACAGTTACCAGGCAGATCGCCACGCCTTTACCTTCTTTGGGCATCGCCAGTGCAACCAAAACTCCCAGGGGAATTTCAACCAGCAAGACCATGAAAGAAAACATGAATTGCCGTATAAGCGCATCGTGCAGCCTAGGGTTGGCCAAAGTTTCCTCAAACCATTCGGTACCAACGAATACACGTTGGCCGGGTCCAAATATATCCTGCACCGAGTAATTCACTACGGTCATCAAAGGCAGAATTGCCGTAATGGCCACCAGGATGAATACTGGGATAACGAGAAACCAGGCCTTGTTATTTGTGGGTTTGTTCATGCCTATTTAGTGGATTAAATGTTCGTTTGCGTAAACCCGAACGTTTTCGGGATGAAAGCTAAGAAAGCGGTTTTTCTCGTTAATCGGCTGGTCTTCGGGAACCTTGACATGAAGCGTATGCCCTTTAAGATTTACCTGGACATGTTTTGCCCACGCCATTTCATGGACCTGTTCGATTTCGATCTCAATTCTATCCTCATTTGCGGTATCATGGAGTTCTAAATAAACGGGTCGTATGCCGATCTCAAGCTTGTCATTCTGCTTTATTTTTTCCGGTTCAAAATCATTAATGTTAATGGAGAAGTTCTGAAACCAGAGCTTTTTACCTTCCAGTTTGCAGGGCAGGAAATTCATGCCGGGACTACCAATAAAATAGCCGATAAACTTGTGTGCCGGTCTTTCAAAAAGCTCTTCCGGTTTTCCAACCTGTAAAATTCTACCTTCATCCATGACCACTATTTCATCTGCAAAGGTCAGTGCTTCGCTTTGATCGTGCGTCACATAAATCATGGTGTGGTCGAATTTTTGATGAATCTCTTTTAGCTTCCGGCGTAGCAGCCATTTTTGATGGGGATCGATCATCGTCAACGCTTCATCAAACAAAATCGCTGATACATCTGATCTCACCAGGGCTCGTCCCAGCGATATTTTCTGTTTATCTTCTGCGTTCAGACCGCTGGCACGTTTTCTCAACATACTTTCGACATCAAGTACTTCTGCCACCGAGTTTACGATGCCGGGTATCTCGTTTGAGTTGAATCCCCTGTTTTTCAAAGGGAAAGCCAGGTTGTCATAAACCGACATCGTGTCGTAGACAACAGGAAATTGAAAGACTTGTGCAACATTTCTTTCTTCAGGAGAGAGCGTTGTCACATCACGTCCGTCGAAATGAACCTGGCCTTCCTTTGGTGTCAACAGCCCGGAGATGACATTCAGGAGGGTAGTCTTGCCACATCCGGATGGACCCAACAAAGCATATGCCTTGCCGTCATCCCAAGTTTGATTCATCCTGTGCAATGCGTAATCCGCTGTTTCAACTTCTTTGCCGCTTGCATAGGTATGAGCTATATCTCTGAATTCAATTTTTGCCATTGTCGGGAAATCGTTATTGGTTGGGTGAACTAAGTAGCTTTCCTGAGTCGTCAAACAGGAAAATCGAGTTTTCTTTGATATCAACCTGGACTTTTTGCTGTAAGGAAAAGTTATAAATCCTGTCCAGATGCATGATCCATTCAATGCTTTTTCCGTTGTTCAAATGAACCAGGGTATCTGATCCGTTTATCTCGGCCAGGTTGACTTCCAACTCAAGACTTCGTTCCGAGTTTTCGGAAGAAAGAATAAGATGGTGAGCTCTGACGCCCATAATGTATTTTCCCGGAGTAATGTCTTTGAATCGTTCGGAAGCTTTGACCTTCAGGTTCGGTGTGATCTGCAGAAACCCTTCTTTCAATTCACATTCAGCCATGTTCATTTTTGGATAACTGAATATTCTTCCCACATTAATATGGTTGGGGTGATCATACACCTCCCGAGTCGGTCCATATTGCAGAACCCTGCCTTCTTCCATCACAACAACTTTACCGCCCAGCAGTAACGGTTCTTCCGGTTCTGTGGTTGCATAAAAGACAATGGTACCTTTCTGTTTAAAAATCTCCCGGATCTCGTTTCGCAGGTCTTCTCTTAGCTTGTAGTCCAGGTTAACGAGAGGTTCGTCCAACAAAATGATATCGGAATCCTTGACCAATGCCCTGGCAATGGCAAGACGCTGTTGCTGCCCGCCTGAGAGTTCATCCGGCTTTCTTTTGCGAAACCTGGAGATTTGCAATGTATCCATCACCTTTTCAACTTTTTCGGTGATCTCATCTTTGGGCAACCCTTTCATTTTAAGGGATGAGGCAATATTATCGAACACATTCATTGATGGATAATTAATAAACTGCTGGTAAACCACCGAATTGTTTCTTTTCCTAACATGAAGGTTGGTCACGTCTTTTCCGTTAAAGAGAATCCGTCCCTTGGTCGGCGTGTCCAACCCTGCAATCAACCGTATTAATGAGGTTTTCCCGGCACCTGTGGCCCCAAGCAGGATATTGAAGCTGTTGGCTTCAAATTTCAGATCGGTCTCATAAAGAATGGGTTGATTTTTATACTTAACGTGTATTCTATCTAAATGTAATGACATTTAAGAGGTCCAATTTGGTTTTGTAGATCAGATGAATCTATGATTAAAAACAGTCACTTTTTTAGAGCTGAAAATATCGCCTTAATCGTATAGAAACGAGCAATTTGATTCAAAAAAAAACTGCCCGATCAATTGGTCTGAATGCACTGGGTCAGCAAATTTACATAATTTTAACATTCTAGTATAGCCAATGCCTAGCATACAAACTATACCAATGCAACCGGTTTTTTTCGAATTCGATCAAATTGTTATTTTGTTGACCCAAACTGAACGTTGACTATCTATTCTGTCAATATTTTTATGAAGCCAATTCTCACCGGATTAGTGATCTTTGGATTATTTCGATTGGGATCTATTCTGGAGTTATATTCATTAATAACAGATAATTACACTCAAGACTCAAATGGAGATTACAGGTCGGCAGATAAGGAGAATTTTCTCTGAATATTTTTTTTCACATAACAACATTAAGATATAGGTGATTCGCTTTTAGACAGTCTGATAATTCAAGCTGGTGGATCCGCTTCGCTTGATCCACCCTACAATCTATTTAACACTTCGCGCAAAGCCAGGTATTTGGCATTTTACTGTAGGGTGAATCAAGAAGCGAAACAACGGATTCACCTCAGGGGTTCAAAGAGCGAAGTGGTCAGCGAAACTTGCGATCTCAAGGAAGGATCACGGTTGGCAGCAATGGAATAATTTGTAGTGAAGAACGAGGTTTTTAGTATCACGGCCTCATTCGGGATAAGATAGGCCTGTTTAAAATGGGATTAATATGAGAATACGAAGATAAATGGTCGAAAATGAAAAGAAATGAACATTTTTTTCTTGCAGTTGATCCAGATGTTTGACTATAGTTTGCTGTGGGAACTACTCTAATACTATATAAACCAAGCTTGATACCCTGTTTTGCAAGTTGTTCATAAACGAACATAAGGATAAAATTCCACACATGGCCGAATCTGTTCAAAAAATCACAACCCAGGTGTTAATAATCGGAGGAGGAGTTACTGGAACCGGTCTTGCTCGAGATCTTTCCCTGAGGGGTCTTCAATGCACTTTGGTGGAACGTAAGGATGTAAACGCCGGTGCATCCGGCAGTAATCATGGATTACTACACAGCGGCGCCCGATATGTATCCAATGATCCGCTAAGTGCTGCTCAATGCCAGAAGGAAAACACCTTGTTAAAGCAGTTGGTCCCGGAATTGATTGAAGAGACCGGGGGTATTTTTGTGGCTATGCCCGGAGACGACGATAAATTTATTGCCGATTTTCCGGAATATTGTTCCAAGGCTGGGGTTACGTGCAGAAAGCTTTCGACAGCTGAGGCCTTGGAAATGGAGCCAAAGCTGTCAAATAAGATGATTGCGGCCTATGCGGTTGAAGATGCCACTATCGATCCATTTGGATTATCCCTGGCCAACATAAACGAAGCAAAACACAACGGCGCAAGCTTTCATTTAAACACCGAAATTACAGAAATAAACAAAAAGAACGGTAAAATACAGTCGCTTAAAGCTTTGAAACGAGATACCGGTGAAACCGTGCTGATTGTGCCGGAGATTGTTGTCAATGCGGCGGGAGTTTGGTCAGGAATGATTACAGCTCTGGCAGGGATTGATGTTAAAATGATCTATTCCAAAGGCACATTGCTAATTACTAATTACAGGCTGACCGGTCAGGTGATCAACCGGCTTAGGCCTCCATCTGATGCGGATATAGTTGTGCCTGGTGGTACCGTGTCTATATTGGGAACCACCTCTTCCAGGATAGATTCACTAAAAGACTATTGGCCTCGTGTGCCCGAGGTGGATTATATTGTTGATGAGCTTTCCCCTGTAGTACCTGCATTGGAGAATACGCGCTGTATCAGGGCTTATGCCGGGGTTCGTCCTTTGATTATGCAAGAAGGTGGCAACAGCAATGATCGTTCCGCCAGTCGGGAGTTTGAATTGTTCGATCATTCAAAAGACAACGTGGAAAATTTTGTAACCATTACCGGCGGAAAACTAACGACATACCGTTATATGGCTGAAAAGACAGCTGATCTGGTATGTCAAAAGCTATCTATAAACAAGCCTTGTACGACTGGACGGCTTCATTTGGATTTGGCGTCATCAACCAGTTGGACCTATCCCGGTGTGTCTCCAAAAATATGGTTACGTCACCATGAACAGGATGATATGTTGTTGTGCGAATGCGAGATGGTTTCAAAAAAGGCAATTGACAGCATTTTGGAGAACGGTGGTCATAATAACGGACATAAGAATCTCAAGGCGATCGGGTTACGTAGTCGCGTTGGCAAAGGATCGTGTCAAGGATCATTTTGCAGTATTCGATTGATGGCTCATTTGTACAACAGGGGAGTTTTGAGCGAGAGTCAAGGCATCGACTCTCTGAAGAGGTTTGTACAAGACAGGTGGGTAGGACAGCATGCTGTGCTCTGGGGCGATCAGCTGGCGCAGGCTGAACTTTCGGAGGCTATGCACTGCGGTCTTTTTGGTTTGGAGGAATGATAGTTAATGGGCGAAGATAACGAAAAGATTTTGTATGATGTGGTTGTCATTGGTGCAGGGATGACGGGAATGGCAGCTTCATTGTATGCCGCCGATAAAGGTCTCTCAACCCTGCAATGCGGTAGTTCCAGCGGTCTTGCATTCAGCAGTGGAATGTTGGACTTAATGGCAGTATTTCCGATTGCAGAGAATCGAAGATGGGAAAATCCATGGGAGGCACTGAAATCTATTAATAAGTCAACATCCAGACATCCCTACTCAAAGCTTTCCGAAGATTCAATTAAACAGGCATTGGATGGAATGCTCGAATTTTTTAAGGATTATGGCTTCGAATACAGGTTTAGTGAAAATGAAAATGTGCTGTTGCCTACTGCGCAGGGCACGTTAAAACCCACTTATCTGGTTCCGCAAAGCATGTGGAATGGCACAGCTGCCTTTGCAGAAAAGAAACCCTGTCTTATTGTCGATTTTAAAGGTTTAAGAGAATTCAGTGCTTTTCAGGTAAAGGAAAACCTGGGTAAGGTCTGGCCCGGCTTAAAATGCGTTCGAGTGAATTTTCCCGGTATGGGAGAACAGGGAGAAGTTCATCCTGAGCATATGGCCAGAGCGTTGGAAAACAAGAACAATGTTAATGAATTGGCAAAAGTTATTAAAGACCAACTCTCAGATGAACGGTATATTGGCCTGCCTGCGATCTTGGGTATTCATCAGACCAAGGATATTCTTGAAACCCTGGAAAAAGAATTGAGTGTGTCTATCTTTGAAATTCCGACTCCGACGGTTTCTGTGTCAGGTCTTAGGATCAAGGAAATGTTTTCCAAGGGACTGCCGGACAGGGGAGTGATACAGCTTGATAATAGCCGCGTGAGCAAAGCTCAAAGGCTTGAAAATGGGAATTTCGGGTTCCAGATTCAACACAATAACATGCAAAGGCTTATTGAAGCCAAATCAGCCATCCTGGCAAGTGGAAGATTTTTTGGTGGAGGATTGAAAGCGTCTCGGCATCAAATTAAAGAAACAGTATTTGATATTCCTGTGAATCAACCTGAAGACAGACGCCAATGGCACAATATCGAATTTTTCGATAAGAAAGGGCACCCCGTGAATCAGGCAGGGATAGACGTTGATCAATTGTTCAGACCGCTTGATACTAATCGGAAGCCATTGTTTAAAAACTTGTTCGCGGCTGGTTCGATCCTGGCGGATCAGGACTGGATAAGAGAAAAAAGTGGTTCTGGAATTGCTGTTTCTTCCGCATTTGCTGCTGTTGCATCCGTTTTTTCTTATTTACAAAAATAACTAAAAAACCCACCTGAGATCAAAATGGATAGTAGCTCCTATGCCCGTCTCGTTTTTAATGTTCTTGATTTCCAGGTCGGGAAATCAAGAGTTAATAGACTGGTATCCGGCTCTGACACCAAAGTCTTCCCTTCCCCAATCCAAATAGGTACTAAGAGTTGTTGCTGCTCCGGATTGATATGTTAGCCTACCGAGGTTTCTGAGCTGACGGGCAGGACAAATTTAAATGCCGAGCCGCCTTTTGGATGATTTTCAGCCCATATTTCTCCTTTGTGATCTGTAACTATCTGTTTGGAGATAGCAAGTCCCAAACCTCTGCCATCGGAATTCGATTTGGTGCGACTGGATTGTATGAATTTCTCAAATATAAGTTCGAGTTCATTTTCCGGAATACCATCCCCGGTATCAACCACCGAAAACAAGATCTGGTCTTTGTGCCTGCTGATGTCCAATGTTATTGAGGTGTCAGGCTTTGAAAACTTAACGGCATTAGTGATCAGATTGCGAATGACCTTTCCGATTCTATCGACATCTATATGCACAAGATCAGAAAAATCCGGCTTATGGAAATCCACAGCAATACGATTTTCATTCAACAGTGTGAACATTTCATTGAGAATAATGGTCGTAACCATGGAAAGCTTTTCATTTTGAAAATCGTAATCGATATTTCCAACTTCAAGTTGTGACAGGTCCACCAGGTTGTTAAGCAGGATTTGCAGTTTTTCACCGCTTTCCAGGATGGTAGTAAAATAGCTTTTTAATTTTTCTTTGGTAACTTTTTTATAGCGTTCGACACCCAGTTTGGAAAAACCCAAAATGCCAATCATCGGTGTTTTCAACTCGTGGCTGACTTTTGAAAGAAAATCGGTTTTAAGCTGCTGGGCTGCTTCCGTTTTAAGTTTCGCGATAAGCATTTTTTCTTCGCTCTGCTTTCGTTGTGTAATATCCTGTATGTGTTCAATCACATACCTCACTGCACCCAGATCGTTCAAAACAGGATAGACTCGAATCTCCTTGTAACCGTTGTCATTTTTATTGAATATTTCAGTTCTGATAGGTTTTCCCGATTCGAAAACTTTTCTCGCATAACATTCTTTGCAGGGCTTGTCTCGATGCCAATAAAGTTCATGGCATTTATTTTTTGCGTCGGGGTGCTTTGACTGGTGTTTTTTAAGACCGTGCCAGTTGCTGGCCAGTATATTGTACTTCTTATCCAGAACAACCAGTGTTCCCGGGATGGATTGCAAAACCGATTCAAGCATATTCTGTGAGTTTTTTAATTCCTCCTCGGTCTTTTTTTTGTCAGAGCTGTCCCTGGCAGTAAGTGTGGCGGCAATTACCTGGCTATCGTGTTTAATAGGAATAGCACGTGTTGTAAACCAACGTACAATTCCGTCTGAACTTATCCAGCTGGAATCATAGATTGCCTCTTCACCGGAATCAAACACCAATGCCATCTTTTCTCGAATGCGTTCATGGTCTTCGGGAAGAATGTAATCGTAAATGGAGGTTCCTATAATTTCATCAGTTTCCTCCTGTTTGGTTTGTGGATTGATAAAAAGAATACAACCGTTGAGATCGACATTTACAACAAGGTCCGGAAGATTTTCAATGAGGCGATCCAGTCTTTCCCTACTGCTTTTTAACTCATCTTCCAGTTGTTTCTCTTTGGTGAGGTCGCGAGTAATAATCCATAAGTGATTGGCTCCTGAAAGCGGGTCATTTTTCATAGTAAAGGTAAGATGCACCATCGCTTTTCTGTGATCAGAAAAGTTAACTATATACTCACCCGATTTTGGAGGTTCCTCCTCAAATGATTTATACAACGAATCGAGGAATTCCGTGTCTGCGCCGACACTGGATACATAGTCGACAATAGCTTTGCCTACCAATTCTTCAGAGGGATGGTCGAAAATAATCGCTGCCGAATCATTCACGTATAGAATAATTCCGCTCTGATCGAGAACGGTGATACCATCGGAAATTAAATCCAACAATGGATCATGATTAAAAAAGCCGATTTCTTCATTGTAGAGATACGAAGAGTGGATGTTGGAAGTGACCCTTTTCAGGTTAGCCAACTCGTTTTCGAGGTCCCTCATTCGTTGTATTAACCTGTCTGTGTTGGTTTTTCTGGGCATGATTACTCCGGATCATCAGTTATTAAAATCATCTGACTTGGATATCACAAACAGGTTTGTTTGGAAAGGGTTTGACCAAAAAATGAGAAACCTTGTCTAAGAACCTGCGTTCAGAGACTTTTTACGATGGAAGAACCCGGACCACCAAATTTGTAATTTTGATGGGTTACATTCTCCGGTGAAAAATGTTTGGCAGGTTGATCACCGACATTTCTGTTTATTGACCATAAGTGAAAATTGAAGAAAAGCGCTGTTCCATAATAAAAAACTAACCAGGCGAAAATGATTCCTTTACTCAGTTGCCAGACCCTATCCAAATCTTTTGGTGCATCCCCGTTGTTTACCGATATTTCTTTAACCATTAATGAAAAAGAGCGACTTGGCTTGATCGGTCCCAACGGATCGGGTAAATCCACTTTTCTCAAGTTGATGGCCGGCAGAATGAAGCCGGATCATGGGGAAATATCCGTCAAGAATGATATCAAGCTGGTGTATTTGCCACAGGATGACCAGTTTAACGATGAAAAATCCATTGAAGATGTACTGGTTGAATGTCTTGAAGGCCAGCAACTGGAAGAGACGGAAAGGTACTCGCGTATTCAGCGGTGGATTGCCAGAGCACAGTTTGAAAACTCTGAACAAAATAGTGCTTCCCTATCGGGAGGATGGAAAAAACGGCTTAGTATCGTCAGTTGTCTGATTCGGGAACCTGATCTGCTTCTTTTAGATGAACCTACCAATCATCTGGATATAGAGGGTATTTATTGGTTGGAGGAACTGCTAAAGGATCCCGATTTTGCTTTTGTGTTAGTGAGTCATGACCGCTATTTCCTGGAAAATGTCACCAACAAAATGGTAGAGCTGAACCGCCAGTTTCCCAAAGGCTATCTGAAGGTTGATGGGGGATACAGCGACTTTCTAATCCACCGGGAAGCGGAACTGGATAATCAATTGCAAGTTGAAACAGTCCTGGCCAATAAACTAAGAAGGGAAACCGAATGGTTGCAACGAGGTCCAAAAGCCAGGACGTCTAAAGCGAGATATCGAATCGAAGAAGCCTATCGTTTACGGGAAGAACACTCTGCGGTGAGAAGAAGGAATACCCGGGAAAAAGACGTTGGTTTCGATTTTGACGGCACCCAGAGAAAAACCAAGAGACTATTGGTTGCAGAAAATATTGGTAAATCGATGGGTGGTCAACAGCTTTTTGGAAAACTGGACATAATACTATCGCCGGGCGCTTGTATTGGACTTCTGGGAAGGAACGGAACCGGGAAAAGTACATTGGTATCTATACTTACCGGCACCGTGAATTCAGATTCGGGTGAGATACGATGGGCCGAAAATGTCAAAATAGCTTCGTTTGAACAGGATCGCAGTGTGTTAGACCAAACCCTTACCTTAAAAGAATCCCTGGCTCCTGCTGGTGACTCTGTGGTCTACCGGGGACGATCCGTCCATGTCATGAGTTGGGCGAAACGTTTCCTGTTTCAGAGCGACAAACTTGATTTGCCGGTTTCCCAACTATCGGGCGGAGAACAGGCAAGGATCTTGATTTCCAGGTTGATGCAACAACCCGCTGATATACTTTTTCTGGATGAGCCTACCAATGATCTGGATATACCTTCCCTGGAAGTTCTGGAAAATGCCATCAAGGATTTTCCGGGAGCAGTTGTGTTGGTGACTCATGACAGGTTTTTGCTTGATCGATTAACTACCGGGGTGATCGGCTTCGACGGTGAGGGCAATGCCACGCATTTTGCCGATCACAGCCAGTGGCTGGCGAATTTGAAAGAGCTGGCTGCTGAAAAAAAACGCTCAAAACAAAAAACCGAAAAAACCAGGGAAAACGTCCGCAAGCTGACTTACAAGGAACAACAGGAATTACAAAAAATCGAAGGAGTCATTCAAAAAGCAGAACAGAAAGTGGAACAATTGCAAGCAGTCGCACAATCACCCGAATTAATGAACGAACCGGAGAAGCTTCAAGAAGCCTGTGCCAGATTACAAGAGGCCCAAGACAAAGTAGAAACACTTTACGAACGATGGGAAAAGCTGGAAGAAATCCGATCAGGTGAGAAATAGACCGCGATTTTGGCTTAACAAAGATTTGATGGAGCTCTATTAAGATCTGTTGCCAAAAAATCGGATTGATGGATCTGTCGAAACCTCGAGAGATCCATCAATCCGATTTGAATAAGATGAAGCAAGAGACAACGAAGTTGTCACATCATAGAAATTCCTAAATCTAAATTCTAAAATGTAACTGTTACATATTGGCCGCAAACGATTCCATCATCGACCGTTGCAACAGAACCTTCCATTCATAATCCACCCGCTCCTGAATCAATTCCACATCATCTTTGGTAAGATGTGAGAATCTGCCTTGCCGTTTCAGATATTCCAGAACCGGCAAATCTTTCGGCTCGACACTAATATGGTATTCCTCTCCGTTGTATACTTCATAAAGCGGGAAAACCTTGGTGTCGGTAGCTAAACGGGCAATTTCGATTCCTCTTTCGGTGGAAATTTTCCAACCCGGAGGACAGGGTGAAAAAGCGTGAATAAAAGCGGTACCTTTGACTTCTCCAGCCTTTTTGACCTTTGCCATTAAATCTTCCGGCCAGGCAACGTTTGCAGTTGCACAATATGGAATTTTGTGACCGCTAAGAATTTGAATAATATTCTTTTTCGGGCCTACCTTCGGATCTGTAGAAGGTGTAGTTGTGGTCCAGGCTCCTTCCGGTGTGGCTGATGATCTTTGAATACCTGTGTTCATATATGCTTCATTATCGTAGCAGACATACACTATATCTTCATTGCGTTCAGCTGCCCCCGAAAGGGATTGCAAACCGATATCAAATGTTCCGCCATCTCCGGCAAACGCTAATACTTTTGTATCCTTCATCCCCTTCATATCCAGGGCTGCACGGATTCCCGAGGCTGAGGAACCGGAGGTTTCAAAAGCAGTATGCAGAAGAGGTACATTCAAGCTGCTATAAGGCCAATTCCCTGCAATAATCGCCCAGCAACACGCCGGGATGGTTACCACCGTGTTTGGTCCCAACACTTTCAGGCAGTGTCTCATGATAATTGTAGCACCGCATCCCTGGCAGGAAAGGCAGCCAGAGGTCATTAATTCTTCTGTTGGATAATCTTCTCTCATGATTTCATCCCCTTCCAAACGGATAATTCAGCAGATGGTTCGCCGGATTCTGCTTCTTCAACAATGTCGTGAATATGAGCCGGTGTGATACTTCGACCGCCGATCCCCATTATAAAGCTGTAAACCTGGGGCATGTCAGGCAGGTTCGCTATTGCTCCCTTGATTTCATCTGCAAAAATACCACCTTTACCCCAGCTGCAGTTTCTGTCCATAACCACTGCTTTTTTCTTGCCCTTCAGCACCTTTTGCACCTCTTCTGTTGGAAATGGTCTGAAAGCACGCATTTTAAGCAGGCCAATTTTTCTACCCTGATCCCGCAGTTCCCGAACTACCAATCGTGCCGGACTGGTTGCACTGCTGCTGCAGACAACTACCATATCGGCATCATCACAATCGACAGCCTCCACGGCACCATAGTGTCTGCCAAATGTCTGGCCAAAAGCTTCACCGACTTTGTTGATAACACCAACCGCCTTGTTGTGTGCCTTATGAAGTTTATAACGGACTTCCATATAATTGTCCGGCATTACCAGTCCGTTAAACGCTTTTGGATTATTTGGATCTAAGAAAAATTCAGGATCATATTCCGGCAACCATTGGTCTACCAGCTCCTGATCCGGAATATCGACCGGTTCGTAGGTGTGACTGAGAAAAAAGGCGTCATAGCAGATCATAACCGGCAAGTTCACTTGTTCCGCAATGCGGTACCCTTGGATAATAGAGTCAAGTACTTCCTGATTATCTTCCACATAAATCTGTATCCAACCGGTGTCTCTCTGGGCCAGGGAGTCCCCCTGGTCAGCCCAGATATTCCAGCCGGGTGCCAGTGCTCTATTCACATTCACCATGACGATCGGCAACCGTGCCCCTGCCGCCCAGTGCAGCATTTCATGCATCAAGGCTAAACCATTTGATGATGAAGCGGTGAAAGACCTGATTCCGGTGCTCTGTGAGGAAATAACGGATGACATGGCGGAGTGTTCCGATTCAACCTTAAGGAATTTCGCATTCAAACTTCCATCGCCGCACATTTCCGATAACTCTTCCACAATGTGAGTTTGCGGGGTGATTGGATAGGCAGCGATCATTTTCACTCGTGAAAGACGAACTCCCCAACTGGCTGCGTGGTTTCCCATTAAGACTTTTTTCATTTTTCCTCCTCCATAACCATGGCAGATCGTGGGCATTCATGAACACAGATTCCGCAACCCTTGCAATAATCCATGGCGATATCATACCCCCATTCATCTTTAGCTTTTCGAGCTATGGCCACATCCGGGCAATAAACGAAACAGTTATCGCACATAGTGCAGACACCGCAATGAAAACAACGTCCGGATTCCTGCAATGCTGCTTCTTCAGGATAAGACTGATCGATTTCCTTGAATCCCGTCATTCTGTCCTTCATGTCCAGCTTCTGCATTTTATGTCTGGCTGTGGGTTCGAAGTAGTTGGTATTGAGTTCCTTGAATTCTACGACATGATCGGTTTCTGTGGTTTCTGCATGGGCTTTTCCCAGCTTAAGATACTTCGCAACTGAAACAGCTCCGTTTTTCCCAATGATCGTTTTCTGATCAAACTCAATGCCTCTTAGTTGTGCATCGATAGCGCAAGCAGAAGCTTTTCCAGAGCCAATCGCCACAGCAACATTGTGTTCTTCCAGGGCTGCATCACCACCAGCAAATACATTCTTCAAACTGGTTTGTCCTTTGTGATCGACCTTAATTCTTTTCCATTCGGTTTTGACTTCTGCCGGAAGAAAATCCAACTCAGCGGATTCACCAATGGCTGTGACGATGGTGTCAGCCTCGACATCAAATTCCGTGCCCGGGACAGGTTCGGGGCGACGCCGCCCGGAATCATCCGGTTCACCGAGTATGGTTTGCCGCACCTGAATACCGCTAACTTTGCCGTCTTTGGTCAAAACTTTTACAGGCTGCCTGAGAAAATGAACCTTCATTCCTTCCCGTTCTGCTTCAGAAATTTCTTCTTCAAATGCAGGCATCTCATGGCGGGATCTGTGATAAAACAACGTAACCTCAACACCCATACGAAGAGCACAACGTGCAGAGTCTATAGCGGAGTTTCCGCCGCCAATCACTACCAGGTGCTTGCCAAGATGCATCTCCTTACCGCGAGTAAGGTTGTAAAGTAAATCCAGTCCGCCATAAACACCTTCCGCGTCTTCATTTTCAATTCCCAGCTTATTGTTTTTATGGACACCGACGCTGACGAAGACTGCGTCAAAAGAATTAAGATCATCCCAGGATATATCCTTTCCAACCCTGGTGCTGCATTGGATATTGACCCCCAGGTCTGTGATCGTTTTAAGCTCAGAATCCAGGACAGCATTAGGTAACCGATATTCAGGAACACCATAACGAATTAAACCACCGGGTTTTTCATCCGCTTCATATACTGTTACCGAATGTCCCATGCGTGCCAGATGATAAGCTGCTGTCATTCCTGCAGGTCCTGAACCTACAATTGCCACACTTTTACCAGAATCAGGCTTCACCTTTTCCAAAACCTCATTTTCAGGAGCATGATCCCCGATAAACCTTTCCAGATTGTTGATTGCAATGGAATGGTCAAAATTTTGTCTGTTACAAACAGATTCACAAGGGTGGTAGCAAACACGGCCGCAAACTTTGGGAAATGGGTTTTCCTCTTTGATCAACCGCCAGGCCTCCACATATTTTTTTTCACCCACCAGGGTGATAAATCCTTCTATATCATTACCAGCCGGACAACCTTGGTTGCATGGTGGAACCATATTCAGATATCGCGGGCGCAAATAACGCCAGGAACCTGTTTTGTTCCAGAGCATACTGGCTTCTGAAACCACATATTCAGGCACATCGGCAATGGTTTGGTACTTGATAGGCTTATTTTCAGACATATTGTTACTACGGTATGTGATTTACAATTCTGTTTGAAGGAAACACAGTGTTATCTCAATAAATAGGTTAGATTAGCTATTCTCAGTTAATAATGATCGCTTCCGAAGCATCCTTGGCAGCCTGCGCATTTTCGTTGGGCTTGATAGGTGCTTCAACCAGAATGGCGTCACAGATTGAATTGATTCCAACCAATCCTGTTGCCTGAGCGAATGCTCCACAGATAGCAGTATTCACAATGGGAGCACTCTTGCTACCCAACCTGTGGTTAACAGCAATCTGATTAGCATTGACACAAGCGACCTTGAAATCTTTTAAAGACGGAAATTCATCCGGTTTTTTAGCTGTGTTGATCACTATCCAACCCCCTTTTTTAAGTCCCGAAGTAACATCTGTTGCTTCCACCAGGGTGGAATCCAGGATAATGATATGATCCGGTGAATCGATTTCGCTACGAATTAGTATTTTGTCGTCGGACATTCGTAAAAAGGCCTCAACCGGTGCGCCCCGCCTCTCCACACCGAATTTGGGAAAGGATTGAACCCATTTGCCTTCAGAAAACATGGCGACTGCCATGATTTTTGAAGCAATCACAGAGCCTTGTCCTCCCCTGCCATGTAAACGTATTTCAATCATCTTGTTTTTGTTGTTTTGTATGTGAATTGATTAGTCGATAAGTTCACTTGTGAAGGTTTCCGATTAACTTTTACCTGGCAACAATACGAACACAGCTTTGGGTGTTCCAGGGCCGATTCCTCTTAACACATGGGGAACATGGGAGTAAAAATGAAGACTGTCTCCCGGTTTTAAAATGATTCTTCTTTCGTCCGTGATAAATTCAATTTCTCCTTCCAGGCAAAAACAGAACTCCTCACCTTCATGGGACAGGGGCACCAGGTTTTCTTCGATGGTCGAGTCAAATTCTACCAGAAATGGTTCCAATCGCTTGTCCTTCAGGCGGTACGACAATGCCTGGTAGTTATATGTCATCCGGGCTTGATCCGATTCCCGGCTTTTGGCAACTGACAACCGCTCGTTGCTTCTTGTCAGCTCTACCCTGTCCACAATTTCTTGCTCGGTGAAAAAGTGATCAACGCTCACACCCAGAATTCTGGCAAGGTTTAACAAAGTAGCCAGGGTTGGAGGAACGACATCTGATTCAATTTGAGATAACAAAGCAGGTTTTAAATTGATTTCTTCCGCCAGTTTCTCCAGTGAAATTTGCTTTTCCTCCCTTATGCTGCTGATCTTTTTCCCGATACCTAACCTTTTAAGTTCTTCGGTCGTGCTATATGCCATGACACTCCTCTTATCTGATTAAAGTTGAATGACTGATCCTGAGATTAAATGAACAGTTAATCGTATTGTATGCTTAATGCTCTGCAGGCTTGCTCCTATTGCTTTTACTACCGGCTGAAAATTGGTTTTTTTTGTTTGAAACCGAATTACATATTTCGAAAAAAACGTAACTTGAAAATCGATCTCATTACTTTCCAGCCACTGTTACCAGTAGGCTTACGGAAAAATCGCCGGGCGTTTTCTTGCCTGAGTGATTAGGTGAGGCAATTTTAGCATTTTATTGCGTGGTTTTCAATATATATATCTTTTGCAGCAGTCGACAGACTGTAGACTTACGCCAGTTCATCGTTTGCAGGTTTATGTTTCGAGTGTTTTTTACTTGAAAATGGTGTGTTTATTCGGATGATCAATTTGATTTTTTACGCAATCTTTAAAAAAAATCAAAAATGGTGCGAAACGCGAAGAAGATTGAGTCTGTTTGAGGTGAGGTTTTTGTTGGTCAAAGGTTTACCGCTGCGATATTCGAAAATTGTGTTTACTTTTTACCAAATTCGCCTTCCAACAATCTTAAAACACCGGCATTAAGTTCTTCAGTAGTGTCTTTCAGGCCTACCACAAAGAGTGCTTTTGTAATTGCTTTGCGTATAGTGTCGTAAGGAGCGTAGTGATAAATACTGGTTGGGATCTCTATTTCTGAATTAGTTAGGTAATCATAACAAACATCTACATCAATGCTGTTCCAGGCGCGGCAGGCAAATGGTCGAACATCATAGATGGAGCATTTGTTGTCTCTCAGGAAAGTGCATTTGATCATGATTCTCTCTTCCCTGGATGTGCTATTTTCCATAAGTTTTATATGTTGTTTGAGGTCTTTGATGATTGTTTCGATCTCTTTTTGTTCCCTGCTTTTCAGCAAATGCTCCAGAATGATATACAGTTCAGGAATGGCGACCTTTACATTCAATCCGCAACAATACGAGCAGCCCTTCTTGCAATCTATGTGGCTATCTGTTTCTTCAGAGGGACTGAGGCTTGTGAGTAGCTCTTCTTTGGCGTCATCGCCTTTTTTATACAAACTTTTGATAGCTTCCAGAAAAGCAGGACTAAATACTTTATTCGATTGTATCAATTTGATTACAACAAACTGGTAAACTTTAGGAAGAAGCGTTTTACCTAAA
>JAKSDL010000110.1 GCA_022360105.1 Pseudomonadota bacterium
CATTTTAATAATCAACAATCAAATGATAATTGCGAGTGGCTAATCATGCTGGATAAATCCCCCGGTGGTTTATCCAAAATCAAATAACAGCTCTTCCAATTCGATCTATAGAATTGACTGCGAACCATTTATAATCAGATAGTATTTTGCGGTTCTATTCGAAACTTATTGAATAAGATTCTTTTCGAGGATAGCTCCCCACTTTTTGGTTGGCTTGATCATAAAATTCAACTTAATCCATTGTCTTTTTCAATAATCAAACAACTATTCATAGACAATCACATCACAAGTCCGGAGCAACATTTGGGGCAAACATCCGCTTTTATGAGATTTTGCAACAGTTTGGATGGTTGGAAGAATCGATTTCACTGATATTGAAAAAAGGCTGGATGGGATTTACCGGGCTTTTGACAAAGTAACAAGTGCTTGCTGCCCCTGGGGTGCAGATAATCAGGGCATTACAAAACTTTTACTTTACCGTGCGCCGTGATCCTACTACCCATAATAAAGAGGTAGTAACATGCATTTCCTCCCAGTTTTTCTTTTCATCGATTTGCATTTTTATAATCCAATTCCCTTGTTTTGGTCTCCGGGTTTGTCGAAATGACAGTGGAAAGCAAATACCCGAAATTTGCCAGAATGGAATGTTGGACACAGGATAATTTATGAACTCTTTCTTGCAGCAGATTAGAGGGATATTATCGATTCTATATCTTATTACCAATACCCTGTTCTGGGGCATGTTCCTTTTTTCTATCACTGGTTTGAGACTAGTGGTCCCTTTAAAAGCCTGGCGCAAAATCTGCGGACGGATAGCGATAAACATTGCCGAAAATTGGATATTTTTTAACAATGTGGGCCTGATCCTTTCAAGAAACATCGAATTTAATCTGAAAGGTATAGAAAAACTGGATCGAAAGGCATGGTACCTGGTGATATCCAATCACCAGAGCTGGGTGGATATTCCGGTCCTGCAAAAGATATTTTATCATAAAATACCCATGTTGAAGTTCTTTCTTAAAAAAGAGCTGATCTGGGTTCCGGTATTAGGTCAAGCCTGGTGGGCACTGGATTTTCCATTTATGAAGCGATATTCGGTGGATTTTATTAGAAAACACCCCCACCTCAAAGGGAAAGACATAGAAATAACTCGCAAGGCATGCGAGAAGTTTAAGGACAATCCTGTTGCTATCATGAATTTTACGGAAGGGACCAGGTTTACCGGGGAGAAACATGAACGACAAAAATCCCCCTATAAAAACCTGCTAAAGCCTAAAGCCGGGGGAATTGGTTTCGTTTTGTCGGCGATGGGGGAGCAACTCAGCTATATTCTGGATGTCACCATCTCGTACCCATTGGGAGTTCCAAATTTCTGGGATTTTATGTGTGGGAAGGTAAAACGGATTGATGTGATGGTGAGAAAATATCCGATCACACCGGAGTTACTTGGCGACTATACTATTGATAAAGAATATCGAGTACGTTTTCAGAGATGGTTAAATGAACTCTGGAAGGAAAAAGACCTGTATTTTGAGCATGTGATCAACGGATCACCCAAAAACTAACGGGGAGTGTTAGCCTGGACCAATACCTAATTCCCGCATTTTCAGTCCTTCAACCTGTTCCATTTTTTTACCCTGTGAATTTTTGAGAGACAAATCAAATTCCAGGGTTCCACCTTCCTGATTTAGCAGGAGAACCTCCACATCGTACAGTTCAAACGCTTGAGTAGGCTGGAAAACACTGCGTTTTTCAAAGGCTACCGGATAACAAATCTGCCCTGTATATTTCCTACCCCAGGCGCAGGCCGCTTGAAAAGCGGCATCTAGTGGGAATGGGGAACCCAGTGCAGCAGGTCCCGGTACTGGTTTACCACCCGAAACCCTGGTAACGGCTCCTGTTTCACTGGTCCTGACTGGTTCTATTACGTTTTGAAATCCTTCGGCAAAACACACCAGGCCCGGGTAAATATCTCTTACAGGAATTGATTCACTAAAGTTATTGTCGTGCCATATAACGTTCGATTTACGATGTTTTTGATACTTTGTCATACCGGACTTGATCCGGTATGCAAAACCGGCGGCCCAATGAAGACCGTTTAGATTCCGGGTCAAGCCAGGGATAACATCGAAAACAGATCGTTGCTGACGACCCTGTGTTTCTGTTTTTGCTTTACCTGGTTGTTCATCCTCCTGTGGAGCTTTTGATACTTCAAAACCGGCGTGGGGCAAGCTGCGAACAATACCTGATTTTGAGCGTGATTTTGAGAGCAAACTAACGCGCAGGTGACATTCGGCCGGGGATTCTATTTCAACCCAGGTATCTGCGGTTTCCTGGTCATCAGGTAGGTACAGGAGCTTTCCGAAAGAGGCGTTACAAAGTGTCCTGGTGTCAAACCCCGTGTAATGTTGATTGATAACATCAACCAGAATCTGCATGGAATGCACAGCCGGAAGAATGGCTCCCGAAGGGATACGATGATCGCGTAAAAAAGGATATATGGATAGTGTATATGGGATCTGACGTTTCTCACCTATCGAGGGAAATTCTTCCATAGTGCCATTGTTTTCGGGTCAATTTCCACCGGGGTGCCTTTGGGGTTGGTGGCACAATGCTGGGTAAAGCCGGTACACACCATGGAACCGGTGTTTTCATGGGTGATGATATAATTGAATTTTATTTTTACCCGTTCCAGCTCCACCGGTTTTGTATAGATGATCATGGGATCATCGTAACTGAGAGGGGAATAATACTTTACACCAATTTCAATGATCGGATAGATGAACCCACTTTGTTCGATTTCCAGGTAGGGATAGCCCAAATCACGCATTAAGGAGGCCCTGCCATATTCAAAATAACGCAGGTAATTACCATGATAGACAACCTGGGAACGATCTGTATCAGCATAGAGTGTGCGGGTACGACATTGATGCCAGATAGTTTGGTCAGTTTGATTTTTGGAAAAATAGGGAAATCCGTTTACATCTTCCGCTACAAACGGCTTGGGCCTCATGCTTAAACTCCTCTCAGTACAATGCAGCAGTTGGTTCCGCCAAAACCAAAAGCATTGGAAAGCATAATCTCTGTTTTTTGTTTTCGTGTTTGATTGGGAACCACATCGATATCCGAAAACGCTGAATCAGCGATGTGATTGACAGTTGGGAGTATCAACCCATTCTGCATGGCCTCAATGGAAAGAGCTGCCTCTATGGATGCGGCTCCAGCCAGGGTATGGCCAATTTGTGACTTGTTTGAAGAAACCGGAATTCTTCCCAAACTGCTCCCAAATACCTCACGCAGGCATTCCACTTCAGTTTTGTCTCCCTTGGGAGTTGAAGTGCCGTGTGCATTAACGTATTGGATATCTTCCGGATTTAATTCAGCATCGTCAATAGCTTCGTGGATAGCACGAACAATGGTTTCGGGATTGGGTGCCGTGAAATGGTATGCGTCAGAGGTCCAGCCTATTCCCATTACTTCCGCCCTGGGTTTCAGGTCGTATTTTTCCAGCATCTCTTCGGCAGCCAAAACCAGGACTGCGCCACCTTCCGACAGAACAAATCCTTTTCTGTCCACACTGAAAGGTCTTGAAGCCTGGGTATGATCCGTAAATGCCCTGTCACTTTCTGTAATTTCTATGGTGGCTCGCATATTGGTGAAACCCTGGATGATTTCCGGAATTAAGCAAGTATCGACACCTCCGGCCAGAACAAAATCACAATCTCCATCCCGTATCATCCTGGAACCGATTCCAACAGCATGATTACCTGTTGCACAGGCTCCTTCCGGTGAAAAGATGGGACCGGTAAAACCCAGCAAAACACCTGCTTTGCCCGAGGGAATGTTGGCACATAAGTTTGGCAGCAGATAAGGGCTCACCTTAAAAGGGCCACGATTCACATACGCATCCATGGCAACGCGATATGCATCTGTTCCATTGAGTGCTGAACCGATCAAACAGGCGGTACGAGGACCTGTCTCCTCATTGACCGGCAGCCTGGCATGTTCAATGGCTTCCTGGCAGATCGCCATGGTGAGCAGTACGTAATCGGCATTCCAGTTGTAAACTTCTTTTCTGTTGGCGAACTCCAGATCATCGGGATTCCAGTCGGGAATCTCTCCCACTACAAAACTGTCTGATTGAGTCTCACATTTGCTGACTTTACGAAACCCTGCCTTTCCTTCAACGGCTTGCTGCCAGGTAGCAGAAAAATCCTTACCCAAGGGTGTAGCGGCCCCATATCCAACGACAAAAACCTTTCTATTCAGTGGCGCTTTCATTGTTTGATTCCTTTGATAGTCGTCTAACCGGTTCGTTTGATAACCAGGCAGGCATTGCAGCCACCAAATCCAAACGCGTTTTTCAGCATGAATTCCTGATCTTTTTTGCGCATGCCTTCGGCAACACAGTCAAGATCGATTTTGGGATCCGGATGGTGGTTGATTGTGGGTAGGATAAAGCCGTTTTTCATGCCTTCAAGACCATAAATGGTTTCGATGGCGCTGGATGCGCCCATAGCATGACCGATCATCGATTTGTTGGCGGAAACAGGTGGCGGATTTTCGCCAAACACTGCTTTTAAGGAATCACACTCAACCTGGTCACCGACTTTGGTAGAGGCGGCGTGAGCGTTGATGACATCGATGTCTTCAGCTTGGATTCCGGCGTCGGCAATGGCTTCCCGCATGCACCGAGTGACAGTTTCAGGATTTGGGGCCACGTGATGGTAGGCGTCCGAACTCATTCCCCAGCCCGCTACTTCGAACAGATAATTCAAGCCGTGTGCAGCAGCAAATTCTTTACTGGCAATAATGATGGCTCCGGATCCCTCCGATACCACAAAGCCTTTCCTGTTTTCAGAAAAGGGTCGGCTGACTTCGGTGGGATCTTCTGTGAGATCTTCGTCCCAACAACTATACGCTCCGTTCATAGTGGCAAAACCAGCAACTATCGGTTCAACCAGGGAAAAATCAACAGCGCCGCAAATGGCAACATCTGCCATATTTTGCTGAATCAGCATCGATCCCATAATGACGGATGTAGACCCTGTTGCGCAGGCAGTAATTGTGGATGTAATTGGCCCGGTAGCTTTGGTAAGAATAGAGATTTTGCCTCCCACCATATTGATACAGGAGTTAGGATTGGTGGCAGGATGGGGCAGTTTTTCCCTGGTGTTGAGTAACCTGTCGGCATTGATTACGGCGTCTTGGCCGCCTACCGCTGAACTAAAAGTAATGGCAACCCTGGGAGCAATTTCCGGGGTGATTTCCAGTCCGCTGCTGTCAATGGCCCGATGGACTGTCAGCATGGCATGCTTGAAGATCGGAGAAGGCCATTGGGCGAGGGCTCTTGGCTTGAGGAATGGATAATTGGAAACATCTATCTCGTCTACTTCTCCGGAAACCAGGACAGGAAAATTTTTGCGGATGGGAAACCGTGTCAGTCTGTCAATACCGCTTTCACCGCGACTTGCTCTTTCCCACTGGGCTTTTAGATCCGTTCCCAATGGAGACACTGCATCATATCCGATGATGATGGTGTTGTTTTTACTCATGATCATACCTTAAACAGATACAGGGTCTCAAATTCCCTGTCCAAACTGGCGGTACGGAATAGCCTGTTTCCTACCAGGGTATAAACCTATACAGTTTGGCAAACATCTCATAAACCTCGATCCAGTTTTGCAGATCTTCAGTTGTCCGAATATGAGCCCGCTTGTTTACCATAATCCAGCTCATAGTAGCCGCTCCATCCTTACAGGTGGAACAGTCCCTGGTTTCGGATGTGCAACAACGATGCATTGTTTCCAGATCCGCTGCCCAGCGAATAAAATTAGTCAGGCGTTTTGGCTGCGGATCGCGGGTATCAAGGGGAAGTGTAACAGATGGACATTCATTCCAACCAAAGGATCTGCCCAACATTTTTCCAGAGGTGAGTACTTTGTGATAGTATTTTGCGGAAATATAGCAATCGGGATAGGCATCCAACATCGTATCCAGTTCATTGCGCACGTCTTCCAATTCTTCTTCTTTCCAGTGGAAGCCGTTTACATCTTCATCATTGGATAACAGCTGAATGTGAATTTTTAATCCCACATCCCTGACTTTTTTGATGATTTTTTCTGTATGCCCAATCTGTTTCGGTGTCATTGTATAAAGATAATAACAATTGGGATCACCTTCATAATTTTTACTGGAGATGGAAAAGGTGTCTTTACCCCTGAGGACTTTTTCGTCTTCTTCATCACCCCATAACGATAATCCCACCATCATATCCGGAAAACGATCCCGTGGCACTTTGATCAAACCATTGGTGGCACACATGGTCAGCACTCTTTTGTAGAAGGCTTCTACACGATCCAACTCCAGGGCAGGTTCACCACCAATGAGAATTGCCATGTTGACACCACGTTCGATTTCTTTGTCAATGAATTGTTCCCACTTAACAATATCTTTTTCGTCCTTTGCGGCTTTGTGCTCATCGGAGGAGAAGAAAAAACATCCTTTGCAGCGAAGATTACAACGATTGGTGACGTCGTAAATGGAACTCCTGATATTTAATTTGGATATGGATTTATATCGCTCATACCAAGCATCATCAAGCAAAGAACTAACTGTAATCATTATCTAACTCCGAATTAATAAAACAGATATACACAATAATGTGAGCCACCAAGAGTGATGATGAACAAGCCAGGTTAAAACAAGCTTTGTCCGGGTGGCATTCTCATTTCATTGCATAAATTTGGACTCTTTTGATAACCGCTGACCCAAACAGCCAAATAGGTATCCACATAGTCCAGCCAGGATTTAAACATTTCAGGATTAACGGCGTGTCTGAACATTCTGGCAGTCACAATGGCGCTACCGGCCGCATAATGTCGACACTCTGCACAATCGGTATCCGGTACACAGCAGGCAACATCTCTATCCCAGGTAAGGTCTGTTCGATACTGGCGAAAAGAACGGCCCAGTCCGATATCAGTTGAGGGATTCATCCTTGGGTAAGAGCATGAATAGAGATCGTGCAAACCATGTTTGAAAGTGTGGGCAACAGCGTTGTAGGCGGAATATAAAGTATGTTGCGGATATTTTGCAAGAATCTCCAGCATGGTTTTGCGGGTGTAGGCCAGGGATTCGTCGGTGTGTGATAATTCGCTTTTGTGTCCTACCGGTGGTGAAAAAATATTGAAAGTGTATTGGCAATCATGTTTAACCAGTGTTTCCACTACTTCATTGACTTCATCAATATTTGTTCGAGTGAATGTATAGACAAAAACAGCACGATTATCACCTTGATAATTTTTTATCTGTCTATCCAGCAGGTTTTTGGCGTTTCGAACCTTAGTACTGGTTTCATCATTGCCCCAGACGGAAATGTGTATTTTGTAACCAATGGAGTCGGGAAATCGTTTGATCCCATTTGTCGCGATGGCTCCCCATTTGATCTCATCGTAGCACACCTGACATAGTTCTGAAGCAAGTGATGGTTCTGCCCCGGCTAAGACGACATAAGTGATGCCCCGCTCTTTTTCACTTTTCATCAGTTGACGCCATGCTTCCGGGTCACGGTTTTCAGAAGCAAACTGCTTATCACCCTCATAATAGTAGCACCCATCGCATTTCATGTTGCAGCGATTGGACATGTCGTATGTGGACTCTCTTAGAAAAAAGTATTTACGGACTTTTTCCCAGCGCTCCCTGATTTCCGTATCAGCAAGTATTTCAGAGAACTTCCAGGTTTTGTTCTGAGGACCGTTGCTATGTTGAGTGTCTACCATGGGGTATTCCTACCAATTTAACCGGCAGACCGCTTAGTTCTGCTTCAGTTTAATCTCTTTTTCCACGTATTCGGCAATTTTGCGAATCGTTGTCAATTTTGGGTATTGTTCTTCATCGATGCGGATACCATACTCATCCCTGATAATCAGGGCAATAGTTGCCAGATCCATACTATCAATACCAACTTCATCCACCAGATCCAGATCAGGTTCAAACGTTTCCGGTGTTACGTCTTCAAGTTTCAGCTCATCGATCATGATCTTGGCAATTCCAAGTATCAGGCCATCTGTGTTGATCTCAACTGTCACTTTAAGTCTCCATTCAAGCAGTTGTTAACAAAAATCTCCTGAGTTATACCCAAAAGGACGCAAAATACAAAAATATCATGATTCTATGTTGACAATAATTTTGTCAAACCAGATTTGTTTTTGAGATTTGATCCTTCGGGTAAAAGATTAAAATATCTGTGGTTCTTAGACTATGCTGAATTTTATTGAACGGGTATCATGTTTTTCCATAAATGATTGCAAAGATCAAGATTGTTTTTTTAAAACCGAAACCGGTCTTTTATTTTTATAAATAAAAATGCAAAAATCCGGCTGGAAAAATTGACCCCTGGAATATTATCAAAAATTTTTCCTGTAGTTCGATCGCAATGGGAGAATATCCTGAAAGGAAAAAAGGAGAAGTAGATGACAGATACATCACAACAGAAAACAGCACTGGTCACAGGTGCCAGCAGAGGTATTGGTCGGGCAATAGCGTTACGTCTCGCAACGGATGGGTATCATGTTATTATTAACTATAATTCCAATCAGAAAGAAGCTGAAAAAACCCTGAAGTATATTCTGGATAACGATGGGTCGGGTGAGATTTTTCAATTTGATGTCCGGGATGTGAAGGTTGTTCAAACAGCAATAGAGGGGATTCTCAAAACAAGGACGTCAATTGATGTGCTAATCAACAATGCCGGTATTACCGATGATCAGATTCTTGTAATGATGGCGGCTGAAAAATGGAATTCGGTGATCGATACCACTCTCAATGGATTTTATAACGTCACTAAACCGGTTGTTCAGGGAATGCTGGTTAAAAAGGCCGGGGTGATCATATCAATCGCATCGGTAGCTGCCATAACCGGCAATAAAGGGCAAAGTAATTATGCTGCTGCCAAAGCGGGATTGATAGGTGCAAGCAAGTCGCTGGCTCTGGAGGTTGCCAAACGTGGTATTCGTGTGAACGTTGTTGCTCCTGGCTTGATCGATACTGAAATGATCACGTCGGCACCTGTGGATAGCTTTAAATCTATTATTCCCATGGGAAGAATCGGTCAACCGGAGGAAGTTGCGTCAGTGGTTTCATTTCTTTGTTCCCCGGATGCTTCCTATATCACAGGTCAGGTAATTGGGGTGAATGGCGGAATGGCGTAAACAATATTCAGTTCAAAAGATGCCTTGGAAA
>JAKSDL010000246.1 GCA_022360105.1 Pseudomonadota bacterium
GATTAAAATGTTCAGAACAGCTGTCACAACGATTAACAACAGCGCTTTGTCCAGTTTGTCGTCATCAAGAGCGCTGTCTACGTAGAATCCCAGGGTATCGATTCCCAAAATTCCGAGAATGGATGATTCTTTCATCATTACTTTCCAGCGATAACAGAGAAATGCCAGGAATTGACCGTATATTCTCGGAAGGAAATTATAGAAGTACTTGTTCGCTGCTTTTTGAGGATCATCCCTTTCAACCCGAATTTGATCTGCATGACCGGACATCAAATGAGCAGTAATGGCACCATTGTGCAGCACAATCGCAATAATGGCAGGCAGCATGGACGGGCCCCAAAGAAGAATGAATACATAGGCAAATATATATTCAGGCGTTGTACGAATCATAACCATCAACACATTAACGCCTTGTCGAATAGGTGCAGCCAGAAATCGTCTGCTTAATGCGGGAAAAACAAATAGTGCAAAAATCCCAGCTCCAACCAGGGCCACCTGGGTGAGTATCATGGTGTTTAACGCCCCTGGTATTGCTTCATTCCCAAGCAATTCGGCAAACCATTGTAACACGCCTTCGACGTTCAACCTCAGACTGCCGGTTCCATCGTAAAATCCTTCCCTTCGTACCGGCCAGGGCACCACCTCATACAAAAAACGCTTGATATTGAGCTGCGAAAAAGTGATCTCTTTCGAAACAAATACAAGTGAAAGCACCGTATATGGTAGAAACAATGCCGGCTTAAACCAATATTTCAAAGACAGGATCACCAAATAGAAGGCAAACAATATGAAAAATGCTTCGGAATATAATCCTTCACGAAAGGCTGTTTCCAGGTAAAATCCTAAAGTCGGCAGACCAATAAATCCTAAAACTGTGCTTGATCTCAAAGCACATTCAAACCGGTAGGTAGTGTAGTGGATCACCTTATCCCTGATCAGGGGGTAAATTCCGTAAAGGAATCTGCTGATTGCCGAGATGTTTTCGGGAAGACTATCCACAGCGGTTTTATCGGTTTCCTCATAGATCTCTGCATATACTTTTGCAAATACTCCTGAGTAGGGAATGGCGATGGCAAGAACACCACAGATAGGATTCAGCCCAACCAGGGGAATGAGCAGAAACGCCCAGAAAAGCTCATGAACAGATCTGGCCGCAGCACAAAGCATCCTGACCGGTCTTTTATGGAAAAATAGAGTTAAAATACTTCCCCAAAAAACTGCCAGAAAAATTCCGCTGAATCCGAATACAAGTGTATTCAACAAAGCCTGAAAGAATTCCCGCAAGGAAGTATCGGTCAGAAACGGAGTGATTGCCCCTTTGGCCATTCTCCCCGTCTCAAGCCAGGGATCAAGGGTTGTTATCTCCAGATCTGCAACCAAAAGACACAACAGGGCAATCAGTAAAAAAATCAGACTGGATCTAACCATGATGATACAGCCTGGAAAGCATCGTTTCAGTGACTTCAGCTGCAGGGCAGTCAAAAAAAATGGTTCCGTCGTGCAGCCCGACAACGCGTGGAAAATACTTAAAGGCCAGTTCGAGGGAATGCAGGGCAAGAATAACCGTTGGTGCCGATCCCATCATTCTCAGAAGAATGTCTCCGGTAATTCCGGGATCAATCGCGGAAAACGGTTCATCCCCCAGCAGGATGTCGGGCTCACGAAAGATTGACCTGGCAATGGCCACTCGTTGTTGTTGACCGCCGGACAATCGATAGACAGGTTCGAACAATTTATCTTCGAGAAACAGGTCTCCAAGAATTTTCTTGATCTCAGCATGAAATCGCTTCAGGGGTTTGATCAGGTTGAACACATTAAGCAAGGTATTGTTTTGATCCAACCTCCCGCAATAGACATTGTGATATGCAGACAAACGAGGCACAAGATTCAGATGTTGATGGATCATGGCAACCCGTTTTTCGCTTTTCTGCAGGATTCGCTCTAACAGGGTTGTTTTTCCAACACCGCTGGGACCAATCAAGGCAACTTTTTCACCTTCATCTATCTTGAGATTTATATCTGTCAATATCGGTTTT
Organism: Pseudomonadota bacterium; assembly: GCA_022360105.1. Next base: position 2,037 of record JAKSDL010000246.1, read on the forward strand.
TGACCAACAGCAATGTTCTCGTTTTGGAAAGAAATCATCTCTACTTGTCAAAAATTCCAATCATCATTCCCGTTTTTAATATCGGTTCATAAAGCTCATTGGAGGCTTCAATAAAACCGGAACGTGGGAAGGATTCCAATAAACGTTTATCTTTCATGTTAATAAGTGCCAGCTTGACTTTTTTCGCAAATCCGTTACCAAACTGTTTGTCTACATCTCCGCGGATCGTCCAGTTATAATCAACATAGGCCGGTGTTTTCCAGATGATTTTGACCTTATCGGCATCAACGTTTCCGGCTTTTACCTCATTTTCCCAAACCTTGTAATTTAACGCCCCAACCTGGTAACTGCCGGATTGAACGAGCGCCAGCGTTTTTGAATGATCACCTGAAAAACCTACTCTCCTGAAAACCTGCCTGGGAGACTTTTTAAAATAATCACGGATAAAGAATTCCGGCATCAATCGCCCCGAGGTTGAGCCTTTTGAACCAAATGTAAAGGTTTTCCCCTTGATCCCTGTGGGGAACGCCTCAGTCCACTCAAGACCAGTACTCGTATTGGCGATAAAATAGGTAACAAACTCCTGATCTTCAACCCCCTGGGCAATCGCTTCAGAACCAGGCACAGCCCTTCTGGCTTTGACACCTGAAAGCCCACCAAACCAGGCAAGTTGAACCTGGTTGTTTTTGAAAGCGGCTACAGATGCCGCATAAGACTTGACAGGAACATACGACACGGAAATGCCCAGGTTTGAGGAGAGATATTCGGCTATTTTGCTGAAGCGCTCTATCAAGCGGGCACTGTTTTCGTCGGGAATGGCTGTAAATTTAAACTGACCGGCATTTGCCGAGGAAACAACCATTAATTGCAATAGCAATAGAAGCAGGATTCTTTTCATCTGTATTTTCCTTGTAATGGTTTATAAATTGTGACTTCATACTTATGTTAAATTGATATTTTCTATTAATCCAATTAATAATATCTATAGTCAGTAAACTATAAATCACAAATTTCAATCAAACCTGCAGCCAACCCAGTTCGTTGTGATCCTTTTATTAGGACAATCATGAACCATAGAAAACATTTATCTATGAATAGATTATGAATAGACATCTATACGGATAATTGTAATTGACTGGAATATTATTTTAGAATTATATTCTAGTTTTAAATTCTGTTTTTGTAATTCACATTTAAAACCGAACATGCCGAAAAAGAAAGGGATTCACTCAAAAACCGGCCAGCGCAGGTTGGAAATCATTCAAGCCGCCTTGTCCTGTTTTGATGAATACGGATTCAACGAGACAACCATTGAAGACATTCGAAAACGGTCGAATGCGTCCAGCGGTAGCATTTATCATCACTTCAAAAGTAAGGATCAACTTGGTGCTGCTGTGTACCTGGAGGGTATTAAGCATTATCAGCAGGGAGTGCTTGAGCATATGGAGAAAAACAATACACCGAAAGGATTGATTGAATCGATGGTTGGTTTCTATTTTCAATGGATGAAAGACAATACTGCCTGGGCTCGCTATTTAATGCAGATGCGGCAGGAAGCATTTATGGAATTATCGGCCAATTCCATTGTGTTTGAAAATAAACAGTACATAGAGCAACTCGCAGCCCTGTTTACACCAAAAATCAAGGCCGGAAAACTGAGAAAGCTTCCGTTGGAAATATATATTTCATTGATACTCGGTCCTTGTGAGTGTTACGGGCGTTTTTGGCTGGACAAAGTAACGGACGCGGATATTCGGCTCGCGACCAGGGAAATAATTGAATCGGCATGGAATTCATTAAAAATGTGAACATAATACTTTCAATTGATATTTCAGGGAGGACACATGAAAACCATTGATCAACTAAGCAGGGAAGAGATTATCATTGCCTTGAACAAGGATTGGATGACACACGATGGCATGTGGTTTTTTAACAGTGTAACGGAATTAGGGATCGAAAAAACCAACCAGCTGAACCTGGCAGCGATTGAAGGCATGACCCAGCTGGAAATTCATCGATTTAAAAAATTACTTGGGTTTAAAAAGGATCGGATCGAGTCCTTTGAGGAGTTTAAAGCGTTTTTCGGTGCGATTCGGAAATTATTCATTCCCGAATTCATGGGCAGCCATGTTGAATTTACCGACCACGACAGCGTTATCATGGAGATGGAAAAGGACAATTGTTTTGCTTACAAAGGCATTAAAAAAATGAATCAGCTGGATGAATACCGTTGCGGAGTTCTCTATCGCATTGAATTAATGTTTAAACATACAGGACTTCGTTACAAGGCTTCACACATGGCAGGAAAATGTTTGATGCATCACCAGGGTGCCTGCAAAGTAGAGTATCAGTTTGATTTTTCGGATTTTTAGATCCCCGGCGGCCACGTAGGGCCGCCCTACCGTTTGTCATCTGCGTCAATCAGAAATTCGAGGAAACAATAAACTTAACCTAATAATATTATAGTAAGATGTAGCATGGGCAACTCGTTGAACAGCAATCAAAACAATAATGAGAAAAGACACTTTTAGCCCTAAGTAATAAAATCAATTAGGATTTTCATCGCAGGTATGGTGACTATTTACAGATATTTGGTCATAAAAACACTGTTTGGATCATCAATATAATCCGCAAACGGCTTGCAATGGCTAAAACCGAATGTTGAATATAGAGTTCGAGCCGGCTCGAACTCTTTCATAGCACCGGTTTCCAGACTGACCCGTTTGAATCCCTTGGCTTTTGCCTGGTCCAGGATAAAACAAAGCATGTGTCTGGCCACACCTTTCCTTAGATGCGTTGAGGCTGTCCGCATCGATTTTATCTCGGCATGTTCGGCATCAAGTCTTTTCAAAGCACCACATCCCATCAATTCAGATCCTTCCCACACACACCAGAAGCTTATCCCTGGTTGTTTCAGTGAATCCAGATCAAGGGCATGAATACTCTCCGGAGGAGTGATTTCATGCATGTGACGAAGGTGTTCGTTGAGTAACGCTTTGATCTCCGGTCCCGATAAATCATCAGTTTTAATCTGCATAACTAATTATTTCTTTTGTGCTGCTTGGCCTTGCGTTCATTACCGCGTTTATAGTTTCCTGTGACCCTGGCCATCAGTTGCTGTTGATTTTCAAAGGAGCCACAAGAAACGTCTTCTATAAATCTCATGGCTTTTTTACCGCCTATTTTGGTGACAATTTTGCCTTCACGTTTGATCACCACTTCACCGTTTTTACGGGTATCAAAAGTAAATCCAAGATCTTCTTGCATATTAACAGTCCTGTTAAACAGCTATTACGGCCACTTATCGGTTTCATGATCGGGGTGCTGGCGGTTGGATGTTTTTATGGCAGGCGTTCCGTCAGGATCCGCTTCTTCAGTCGTGCCGTAGTCTTTAAGATCCACAAGCTGGTCGATCTGGGGTAATCGTCCTTCCATTCCCAGCTGGAAATTCAACAGGATCTGTCCTGGTTGATCAAAAGAGCCAATAGACATCGATATGTGTTTGTTA
>JAKSDL010000344.1 GCA_022360105.1 Pseudomonadota bacterium
GAGCAGCGAAACTTGCAGCTTCGAACAAGAAACGACGGATCCACCGAATTTTAGGATAAACTTAACTTCGATACGGTCTGACAACGGAGAACCATTTCGACCTTGGTTCCTAAACTCTCAATATTCTAAACCATCTTATAAATCACCCCACCCCAGGTTAGTCCGGCGCCTAGGCCGATAAACATCACCGTATCACCCGATTTTACCAGCTTTTGCTCGATCATTTCATCAAAAGCAATGGGGATGGTTGCGGCAGTGGTGTTTCCGTAGCGTTGGATGTTGTTGTACATTTTTTCTTCCGGGATTTTCATGCGGTCTCGAAAGGCTTCATTGATCCTAAGATTAGCCTGGTGTGCCAGAAACATATCGATATCTTCCAACTGCATTCCCGCTTTGTTTAACAGTTCTTCGGTCACCTTGGGCAATCGGGTGACAGCAAGCTTAAAAACCGTTTTTCCATCCATGAAAGGGAAATGCTCCTGGTTTTCAATAATAGTTTTATTGATGGGTTGACCTGACTTTCTGGCAGGGAGTCCGACCCTTAGAGCCTGTGAGTGTTTGCCATCTGCATGCAGGACAGAGGTAATAATGCCAATGTTTTCTTCGGTTTCTTTTGCTTCGATGCAGGCAGCTCCAGCTCCATCGGCGAATATCACAGCCGTGTCACGATTAGCTGTAGTGACCTCCAGATAGCGACTCTGAAATTCCGCTCCCACCAAAAGGATTTTATCCGCTTTTTCACTACGAATATAGGCATCACAGATTTCCAGACCGTGCAGGAAGCCCGTGCATTGCTGACGTATATCCAATGCAGGAACACCTTTGGCACCAAGCTTATCCTGCAGAAATGCTCCGGAACCCGGAACATTCACATCCGGGGTCATGGTTGCAAAAACAATCAGGTCCAAATCTTCAGGAGACCAGCCTGCGCGTTCCAAAGCCACCTTTGCCGCCTCACATCCAAGATCCGATGCTCCGACATCTTCACCTTCCTTGACCCAGTACCTGGCTTCTATCCCGGTTCTCTGGACAATCCATTCATGGGATGTATCCATTAGTTCTGTGAGTTCATGATTGGTAACATGGCGATCTGGTACATATCTTCCGGTACTTTTTATTATTGAACGTTTCATAGTCTAATTGCAGTGTTGACCGGCATCTGTTCGCCTTGTTTTCAGCCAGGAACGTCTAAAAACCGTGACTTAACCGGATTTAAATGTTGCGATTGTTGGTAGTGAAAAGGATAGATCAGGTCAGCAGCGATAAGAGTCATCCGTTATGGATAATTGATCAACATTCCTTCCCTCGATTGTAATCGTTGCCTTCTTGCTGTCCAGGAGAAATAGTAGGAAATCGTGCCTGGGAGGTCAAGAAAAGAAAAAGCGCTCGATTTATACGGCTCAGTTCATAAAGAAAGTAATTCACGCAGATTTTGCGTCACGGTTGTACATGCTCTCCAGCTTTGAAATTTCGAACATTGTTCAACCGATGAAAAAAAATTAGAGGTCAACATTCAGAATAAATAATGACTCTCTTCGCGGCGTGCAATGTTATCCTCTATCCTTTGTTAATACTGCCTTGCAGTAGATTTAAGTAACAACAAATTTTGACAATCAGGTAATAACTGTCTAAGACTTCAATCATAGTGAGATTAAACTTCATTGGCAGATACCGCTTTTTTTCTCTGATCATAAACAAGAACATTTTTATTTTTAACGAGTTGGAACATGGATTTACCAAAAGGAATGGAAATCAGACAGTCCAAACCCACAGATCATTCCAGGCTTATTGAAGTAATGAAAGATTGGTGGGGAGGACGTGATCTAACCTATATGCTACCCAGACTTTTTTTAAATCACTTTTACAAAACGTCCTTTGTTATTGAAGAAAATGAAAAGCTGGTGGCTTTTCTGGTAGGATTTCTTTCACCCGGTGAGCCGGATGAGGGGTATATTCACTTTGCAGGAGTTGACCCTAATCATCATGGAAAGGGAATTGGCCGTCATTTATACGAGCATTTCTATCGAATCTGCCGTGAACACAATCGAACTATCGTCAAAGCCTGTACTTCTCCGGTAAACAAAGATTCCATCGCCTTTCACACCCACATTGGATTTAACATTAAACCGGGCAACGCAGTACTGGAAGGCGTTCAGGTCACTCTTGACTACAACAAACCGGGTGACCCCAAAGTTCTTTTTATTAAAAACATAGGGTAATGAGCAATCTAGCCAATGGTAAGGCAGGACGCTTACTTTAAGAAAATTGACAATTGTTAATCGCAAATAAAACAATGTTCGGAATTTTCTTAAAGTAAGCGCTTATGGGGCTTGCCCCGGAATCTAAACAGGCGTTATTGGCATGCTGGTTTTGGATGCCGGATCAAGTCCCGTAATTAACAGAATTTGGAATACAGATCAAACGGTAGGGCGGGGCTACGTCCCCGCCAACAGGCTAATCCCTTGGCGGCCACGTAGGGCCGCCCTACCGTTCGTCAACAGAATTTATCAAAACTTTACCTTATTTAAGCGCTTATGGGATCAAGTCCGGCATGACATGAAACAACAAACAGCAAACCATTAAAACCTTGTTTCATCCCAAAATCTAAAATTTATAAATCATCTATTATCTTAAAAATAATATGCGACTAATCAGACTACTAAAAAGAGATCTTGCCAAAGAATCGACAACATGGGTTAAAGCCGGCATTATCTCCAAAAGCCAGGCTGAGCAAATCTGCGACCTATACGGAGCCAAGTACGATCAGAATGAAAGCAGCCATGTCGGTTACCATGTGTTGATCGCCCTGGGCATTATTTTCATTGGACTTTCCATCATCACCCTTATTGGAGCGAACTGGGATGACATTCCACGGGCAGTGCGAATGGGAGGGCTCATAACCTCTACCGGGTTAGTGCAGCTATTTGGATTGTTCCAATACAAAAAAGGCAAATTGAATGCCGCGACTTTTACATTCTTTCTGGGAAACATTCTTTACGGAGCTTCCATAATCCTCATTGCCCAGATCTACCATTTGGGAGAACACATGCCAGATGGGATTTTCTGGTGGGCAATGGGTTCGCTGCCCATTGCACTGCTAATTGGAAGTTCCTGGCTGACATTGTTCAGTTCTCTTTTGGCTTTAACCTGGTTTTTTCTGGAATCCAATATGGGATTTTATCCGTCAGTGTTCCCGTTGTTTTTCATCTCGGCTCTTTATCTGTTAATCAAAAACAAGCAAAATGTCCTGCTTTTTCTGGTAACGATCGGAAATATTGGCATTTGGTTAAATTATTCCCTGGCATTTTTGTGGCGCGATACCCGTTTGTTGGATTTTCATCCTGAACATGTGTTTGTCAGCACAGCCCTGTTTATCTTTATCTACGGGTTAAGTCACTTTCTATATGGCCTTCAAAATGTGAAAGCAAAGGATTATGGTTCGCTGCTTGCCGTTTGGAGTTTGAGATTCGGACTTGTATTTATGCTGGTGATGAGTTTTGAAGATCCCTGGAGAGAACTGATCAATGCTGACTGGAATCATTTGATTTCATCCAGTTTGATTGTTTTAACATTAATTGCAGGTTCAATTGCCCTGGTTATCAGATCATACCGGGTTCAACCCCTGTTGGCGATATTGGGACTTTTTGCTGTTTCATTTATGGGCGTTGTTTTTCTGCAGTGGGAGTATCAACTCCGGTTTCTTCAAGTCCTTTTCAATCTTGCCCTGGTTGGAATGGGAATCTGGCTGATAGTCAGGGGTATTCACAGCGGTATATCTCATTATTTTTATCTCGGCGTTTCAACGGTACTCGCAACAGCCTTCCTGCGCTATATTGATCTGATCGGCAATTACATTGGGGGTGCTGTTTTGTTTGCATTCTTCGCGATGATACTTTTGGGTGCAGCTAAGTATTGGAAAAGACATTTGAATTCGGAGACAGCACTATGAAAAAAAATATAATTGTGATTGGAATTGCCATCGCTGTGTTTTTTCAAATCAGCGTGCTCGTTGGAGAGTATGTAAGCGCGTCCGTCCCTTTATGGTTCGGCAGGGAAATAAGACTTAAGACAATACCGGTAGATCCGCGCTCCATGTTTCGAGGTAACTATGCTTTATTAAATTATGATATCTCAAGAATCGATGAGAAGAAATTCCCTGGTTATGAAGATTTGCGAAACGGGGAAATTGTTTATATTCACCTGGTACCTGTCGAAAATGGGCTATATGGTTTTGAGAAAGTATCTCTGGCATCACCTGAAAGCGGGGTCTTTATTCGCGGCAGAATCCAAAACCGTCGGTGGGAAGAGGACAGAACCTATTTTCGAATCAAATATGGCATTGAAGCCTATTTTGCGCCAAAAGAAAAAGCGCTGGCACTGGAAAAAGATCTGGCTGAAGGAGGAATTGCCGTAATTCTTATATCAGATTCAGGAAAGGCCGCCTTAAAGGAGGTTGTGCCTAACTTAAGATAGATATATTCGGCAAGCGACGTATAAGCGTTGCACTAACTTTTCAACTAGACTGCAAGAACTAACTTCTTCCAAGTCCTTTAAAATAAGCAGTTAAAGAATAACACCAGTCATTAAATTAAAAACAAATAACTTCTTGACATCTTATCATCAGCAATTTAAGTTTTGTTCAGAGATTGAATCTAATTCAATAAAATATTTCAGTTCAACTTTTAAGTCCTCTTTTAGAAAGTTACATGTTTTTTGAAATGGGGATTTGGAAACATCAAAGAAAAGAAAGAATGGGCAAAGCATTAGCAAAAAGCGACGGTGAAGTTTTATCTCGAAGTGCATTACGCAGGCAACGCGAGAGGGAAGAACGATATCAGACAATCTTAAATGCTGCTGAATCCCTGTTTGTAAAAGAGGGGTATCACCAGACAAGTATTAATAAAATAGCCGATCTGGCTGAAGTATCGGTGGGGACTGTCTACTTTTATTTTAAAAACAAGGAAGATCTGCTGATTCAGCTGTTGGATGGGATCACTTACCTGTTTCGTTCCAGAATTGGTGCAGAGTTTAAGAATGCGGATTCGACCCTGGAAGGTTTTATGAATGCAGGCCACATGTTCTTTGATGAGTTTTGCCATAAATATCCAGAAAAAGTGGCCATTATGTACCGGGAGTCTATCGGACAAAGCCCCCTGGTCGATGAACATCGAAGAAAACTGCACGATAACTTCATCAAGGATATCAGTGGTGCATTACAACGGATGAGCGAAAATATGGGGTTCAGCTTTCCCAGTCCCGTTTCCATTGAAGTTATTGCAGTCAGTATCATGGGGATTTACCAAAGTATTGCTTCGCATTACCTGGTTTCCCGTGAAAAATCAAAAAACCTGGATCAGATAGGAAAGGATGCCGTTGCTTATCTGATCGGTGGAATTAAAGATATGTGTGGAATCTAACACGCGAATTGAATGATCATTTTGTTTAATCATCATTATTCCGGAATATAACTTCTTACAGCAAACACTGTAGGACTGATAACAAAGTGGATTCTTATGGACGTTATTGAAACAAAGATCGATAAAAACTCGGATCAGTACAAGAAAAACTACGAAGATATGACAGCTTTGGTAGAGGATCTTCAATCCGAGCTGAAAAGGGCCGCTGAGGAACGATCGGAAAAGGCGATAGCCAGGGAAAAGGAATCGGGCAAACTTCCGGCAAAAAAGAAGCTGGAATTGTTATTGGACAAAAACACGCCATTTTTAGAGATTGCTCCCTTGGCGGCCAAGGATTTATACGATGGAAAGATCCATCGGGCAGGATATCTCTCAGGGATTGGCATTGTGGAAGGCAGGGAAGTCGGTATTTCCATTAACGATGCCACTATTAAGGGTGGTTCCATGTATCCGCTGAGCGTGCAAAAGGGATTGCGCATGCAGGCGGTATGCATGGAAAACCGTCTCCCATCCATCAACCTGATCGATTCGGCTGGCGCCTATTTGCCCTTGCAATCCGAGATTTTCCCCGATTTATGGGACGGAGGCCGTGTTTTTTACAACCAGGCCATGATGTCCAAAATGGGAATACCACAAATCGCCGCCGTCATGGGAATGTGCACAGCCGGCGGGGCCTATGGTGTAGCCATGTGCGATGAGATCGTTCACGTCAAAGGACATGGTGCTATCTTCCTGGGTGGTCCGCCACTTGTGAAAGCTGCTACCGGTGAGGAAGTGACTGCTGACGAGCTGGGTGGCCCCAACCTGCATTGTATGGAATCCGGTGTATCAGACTATATTGCAGAAGATGATGAAGATGCCATCCGGACCATCCGCAAAATCGTTAAAAATCTCCCGGCTCCGGACAAATATAAACTGACGATGAAGGAGCCAAAGCCTCCGATTTACGATCCAAAGGAGCTGTATGGGATTGTCAGTCCCGATTTAAGCAAGCCGTTTGATATCCGGGAAGTGATTGCCCGCATTGTGGATGGCAGTGAATTTTTGGAGTTTAAGGAGTTGTACGGGACTACCATGGTTTGCGGCTGGGCTAATATACACGGATACCCGGTAGGAATCCTTGGTAACAACGGGGTCCTCTTTTCAGACAGCGCTTTAAAAGCCACGCAGTTCATTCAAATCTGCGACAAACGCAAAATCCCACTGCTTTTCCTGCAAAACATAACCGGCTTTATTATTGGTAAGGCCTACGAACAAGGCGGCATTACCAAGAACGGTCACAAGCTTGTAAATGCCGTGTCTACCGCTTCTGTGCCTAAATTCACCACCATTGTAGGTGCCTCGTTTGGTGCCGGAAATTACGCTATGTGCGGACGAGCCTATTCCCCTCGCTTTCTCTGGATGTGGCCAAATGCACAAATCGGTGTGATGGGAGGAGAACAGGCAGCAGGTGTTTTAGTCTCCATTACCAATGATCAAAATGCACGACTGGGTAAACCACCATTGACAGCCGAAGAAGTGGATTTCATCAAACAACCGGTGATGGAAAACGCCAAGAAAGAAGGCAACGCTTACTATAGCACCGCCCAAATGTGGGATGACGGCATCATTGATCCAGCCAAAACCAGGGATACCTTGGGATTGGGAATTTCGGCAGCCTTGAATGCTCCTGTCAGAGATGATGAATACGGGCATGGAATTTTCCGAATGTAACAATAACTCATTGCTTATTTAACCAGATAAGGACGGATCATGTTCAAAAAAATATTGATTGCCAACCGAGGCGAAATTGCCAGACGAGTTTTATTTACCTGCCGGGAAATGGGTATTTCGACTGTTGCTGTCTATTCCGACGTGGACAAAGAAGCTATTCACGTGTTGGAAGCTGATGAAGCGGTTTACCTGGGAGAATCCGAACCCGCCCAGAGTTATCTGAATATTGATAAAATTATTGATGCTGCCAAGCAGACAGGGGCAGAAGGTATTCATCCCGGGTATGGCTTTCTGGCAGAAAATGCAGGTTTTGCCAAACGTTGTGAAGATGAAGGCATCGTGTTTATCGGTCCCCCTGCCGGAGTGATCAAAGATTTGGGTGATAAGATCACTGCCAGAAACATCATGATAAAAGGGGGCGTTCCGGTTATTCCCGGAATGACCCAGGCTGAACCGGATCCTAAGACCATGGCCGGGGTAGCTGAAGAGATCGGCTATCCTGTATTGATTAAAGCCTCCGCAGGTGGAGGTGGTAAAGGTATCAGGATTGTGAAAACAGCCAATGAAATTGAGGAATCCTGCCTCGCTGCTTCCAGAGAAGCCGAATCGGCCTTTGGAGATGGCACCATCTATTTGGAAAAGTTCTTTGACAAAGCCAAGCATATCGAGTTCCAAATTCTTGCCGACAGCCAAGGCAATGCCGTTCACGTCCTGGAACGTGAATGCTCGATCCAGAGGCGACATCAAAAGATTATTGAAGAAACCCCTTCCCCGGCAGTTGATGAAGCGTTGCGTGCAAAAATGGGAGAAGCAGCGGTAGCTGCTGCCAAAGCATCTGGTTACGTCAATGCCGGAACCGTGGAATTTCTATTGGACAAGGATAAGAACTTTTACTTTTTGGAAGTCAATACCCGCCTCCAGGTTGAGCATCCCATAACCGAAATGATTACCGGCATTGATCTGGTGCGCCAGCAATTGCTGATCGCTTCCGGAGAGGAACTGGGCATTAAACAGGAAGATATCGTTGGTCGAGGTCACGCCATTGAATGCAGGGTTTACGCGGAAGATCCCGAGAACAATTTTTTTCCTTCACCCGGCAAGATCGTATACGTACAGGAACCTTCGGGACCGGGAGTTCGAAACGATTGTGGTGTCTATTCCGGTTTTGAAGTGCCTATGGATTACGATCCGATTATTTCCAAGCTGGTGACCCATGCTGAAAACAGGAAGCAAAACATTCAACGCATGTTAAAAGCCCTTAAAGAATACGTGCTGCTCGGTGTGAAAACCCCCATTCCTTTTTTAATCGAGGTCCTGCAATCCACACCTTTCCAGGAAGGCGACGTGTTCACGGATTTTATCGAAACTCATTTTCAGGATTGGAAACCGGATTTCAAGGAAGAGGATCTTGCCAGAATTGCTTTTGTTGTTGATGCAATCAATGCCAACAGAAGGAAGAAATCGGTAGTAAACACGACGGACGAGATCCCGTCTCCGTTTTTTACATTAGGCAATTGGAGAATGGCTTAGTGATTATATCCATATCAGTTAATTATAAACGATTATTGAATAATCCAATGGAGAAACGGTAGGGCGGCCCTAGGTGTCCGCCGGAGGATTTGATTGAATGAATGAACAAAAAAAATGGATTCAGACCTGGAAGTAATGTTCATTCACGATTTTCCGGATATCAGCTGAGCAAGAGGTTTTCGGCGGGGACGTAGCCTAGCCCTATCATTTGATTGATATACACCACAAGTTTTGACTTAACATCTATAAAAGCAAACCAGTTGCAAAATCTAAAATTCCCAAATGTAAAAAGCCATGAACTATAACTTAACGCTCAACGACGAAACAAAGTCGATACAGGTCGAAATCGAAAATGATTCGGCAATCAGGACCACCATAGATGATTCCGACTACCAGGTTGACTACAGTGTGGTGTCGGATCACCAGTTGTACCTGAAGGTAAATGGAAAAGCTGTGAATGCGTTTGTCAGCGATACGAAGGATGGAAAATTCATCGTCATCAACGGCGTTGCTTACCAGGTGCAGGATGCCGACCTACTGACACAACGTCCAAAGAAAAAAGGTGGAAACTCACAATTGCCAACGGAAATCACACCTCAAACGCCATCTGTTGTGGTTTCCGTGCTGGTGGAGACAGGTAATGAGGTAGAAAAAGGACAGGGTGTTGTGGTGCTCTCTGCCATGAAAATGGAAACCACTTTAAACGCTCCGTTCGCAGGAAAGGTCACTGCGGTAAACGCAGCAGAAGGCGATAAGGTATCGCCCGGTGAAATCCTGGTAGATATCGAAAAAACAGAATCTGACGAAGAATAAGGAAAAATAAAAAGGAGAGAGTATGTCAGAACAGGAATTGATCTACAAAGTTGAAAACAGGGTCGCTTACATAACTATCAACAGGGAAGCAAAACGAAATTCCATCAGCCCGGGGGTGACAAGACTATGTCATCAATATCTCAATGACGCCGAATCAGATGAAAACGTGAGAGTCATCTGTATCACGGGAGCCGGGGAAAAGGCTTTTTGTTCGGGGGCAGATCTTGGCGGAGCTGTCAGTGAAGATGGCTTGGACGCTTTCCAGGACTACGCAGACCTTCTGAAGAGAATTGCCGGCTATCCCAAACCTACAGTGGCCAGGGTCAATGGGTATTGTCTGGCAGGAGGAACCGGTTTTATGCTTTCCTGCGACATCGTCATCGCTGCCGAACATGCCAAATTCGGTACACCGGAAGTTAATGTCGGTTTGTTTCCCATGATGATCGGTGCTTTGATCTTCCGTAATGTCTTACGGAAAAAAGCAATGGAAATGTGTTTGCTCGGAGAAAAGTTAACTGCCCGGCAAGCCCTTGATATGGGATTGGTTACGCGGGTTGTTCCTTCCGACCAGCTGGATAACGAGGTAAACGATGTTCTTAAAAACCTGGCTGGAAAGAGTCCCATCGGTATGAAAATCGGCAAGGAAGCCTTTTACCAAATGGCTGACAAACCGTTTGAAGAAGCAGTCGATTACTTGTGCAGTCAATTGGGAGCTATAGCTTCAACTGAAGACGCAAAAGAGGGAATTATGGCCTTTTTGGAAAAACGAGAACCGAATTTTGTCGGCAAATAGAGAAAAGGAGATCCCATGAAAAGAAAAAACACCCTGCACGATGACAAACTCATCATTGCCAATGCCAGTGGTTTTTTGGGTGATAGATTCAGTGCGGCAAAAGAGATGGTCCAGGGAGGTCCTATCGACATTCTTACAGGCGATTACCTCGCAGAACTGACCATGGCTATCCTTTTCAGAAAAGTCCTAAAAAGCCCTGATGGAGGGTATGCATCAACTTTTTTGAGGCAAATGGAAGAGATCATGGGTGAGTGCCTGGATAAGAATATTCGTATTGTTTCCAATGCCGGGGGACTGAATCCCAAATCGCTGGCCGAAAAACTTGAAGAACTGGCAGGAAACCTGGGATTGAAACCCAAAATCGCCTATATTGAAGGGGATAATCTCATGGGGCGTCTGGAAGAATTGCAAAACCAGGGTGAGGATTTTAAACATCTTGACAAGAATATTTCATTAAAAGAAGCCCAGGCCCAATCAATTACTGCCAACGCCTACCTGGGTGGATTCGGTATCACTGAGGCTTTGGAGCAGGAAGCTGATATTGTGGTGGGTGGCAGACTGGCTGATGCAGCCCTTGTGATGGGTCCTGCTGCCTGGAAATTCGGCTGGAGCAAGACAGATTGGGATAGGCTGGCAGGAGCTGCTACCGCGGGTCATATTATTGAATGCGGTGCACAGGCTACCGGGGGTAATTATTCGTTTATCCATGAGGTCCCAAGTTTTAACAATGTCGGATTTCCGATTGCAGAAATCCATAATGACGGTTCCTTCGTTATCACAAAACACCCGGAAACAGGGGGACTGGTTTCCGTCGGTACCGTCACCGCCCAGCTGTTATACGAAGTCCGGGAACCCAAATATCTGACTCCGGACGTCGCTGCCAGATTTGACACCATTCAAATCAGTCAACAGGCAGACGACAGGGTGGAGGTGAAGGGAGTACAGGGAGAGCCGCCTCCACCCACCACAAAGGTTTGTATCAATAACATGGGAGGGTATAAAAATTCCATGACCTTTGTGCTGACAGGACTGGAGATCGAAGAAAAAGCCAGAATTGTGGAAGAAACCTTATTCGAAGCATTGGGAGGAAAAAATCAGTTTCAAAAGGTGGATGTACAGCTGATTCGAAGCGATAAAGAAAATCCCAATAGCAATGAAGAAGCAAATGCCCATTTGAAAGTATCCGTTCTGGACCCCGATCCAAACAAGGTGGGAAGACCCTTCTCATCAGCTACCGTTGAATTAGCCCTGGCAAATATCCCCGGATTCACGATGACGGCGCCGCCGGGAAATGGATCTCCAACCATTTTCCACTGGCCGGCCCTGGTATCCAACAACCATATCAAACAGCGAGTCATGCTTGGAGAGAGGGAAATCATCGTTGATCCCACGGAATCTACTCCAACTGATTCAGTTGTAACACCCTTTGAAGTTTCATTTCCTGAACCTCCCTTATGTGAAATCCAAACCACGCAGTTTGGCAGAGCTTTTGCCACTCGATCCGGAGACAAAGGCGGAAATGCAAACCTGGGCGTGTGGGGACAATCACCGGAAGCATATGTGTTTCTAAACCGTTTTCTGACAGCAGATAAACTTAAGGAGTTGCTGCCGGACCTTCAACCGTTTGAAATTGAAAGATACGAACTCCCTAACCTGCTTGCCGTAAATTTTTATATCAAGGGTGTTCTGGGAGAAGGGGTCGCTGCCTCTGTTAGAAACGATCCACAGGCTAAAACCCTGGGTGAATACTTGAGAGCCAAAATTGTTGATCTTCCAAAATCTATATTAGTCTATTAACAAACATTTTTAATCTGATTTGAAAATATGCATGAGGCTAATACTTCAATAAAAAAAGGTGAATCGTTATAAGTCTTTGGAACAATTCCACAAAAATGGATGAGAACATAAAAAGCCATCCCACTGATCAAGTGGTGCTTTATCTTTTGAAAAAACAACATTACAGAAAGCGAAGCTTTCACAACAAACTGATAGCGGATAACTGATAACTATTTCATGCAATGTTTGTTTTCAATTCATGTCATTCAATTGATCACATAATCATAACCATCAAAAGGAAGTCGAAATGACTAAAGATCTATACTTTACCAAAGAACACAACCAGGTGAGAAAAGCTGTCCGAGACTTTGTAAAAAAAGAGATCAATCCATATGTGGATGAATGGGAAGAGCAGGGAATGACTCCTTTGCATGATCTGTTTAAAAAGATGGGAGATCTTGGATTTCTCGGCATTCGTTATGATCCGAAATGGGGTGGACAGGGACTGGACTACTGGTATGAATTGGCCTTTCTGGAGGAATTGGGCAATATTGAATGCGGCAGTATTCCCATGGCTATTTCGGTACAGACTAATATGGCCACACCGGCTATTGACCAGTTCGGATCTGACTATTTAAAAGAACGATATCTCAAACCTGCTGTAGATGGTGATCTGGTGGCTGCCATTGCCGTCACAGAACCAGACGCCGGTTCAGATGTAGCCGCATTGAAGACCACAGCCAAACGTGAAGGCGATTACTACATTCTAAACGGCTCCAAAACCTATATCACCAACGGAACCCAAGCTGATTTTTTGACATTGCTGGCCAGAACCAGTGATGAACCAGGCTATCATTCATTCAGCCTGATTGTCGTTCCCACCGATATTCCCGGTTTTAATATCAGCAAAAAGCTGGACAAGATGGGTATGCGGAGTAGCGATACCGCTGAATTGTTCTTTGACAATATGAAGATTCCTGTTGAAAACCTGATTGGAAAAGAAGGTGAAGGATTTATCTACCAGATGCAGCAGTTTCAACATGAACGCTTTTCAGCACTGCCCATGGCGTATGTAAGCATGAGGAATGTGATCGATATGACTGTTGAACATCTTCGCCAAAGAGTTGTATTTGGTAAGCCTTTGATGTCCAAACAAGTGCTGAGGCATCGCCTGGCGCAATGGGTGACGGAAGTAGAAAGCCTGCAACAACTCACTTATCATATTGTCCGCATGAAGGAAGCCGGTATGGATGTCACCAGGGAAATTTCCATGGGAAAACTGTTGGCGGGTCAGCTTAGCAGTAAAGTTACAGATGGTTGTTTGCAAATGTTTGGCGGTCTGGGATTCATGAATGAAATGAAGATATCCAGGTACTTTAGGGATTCCAGATTAATCGCTATCGGAGGCGGCGCCAATGAGGTGATGTGTGAGATCATTAGCAAAATGGAGGGGTTTTAATGAACGTCATTTGCCAGGATCTTACCGACGAATATAACGAACTGGATGATCTGGTCTCGGGGTTGAGCGAGAAACAATGGAATACTGTCACCCCGTTTTTCGAATGGACGATTAAAGACGAAATTGCTCATATCGCCTATTTTGATTCGACAGCCCAGTTGGCAACCCAGGACAGGAAACTATTTATGAAGAAATTTGAAAGTTTCCTTGCTGAAATCAAACCAGGCGAAAGCATGTTTGAAGTGATCAATCGGGTGGGTCGTGCCAAACCGGTAAAAGAATTAATGGCAGATTGGAGAACCAATCGAACAGCTATGGTGGATGCACTTTCCAAACTTGATCCCAAAGCGAGATTACCCTGGTATGGTCCTGATATGAGTGCAAAGTCCTTTGCCACAGCCAGATTAATGGAAACATGGGCTCATGGACAGGATGTTTACGACACCTTAAGAATCAAAAGAAAGCCGGCAGCAAGAATAAAACACATCGCCCACTTGGGAGTGACAACTTTTGGCTGGAGTTTTATGGTTCGACAACTGGAAGCACCTGCTGATCCGGTTAGGGTGAATTTGGATCACCCTTTTGGTGATAACTGGATTTGGGGACCGAATTTAGCTGAGAATTCAGTATCAGGGTCTGCAGAAGATTTCTGCCTGGTGGTGACACAACGAAGGAACATCGCTGATACCAATCTGGAAGTAAAAGGTGAAGTGGCTGAAAAATGGATGTCCATTGCTCAGGCATTTGCAGGGATGCCGGAAGATCCGCCTAAACCCGGAGTCAGAGTCATTACATTTTAGATTTTAGATTTGGGAATTTGTTTCCCTCGTCATCCCCGCTTCTCTTTTTGGGATCATCTGTTCACAACTCAAACTCATTCACTTCAAAACAGGAACCCGATGGTTACCAATTATCAAGGAACAGACTACCAGCATTATTTTACAAAGGAACACGACATGCTTCGAAAAGCAGTTCGTGACTTTGTAAAAAAGGAGATACTTCCTCATGTTGAAGAATGGGAAGAAGCAAACGATTTTCCCAGGGATCTTTACAAGAAGCTGGGTGATTTAGGTTTTCTGGGAGTTGGCTATCCGGAAGAATACGGCGGAACGCCAGGTGATATCTTCGACATTGTTGTCGTTACCGAGGAACTGTGCAGATCCGGTTCTATGGGATTGGTCGCCAGTATTGGTTCCCATGGGATATCACTTCCCCCAATCGTCGCCCACGGGACGCCTGGGCAAAAAGAAAAATACCTGAAACCTGTTATTGCCGGTGAAAAAGTATCTGCCCTGGCTGTTACAGAACCAAGCGGTGGCTCTGACGTTGCCAATTTGAAAACAACCGCTGAGCGTGAAGGTGATTATTACATCGTTAATGGCAGCAAAACATTCATCACAAGTGCGCTTCATGCCAGTCAGATCACTTGTGCTGTGCGTACCGGCGGTGAGGGTGCTCATGGAATCAGCTTTTTAATCATCGATACGGATGCACCGGGTTTCAGTGTTTCCAAAGAGTTAAAAAAAACAGGATGGTGGGCTTCCAATACCGGTGAATTGTTTTTCGATAACTGCAAAGTTCCCATCGAAAACCTGATTGGTGAAGAGAACCAGGGTTTTTACTACATTATGGAAAACTTCCAGGCAGAAAGGCTTTCCCTGGCCATTATGGCCAACATGACATCGGAACTATGTTTGGAGGAGTCCTTAAAATATGCCAAGGAACGAGAAGCTTTTGGCAAATCCCTGACCGGTTTTCAGGTAACCCGGCATAAGCTGGCTGATATGGCCACCATGCTGGAAGCCAGCAAGGAGTTCACTTATCGCGTTGCGGCAAAAATGAATGCCGGTGTGGACCAGATCAAGGAAGTATCCATGGCTAAGAATTTTGCCTGCACCGTCAGCAACCAGGTGACCTTTGATGCCACCCAGATCTTTGGCGGATATGGGTTCATGCGGGGATATCTGGTAGAAAGGCTCTATCGTGACAACAGGATTCTTTCCATTGGTGGTGGAACCCAAGAGATTATGAAAGAGATCATCTCCAAGCTGATTTTGTAACAGCATTTTTAGGACAGATTTGCCGACATCCAGAAAATCCCTTTCAGGAGAACCGCTTGGTTTACATCACCAAGCCACAATTCAGGAAAGGCTTGTTCCATTAGGGCATGGCCTTTCCGAATATTGTTTTTCCAACCTTTTCCTGTTCAGACACGTTCATCAATATCGATTGATAGATAGCCAATTCCCCTTTATCAGCGGATTGACCTATGATGGCAGCTTGACACTTCTGCCTGTCTTTGGCTTGAAAAACGTCAATCCCGGCTATTTAAAAGAATCGCTAACAGGGTATGATTGCTATTATCCAATCAGTAA
>JAKSDL010000075.1 GCA_022360105.1 Pseudomonadota bacterium
AAAGGCTCTTAAATTGCCTAAAACCGACTACTACAGAATAGTCAGCTGGCTAAACAGTACCATGGGATTGAAGCTGGATCCTAATGAAGTGATGGTGTCTAACAAGCTTTCAAAAAGGATCTATAACTATTTCCTGCATTCTGCAACTGTTGACTATCCTGAGCTTTCCATCGAGCAACGAGGAAATCAAGCTTATACAAAATGGCGGAATCTTCTGTTTGAGCTGACAGACCAAATACCAGCGCTGAACAAAGTGGTGAGTGAGTTGCCTGGGGAAGATCCGGCACCTGTGCTTGATGTGCTGGCTAAACAGCTTTCACCGTTTGTCGCTCAATACATGGGGGATACCTGGGAAAAGCAAAATCCAATCACTAGCGGGAGACCAAACCTGAATTTAATGCTGATTGTTCACCCGGAAAAGCATGAGAGCACAGAAGACAGCACACGATTGTTTAAAGAGATTTTAGGCATTTTTACAAAAAACATTTTCCAGTTGGTACTTGAAATTAAACAACACAAGGAAACGCTCAAGGCACTATTTGAGCAAAGAACTCAATCAGATACCGGATCAAGTGCCAGTGCCGAATCAGTTGACATGAGGCAGGAAAGTGTGAAGAACCTCACCAAACTGTTAAGCGAAGGTTAGTTGAAAGCCAACTCACATTTCGTTTTTATCCTTTTTGATCATTTCATACTCATTTTCCCGGCTTTTTCAAATTCCTAACAGTTATACTGCTATAATTTTAAGAAAGTTACATTTAAACTCCAACACAGCAGTTCGTTAGCAATCTTTCATTCAAGAAGATTTTTCTTTTAGTGCATAATTATCAATCAGATAATAATAATTGAACACTGCACCTTTGAAAGAAAGCTATTTTTTTCTTGATGAAAAAATCCCCTTATTGTAAAAAAAAGAAATAACAGTCAAATTTAAGTTAGAAAAATCAACTACTTAAACAAAGATCGCATATCGAAGATTAGCGGTTTATCAATACAACAAAACAATCTGGTAACACAGTTTATTAGAATTGAAGTCAGCCGGGTTTATGGAAAAAACAAGTAAACAGGAACGGATTTTTGAAACGATATATGGCAAGGTCAGTAAAAATTCATTGAGTCTTGCACATCCGCGATTCAAAGCTCGCGCTGACAGGTTGGATCTTATTACCAACAGCATGGTCGGTATTAAGGCTACTATCGGAGGGAAAAACTTCACCGTTTGCGATTTAAGTGAGACAGGGTTTTCTTATGCTGAAAAAGTGCCGGTTAAGAAGAATCTGAGTTTTAAACAGGTCAAGGTTAAGGTCGATCAAATCGCTGGTTCCAACCATGGCAAAGCTCTAAAATGTCTCTGTTTTTATGAGGGTCAATCCGAACGTGGCGGGGTTGAAACAAAAGGAACCATAAAAAACCACGTCCTCTTCCTGGTATTAACTGCTGATGAAATTAAACGAACAGTGACATCCTATCTGCAGAGTAAGGCTATCCGTCGAAGTCATGATCCACAAGGGTTCTTCCATAAGCTTGATCTGATACTTGAACATTCAAACAAAATAAAACGGGAAGGATGTAGCGAGTCAACACTCGGTATTGTCATGAATACGACCTTTCAAAATCTTATTTTGGAAATTGGTGCGCCTGTAGAGGTTTTTGACAAGCTTTATCAAGGGTTTATCAACAGGCCCGTATATGTGAAATATGGTGTTTCCGTTAGTGAGAAAAAAGATGCGATGAACCTGCTCAAGTTTGCGAAAGTAAAGAACGCAACTTTTCTGCATACCGGCAATGCTGAGTCTAATCCTGCAGCCAAACAACGCCTGGAACTCATTAAAACTCTAAATCAAAAATACGGTTTTAAAGATTTTGTGCTGGTCTTATGGAAAAATTGTTTGAAGCACTACGATTTGAACCCCGACTTGCTGCTTCCAAAAATAGAAAAAGAAAAAGTTGCAGTGATTTTGAAAGAGGAAAAGTCTCGTTTTGACGGTGCCCTGGAGAAATTGGCTGATCCTGAGTTTATCGAAGGAGACTCAAAGGGATTGGAGCAGTTCATTTGTGACGGCCTTTACTGGTACCTTATTGAAAAGGACAAAAAGTATTTTGACAGGGAAGTAATTAAAAAAGATATTCGCATTATTCTGACTAAGAGCTATGCAGACTGCCTGGCTCTGGAAAGCAAACGAAATTAAGTATCCCCAAGCTGATAGCTAATTCCCCCTGATACCCAGCAACAGCATTATTTTTTTGTTATTCCTCCAATAAAAGTAGCTCTGTTCATTGATGCCTTCAGCTATTGTCTAATTTAATCATTGCCTAAGATTTCAAACCTTGTTAAGTTAATAATTTATTGTTGATTGGGGACAAAAAGATCTTAAGTTTGGGTAAAGGTAATAAAATCAGTCAACACAGTTTTACCACGATAACCTTTGAATATGATAGGTTAACTTATTACGACTATTAGGTTAGAATTAGAAAATGGCAAATAAATGTGAAGTTTGTGGCAAGGGACCGATCACTGGAAATAATGTCAGCCATGCACACAACAAAACTAAAAAAAGGTGGTTACCAAATCTGCAGAAGGTTAATGTAAAAAAACCAAATGGCAATCACGTTGCAATGAAAGTGTGCACAAGCTGTATTCGATCGGGTAGGATTTCAGCAGCTTAACCAACATTGTAGGTAGACGGTACATTATGAAATTTACAAATAAGAATGTGTTTGAAGCTTCCAGACATGAAATAGCGCCGGAGCAGTGTTTAAAAGAACGTAAAAAAAACATGCCTCCGATTATCCTGGATATTCGCTCCCAGGATGATTATAAAGCCCAGCATTTAATTGGTGCGTACTCGCTACCGGTTGATAAATTAGAAAACAGCCTGACTCAAATCCCACCATATGCCCAAGTGATTTTGTACGCAGACGGCAATGATGAGAACACTGCGAAATCAGTGGAAATGATGGTTAAAAACAAGTTTACGGACGTCTCTTTCGTTAAGGGCGGCATTGAAAAACTTATGGATGCCATAAAAAACGCTGATGACGAAATTATCCTAAGCGAATTCCCTGAAGAACAATGGGAAGCAAAAATTGAAAATGTCCTGAACGAGAAAATTCGCCCCACCTTAGCAGCAGATGGCGGCGGGCTTCAAGTTGTCAAGATCGAAAAGGAAAAAGTACACATTCACTACGAAGGGGCTTGTCGGGGATGCGCCAGCGCAGCGACGGGAACCTTGAACTTTATAAGAAATACACTGAGCACATCTTTGAATCACGAAATTGATGTGATTATGGCTTAGAAATTTATCAGCAGCTTTTGTGAATTGTCGAAAGCTGCAACCTTTCCTTATTCCTGCCAGATAAAATAATAAACCGATCCATGGAGATCATCCGGCCGAAGTTATTTGTTGTTTCCGCCCCTAGTGGTGCAGGAAAGACAACAATTATTCATCGTGCAATCGATGTTGTTCCAGAACTTGTCCTGTCCGTATCACACACATCTAGAAGTCCGCGTGAAGGAGAAATAGATGGTTCAGACTATTTCTTCTTAAATACTGATGAATTTAAAAAGAAAATTGAAAAGAAGGAATTTCTTGAATGGGCGGAAGTACACGGTAATTATTACGGAACGTCAATCAAGGAGATTAACAAACGGATTAAAAAAGGTGAAACAGTAATCTTGGATATCGATGTGCAAGGGGCACAACAAGTGCGGAAAAATGAGGATATCAAACCTCTGTATATCTTTATTGAACCGCCTTCCATGGATGAATTGACAAATCGCTTGGTAAACAGGGGAACAGAAACAGAAGAAACCTTGCAAAAGCGAATAAAGAATGCGAAACATGAGCTGACGTTTAAAAATCAATATGATTTTGTTATAGTAAATGACCAGCTAGACAAGGCAGTTGAAGAGTTTGTGGGAATTATAACAAACAATTTTTCAGATTGATTCATCGGCACATTTTCGGGTTATGACGATTGGATAGGAAACCAAGGTTGAAATAAATGATCCGTATTGAAGAAATAATCTCGTCGTTTCAAGAATACACTGAAAACAAGATTGACTGCAGCCCCATTCAAAAGGCATACGTTCTTGCAGCCAAAGCACAGCCCTCATTAAAAATCCTTCCTCGCAACGAATTGCAAAGCGCCCTGGAAGTCGCTGATGTGTTGATCGGATTACGTTTGGATATTCAATGCATTGTTTCCGGTATTTTAAACGGCGTACTCACCGAAGGAAAAATCAGCATCGATGAAGTTCAAGATCTGATGGGTGAAGAAACCGCGAGTATTGTGGCAGGCATGAACAATATTCGTATGGTTTTCAGGATAGAGGACGAAAAAGAGCGTATTGCCGAGAAAATGAGGCAAATGGTTTTCGCCTCCTCCAAGGATATCCGCATAATTTTTGTAAGTCTGGCTGCCAGGCTTGTGCGGATGCGCAGTGGTACGCGTTTAAGCGGTCTTAGAATTACTGCCATTGCCAGGGAAACTCTGCAGATTTACGCTCCCATCGCTGATCGTCTTGGTCTGTCCCATATCAAAGTTGAGCTGGAAGATCTGTGCTTTTCGTATATTCATCCCAAAGAATCAAAAGAGCTGGATGAGTTCCGTCAAAATAACGAGGGGTTGCATAAAAAGACTCTTCAAAGGCTTCATGAAGAAATTTTGTCTCTCATGAAAGCAAACAAGATTGATGGTAAAGTGAAAGGTAGGATTAAACATAACTTTTCAGTTTATCAAAAATCAAAACGAATTGGGGTGGATTATGATCAACTACACGACTTGCTGGGTGTAAGGATCATTGTGGACGATATAGACCAGTGTTACAAGGTTCTTGGATTAATAAACAGTCATTTTCAACCGGTAACCGAGAGTTTTAAAGACTATATTTCATTCCCAAAACCAAACGGGTACCAATCCCTTCATATTGACGTCTACACCAACGACGGTATCGGCTTTGATGTCCAAATCAGGACAGCCGACATGGACAATATCGCGGAGCGTGGCGTTGCAGCCCACTGGGCGTATAAAGCAACTTCCAACGATAACCAGGCCACCAGTGAAAACACCTCCTGGTTGCATGATCTTTCCAATAGCCTTGATGTAGCTTTGGATGCCACTGAATCCCTGGAGATTTTTACTCGGGAGCTCTACTCTGATTTTGTTTACGTATTTACTCCCAAGGGCAAGATCATCAAGCTTCAAAAGGGTGCCTGTGTCATCGATTTCGCTTATTCCATCCATACAGAGGTAGGACATACCTGCGTCGGGGCTAAGATCAACGGTCGAAATGTAGCGATTAAAACGGAACTCAAACATGGTGACAAAGTTGAGATTTTAACATCTTCCAAACAGTCTCCCTCCAGGGACTGGCTGCATTTTGCCGTCACCTCGCGAGCACTTTCCAAAATTCGCTCCCATCTCAGAAAGGAAGAACGAACTGAAGCAGAAGCTCTCGGTAAGGAGATGTTTCATGAGAAAATTGTTGAATTAGGAAAGAGGACCAGGGATGTATTAAAGTCTTCGGAATTGAAGTCCTTTCTCTCGGACGCCGGTTATGCCGATATAAATAGTTACTACATACATATCGGTTATGGAAAAATAAATCTCAGTGAACTTGATCATCTGTTCTCGCCACCCTCCCAGAAAAAGAAATCAGTCTCCAAACCACAACAACGAATTCAACCCAAACTGGACCCCAAAGCCAAAAGGGTTGTGAATGTGAGCGGTATTGACAATATGATGGTCAAATATGCCAACTGCTGTAATCCTGTGAAGGGAGATGATATTGTTGGTTTGATAACCCAGGGGCAGGGTGTTTCAGTTCATTTGAAGAGTTGCGAGAATATAAAAACGCAAAGCTATGATCCGGACAGACTGATTGATGTTCAATGGGTGAGATCTGCAGCAGAAAAACTACCGGTAAAACTAAAACTTACCTTTGACACTCTTATGAAGACCAATCTTATGATCATGAAGGTATTGGCTGCCGCAAAGGTCGATTTGCTTGAAAACAATATGAAACAGGTTGACAACCGCAGCCAGCAGGAATTGAAGATTTTGGTGGATAATACTGAACAACTGGATAAA
Organism: Pseudomonadota bacterium; assembly: GCA_022360105.1. The sequence goes on from JAKSDL010000075.1 coordinate 6,094, forward strand.
ATTATCAGCCGCTTAAATTCCATTAAATCGGTTAACGCTCAAAGGTCAAGAGAGTATATAAATTAGCTACAACAAATAATTACGCCATTCCCACTTCAGCTGATTGTTATTGATCGAATAAAATATACTGTCTCTGTCGACTGCGTATTCAAGAATTTCCTGGGCTCTGGCTACCGATTGCTGCATTCTTTCATGAATACGTTCGGCTAGTCCAATTATTGCCTCATCCTTGGTACAAGACGCTTGTTCCAACTCCCACCTGCCTTCTTCCTCGATAACATTTTCCATCATCATCTGGTAGATGAAGAGAAATCTCTCCAGATTGTTAATTTTCCAGGCTTCATCCTCAGTTGCAGTCCCCTTGTTCATTTTTTCGCGGATCTCTTCCAGCTCTTTCCTGGTCTCATAATCCCATTCTTCGGCAATGGCATTTAAGGCACTTTTATCAACGGAATCTGTTTCAACAATAGCGTGATTGGCATGGTATTCATCCCAGTTATCCGTGAGAATGGTCAAATCGTATTGATCGTTATCGTCCCTAACAGCAGTTCCGGGAAACGGAGCGAGTAAGTGAAATCCGTACATACCCCCGAGTTTTTCGATTGTGTTGCCGTAGTCCTGGGTTTCTTTCAAACTTTTCGGCGATTCTCCGGGTAAACCGAGAATAAATGATACATGAGGTTGAATACCGGCGTCAGAGCACATTTTTACTGCCCGTTCAACTTTTTCCAGGGTAATGTTTTTCTTAATCGTCTTCAATATGTCGTGATTAGCACTTTCAACTCCAAAACTGATCGTGCTGCAACCCGCTTCTTTCATTTTTATTAAGAGCTCGGTTGAAACAGTATCCACCCTGGCAAAGGAAGACCAGGTAATGTTAAGTTTCCTGCGAATTATTTCATTACAAATTGCCAGGCAGTGGGACGACTTGGCTGTAAAAAGATCATCGGAAATGTTGATCTGGGGGAAATTTAACGTTGAAAGCATTTCCAATTCATCACAAACGGCGATGGGATCTCGATATCGAACCTTAGCGCCAACCATTTTTCGTCCGACACAGAATATGCAGCGAAATGGGCATCCCCTGCTTGTCGTAATACTGATCGGCGTGTGCAATGCCCTGTAACGTCCAAGGGGCAATAAATGTCTTGCAGGCAAAGGCAGGGTGTCTACATCAAGGTATTCTCTTTGCTCATTGATCTTGATCTGATTCTCATCCCTGTAGGCTAATCCCTTTATTTGCGACCAATCTCTGCCATTGCTGGCCTGACTGGCAACTTCTACAATGGTTTGCTCCCCTTCACCGACCGCAATAAGATCCAATGCCGGGTATGCTGACAATGTTTCCAGGGCACAAAAAGAGACATGAGGTCCGCCCATTAGAGTCAATAGTTCCGGATTGATCTTTTTTGCGTCCTTAACCACCTGGATTGCTGCATTGAACGTCATTGTAACGGATGTCACTCCCAGTAGATCCGGCTTGAATGTTTGTAAGTGTCGGGTCAATACTTCATATGAATAGGGGAAAACTGAAAAATCGACTATCTGGGTTTCGAATCCGGCTTGTTCCAAAACCGCTCCCAAAAATGAGATGCCCAGCGGGGGCGTGGGGCCTTCGGTAATTGGACAAAATGGATTGACTAGTAAGCAACGCATGTTCAGGCGACTTGAAAGTGATTGTATGTTGAATGGCGATGGGCTTTACAGGGAGATCTGGCTATTCCGGTAGGATAGATTCACTTCAATGAAAAACCGTCAAGAATTAGTCGTTATTGTTACAACCAAGGCCGGCAGGTGTCAATTGCGTTGTTAGAAACACCATTGCGGGAGCACAACGCGAATCACTTTTTACCAAAGGTGAGTTTGGAAAAACTTTTTTTGGATTTCTTTATCTCGGTGGCAGCATTGTTGTAACTATCTTCAATTCTCAGTGAGATTTGACCTTCTGTTTCACCGATATCGGCGGCCAGAATGGGGATATCGTTTAACTGGATTTGAGCATGATTTTTTACAATGCTTTGAATGGGTATGATCGATTTTTTTTGATAAGATTCCAGCAAATCTTTCGATGTCAGATTGATGGACCCCAGAATCCCTTTTAGTTCATAACGGGAATGTTCAAGAACCAGGTTGGTAAAATACTGTTTGATCCTGGCATCATGATTTTGATGACCGCTGGCAGCCAATAGACCCTTTGCGCCTCTTTTCTCAATAATACGATCCAGTTGGTAAGTTGAGAAACAAAAGTCCCAGTTTGATACAAAATCATTTTGCTTCATTTGCAATGAAACATTGACACACGATTCGGAATTATCCATTACTTTTGCTTTGATCCTGTTTGAAACAACGCTTTTAAGTTTGCACTCGATTTGATGCACTTTCGACCAGCAACTTTCAAACAGCTTAACTATTTTGCCAACAACCTTTTTAACTTCCTTGCTATTATTGTTTTCGAGGGAAAATCCATTGTGCAATCCGACCTTGCCGTCCTTGAAAAGTTTCTCTTTAGCCAATATCAGGTTGATGAACCTGTTGTCGGTATGGAACAGTGAATCCCTCATCAGGGGATTCAAACTGAAAATGAAAATCGGAGAAGGCTGGGCAAGTTCTTCCAGGTAGCGATTGAAACGCTTGCCGGATGAAATCTTAAAATTGAAGGAAAAGGTAAGATTAAACTCATCATACATGAAGATTTCGAGTTTATTCAAAAACTTCTGAAACACTACCTCCAGCGCAGAATAGTAACCATAGCTGACTTTTTCTCCGTTGGTGATATCGTATGGCCTTACGTTTTGCTCTGTCATATGTGTCTGTTTATCGTGATTTTAGGCTAATGTATTTTAGAAGTTTATGCCGGTGATTCTCACTCCTAACTGCTCCTCATTAATCTGAACGACTTCACCTTTGGCGACATGTTTGTCTCCCAGCACTATATCCACAGGATCGCCAACTTTTTTATCCAGTTCTATTACCGATCCAAAAGACAATTCGGTTATTTCTTGACCCCGCAGGCTGGCTTTTCCGATCTCTACGGTTAATTCATGCTTTAGATTCAACAATAAATCCTGCCCTACCAACGATTGTGTGCCAGTCTGAAGTCCAGCCTCGGCAGCCGGTTGCTGCGCTACAAACGATTGAGATTCTTCGATGGTTGGTGTAGCGGGATGAGCAATGTCTATCGAAACATCCGATTCAGGAATCCGGACAACCATCTCGTCGTCATCTGACGGAAGCTCAAGTACCTCCTCTTCGTCTTCTTCGATTTCGGGGATGCTGAGGGAATCGTCATCTGCGGAAAAATCCGGTACTCCCAAATCCATATCATCGATGCTGCTTTCAACCCCTTCGGCAGGCGATTCTTCAATTTCTATATCACCAATTGGCGAATCTCCTTCTCCAAAGACCTCTTCCGAGAGGTCCAAATCTTCAGTGGTATCCATTCCTTCCAACTCAAGCACTTCTTCCTCTTCATCCAGGTCAAGCTCCAGTCCTGCTTCCAGATCGATATCCTCATCGGCGCTGCTGTCCAATGTAAGATCATCTTCAATATCGGGCTCCAGACTCAGTTCCTCACTGACCTCTTCCCCTTCCAAATCTTCTTCCAGGGAAAGATCTTCATCAAGCGGCAGGTCTTCGTCCAAATCAGCCATAAGGTTGATGTCATCTTCTACTTCCTGTTCTAACGGAAGGTCCTCTGCCAGGTCTCCATCCAGTGAAATACCATCATCAGTTTCTTCAGGCTGGGAAACTTCTTCATCAAGACCACTTTCAAGGGATATGTCTTCATCCAAATCCAGATCCATGGAGATATCATCTTCAAGATTTCCACCAAGCTCGGTGTCATCCTCCTCTGATTTCATAAAACTGGGGACGTCATCCCCGCTATCGATATCAGGAATTTCAAGATCATCCGATTCCAGTACCGGATCCAGGTCTTTTACAACCATGGAATCGTCCAATTCCAAGCTTTTCTCTTCAGACAAACCGGGATCTGGGGTCTCTGAGATCGATTTGTCGATGGTTGTGACACCATCTGCCAAACTGGCCAGTTCCCTTTCAAGCTCAGCATCTGATTCAACATCCTTGATTTCTTCTATTTCCGGTGCTGGTGCCAACTCAGATTCATCCAAACCCAGTTCATCCTCCAGGGAGGTTAGATCCAGATGACTGCCTGAATCACCCGTGTCTTTAGACTCCGGCATATCCAGCATGGTATCGTCTTCTTCCAGGGACAAATCCGGTTCACTTCCTAAATCTAAGTCATCTTCTGTGTCAGGAAGCTCCATATCCATGTCCAAATCCAGATCGCCTGTCTCAATATCATCTACCAGGTCACCTTCGGGTAAGTTTAAATCCGGCTCGGAATCCTCACCCAAATCATCGAGATCTGCACTCAATTCATCTTCCAATCCCGGGGAATCCTCCAAATCAAGTTCGGTTTCTTCAAGTGAATCATCGCCCATGTCAAGATCTAAATCGCCTTCGTCGCCACCCAAGTCAAGGCTAAGATCATCAGCTTCTCCTTCTGCCGCTGTATCAAGATCGAAGTCAGCCAAATCTGAGTCATCCAGGGAGAGATCCATATCATCGCTTCCGGCGTCCGTATCCATATCCAGACCCAAATCATCTCCGGATCCATCGTCAAGATCCATCCCCATGTCTTCATCGCCCAGATCAAGATCCAGGTCTCCCAAGTCATCATCTCCCAAAGATTCAGATAGTGAGTTGTCAGAGCCGGCTTCATCAGATATATCGATATCTCCCGGATCTATGGTATCTTCAGTTGATGGGGAATCCATGTCCAGATCTCCGCCCAAATCCAGATCGTCACCTAAATCCAGTTCTCCGCCCAGATCAAGATCTGCGTCAGAGGCATCTCCTCCCGGGTCATCTCCAAGGTCTAAATCAGTGCCGGCATCAAGATCAAAATCGTCCATCATTGCATCACTGCCATCATCACTTGTAGACTCACCACCATCAGCGAGATCCAGATCGGAATCTGCCAAATCTAAATCAAGATCGCCATCAAGATCCAAGTCTCCCAATCCGTCAAGGTCAAATTCTTCTGCCGCCTCTTTTGCCATTACCGGCTCCTGTCCTTACAAAATTGTTAATTTATTTACGGTTGTTATTATTGGGCCTCATGCTCTATGCTGCCTTTAGACCACATACATTGAGAAGAATATCAATTTCATCCAAAATTGATGAGGTAGTGCTCAATGCATTATTATATCTAGAGTTTAGTCATTTTCAGCGAGGGTTATGCGAAAAACAGTCCAAATTGCCGATAAAATCGAAAAAGAGTTCCCAAACTTGAAGCTTTCGGAAAATTCTCTGGTCAAATTGGAGCAATATTTAGACCTGTTGTTTTTTTGGAATAAAAAGATCAATCTCACAGCTATCAGAGAGCGAGACGTCGCCATAGTCAAACACCTGCTCGATTCTATTGTGGTACTCAATATCAAAAAAATAAAACACCTTAAAGAGCTAACCACCGGGCATGTCATAGATTTCGGATCAGGAGCAGGATTTCCCGGAATTGTCTTGGCAATCTGTCAACCTGAAATGAATCTTGTTTCCATAGACAAAGCGGGAAAGAAAATAGCTTTTCAACAACAGCTTGTCCGACAATTGTCCGTTAACAACGTTCAACCCTTGCAAACAAGATTACAGGACTTAATCAAGATACAGGTAAATAAGTTGGCATACGACGTCATTATATCAAGGGCGTTTGATCAAATAAAGAACATATTGTATTTTGGTGAACACCTACTCAAACCCAATGGCTATTTTCTTTTATGGAAAGGAGAAAGGTGGCAGGAGGAGATGAAGGAAACAGACAACTCACTGCTTGGTAAACACAAACTTCTATTATCCCATCGATACGAGTTTGAGGAGTTCGGACATGGAGGGGTAATATTACTTATTCAAAAACTTGATTCTATGGAAAGCAATGGCTGAAATTTCTTATAATCTAGAAGGTAAGGTCGCTCTGGTAACTGGTGGAAGTCGGGGAATTGGGCTTGAGGTTGCCAGATATTTACTAAAGGAAAACGCTAAAGTCGCCATATGTGCAAGAAAAGCGGAGGGATTGGACGCTGCAGTAAAAGAACTTGGAAAGAGTGATAATCTATTACCCATACAGGCGCACATTGCCAAAGAGGAACAGGTTGAGCAACTGTTTAAACAGGTTTCGGATTCTTTTTCAAAACTCGATATCTTAATCAATAACGTAGGAATGAACCTGTTGACCGCCTCGATCGCCGAAACAGAATTGTTGCTGTGGCAGAAAATTATCGATTCCAACCTCAATGCAACGTTTCTTTGTTCCAGGATGGCAGCCAGGATGATGAAAGAACAGGGAAGCGGAAAAATCGTTAATATCTCATCGGTCGCCGGTTCAAGGGCAGCGCCTGGCATGGGAATATACGGTATCGCTAAAGCCGGGATTGAAATGATGACTAAAGTCCTGGCGTCTGAGCTGGCGCCGATAAATATACAGGTCAACACCGTAGCACCGGGTATGGTCAGAACTAATTTTAGCAAACCTTTTTGGTCCAATGACGAATTCTATCAGGAGATTTGTAAAGGTATTCCCGCAAAACGAATAGCTGAACCGATTGATGTTGTTCATCCTACCTTGTTCCTGGCGTCTGAGGCAGCTGGTTTTATAACTGGTCAGACCCTTATGGTTGATGGCGGGCAAACCGCTATTTAGCTATCATTGCAGTTGGAAGCCATTGGTTGGTAGTCCGCAACCGGCTTCCTATCTTTCGTACCGGAAATAGAGGATATTAGATACCGGTACAACGGTATCGTGGCTTCCTTCAATTAGTACCAGATAGTCTCTCCCCACTTCGGATACAATACCCTCAATATCGCTTCCGTCAGTGAGAGTGATGGTCAGTTTATGAACACCCAGTAACTCTCCCAGCTTTTCTTCCAATTGGCGAGCGTCTTCTTTTTCGTATGAAACAGTTTGTATAATCGATGACATGGCAGTATAAGCGATTTAACTATCTAGTTAATATTTGATATTAAAATTCTGTGTCGGAGAAATAGTCAGCTGCTTCTTTTCTCTCAAATCTCGAATCATTAAATCTGTTATCCTATCAGGAAATTCTTTTACTATAAGTTCAGGTGAAAGCATATCATAAAAAGCTCCGCCAGATCGATAAGAAGTCACGGCAATTCTGAGTTTCTCTTCATTATCAATAGGCCTTCCGTTTCGTTTGACAAAAACCAGTCGCTTGCCGATGGATCTGCGAATATCGAATTCATATTCAATGCCTTCCCACATGTCATAATTGTAGCTGAGAACCCTGGCTTTTCGCCAGTTCGGATTAATGGAAACAACATTTTCACCGTTTTTACCAGGTTGCAATTGAAAAAAACCTGCAGATTTCTCCAGGGCTTTCTTCAAGATATGACCCGTAATTTCAATAGCGCAGACAGTATCCTGGAAGAAAAAGAACGAAAGGATATCTTCTATGGTCACATTCCCTGATAATCCCTTTAGCTTGGGATTTAATAAAGGAATCGCCGATATATCCACTTTTGCACATCGACACATCAATTGGTTGATCCATTGAATCAACGGGTGTTTGTTTAACCACACATCTTTCATGGGATCATGAATTAAAAAGCTTTGATCTACACTACCGACAGGCGTTGTCAGAATTTCTTCGATTTGAACCAGGTGATGCTTCAGCAGATTTTTAATCTCACCATCAGGATCAGTCTCTTCGGCAGCGACGATTCCGGGGCTTGCATCAATAGTTAGATTTGTGTCTGATGCAGGGTGTGAATGCTTAGTTAGTCTGATATGGGCCCAATGCTTTGAAAAACAAGAAGGTTGTAACAATACCGCCCTGTTTTTTTGCCTAGGCTTAAATAGCAGCTGGCGATGCTGATGTCCCGTGATGAGTAAATCGATGTCATCGCTGCTTTCCCAGATTTCTATCCCCTGGTTTTCAGTTGTCTCTCCAATGCTCCAGATCTCGCCATCCTCCGGGTTGCGCTTCAGCCCACCATGATACGATACAATTAAGAAATCGCATTGGCTTTTTACAATTGGAATATACGCCCTACAAGCTGTCACCGCATTACGAAATTCCAATCCTGAAATTGTTTGTTTGCTTTCCCATTTGGATACAAAATCGGTGACCACGCCAATAACACCAATTTTGATATCTCCGGATTGGAAAATCTTGTAAGGCTCGAAAACCAGGTTGTCGGAATTGTGATAATAAATATTGGCAGCCAACCAGGTTGCTTTTGAGCCCGCATGAACCTGTTTTAAGTAGTCAAAACCGAAATTAAACTCATGGTTTCCCGGAACAAAGCAGTCCACATTGAGATAATTTTGAACCACGTTAAGAGGATGATCATTGGAGATGTTTTTGGAAGACTTGAAATTGTGCAAATCTACTAGAGGACTGCCTTGGATAGCATCTCCGTTATTAATGACAAAAACATTGGGATTTAATTCCCTGGTGTTTTTTAAATAATTGGCAAAACGGTCCAGCCCAACCTGGTGATTATCATTCGCTTGGTCTCCCTTTGAAATGAAACGTCCATGTGTATCTGAAATTACCAGTAAATCAACTGACGTTTCATCTCTATGTTCATTGTTTGACAGAACGGAATTCATTGAACATTACGATTGGATTACCGGTAGGCAACCTGGGTTGTACTATGCAGGGTTGAAAGCAGACTTGATGATATTTTACTTGAATCTATTTTTTCCCCATTTGTACAAATCCCCAGCTCAATAGAAGGCTTGTTGGTCCCATGAAAATCGGAACCTGCGGAAATCATTAAATCATACTTTTTAGCCAGTTCCAAATAACTGTCTATCTGAATTTTTTCATGAAGTGGCGCGAAAACCTCAATACCGTTCAATCCACGTTCCACCAGTGAGCACAGATACGCTTCAAACTCGTCGCCTTCCCTTTTAAGAGAACCGGGGTGGGCGACTATTGCAATTCCCCCTGCTTCATGGATCAGTGATATGGCTTCCTCTGCAGTATAAAGTTTTTTAGGGACGTATGCTTTTTTATTTTTCCCCAGGTACTCATCAAAAGCCTGATCAATGCTGCCAACAATATTCTTGTCAACCAATACTCGTGCAATATGAGGTCGACCGGGACTTTCGTTATTCTTGGATACTGCCTTGAAATCATCCAAACCGATATCGATTCCAAGAGAAGAAAGTTTTTCCACTATCTGACTATTCCTTCTTGCTCTGATCGTTCTAACCTTTTCAAGACCATCGAGCAAGGGCTGGTGGTTTATATCAATATGATAGCCAAGGATATGTAAAATTCCTTTTGTGGATTTAGCACTAAGCTCAATGCCTTCAATTATGTTGATAGGAATGTCTTTTTCATCTCTGCAACTAGTTGCTGCTTTTATTCCGGCAACTGTATCATGATCTGTAATCGAAAGTGTCGATATGCCTTTTTTATACGCATGCACTACCAGCTCTTCCGGGCTCAATGTCCCATCTGATCGATCCGTGTGCGTGTGGAGATCAATCCAGTGATTAATCCGGTTCGAGTCATTCATGACCGCAATACCCTGTCAAGTTAGTATCAATATAAATTTATCTTTTTATTTTCATTATCCGGCGTCACAGTTAAAAAGTAAACAGCGATGAGAAGGGGATTGGAGTGGATATACCTAAGCTACATTTGGCGAGGATCACAAGGTTTTCAAATAGCCATTTTGATGCGGATTTCTCTAACCCCAATGTCCATCTACTGAAAACAGGAATTTTCCAATGGAACTACTTTACTAAAGCTATCGCTCGGTATAGTATATGGCAAATCAAGTGATTATAAAATCAGATAATTCAAAGTCGAGTATATCCTAAAAGCGATAAAAACAAGCTATTATATTCCATGAAAGTTGAATATCTCAATCCCTTTATATTTGCGACCAGGAAGGTCCTGAAAATGATGGCATACATGGATTCAAAACCTATGAAGCCGTATTTGAAAGAGATTGGTGATAACAGAGGACTGGGAGATATTTCTTCGGTTATTTCTGTCAGTGGTGAGTGTCAGGGAAGTATCGGAATAAGCTTTTCAACAAAAGCTATTCTTCAGGTCGCCTACCAAATGTTTAGTGAACAATATGACGGACTAACTGATGAAATTGTCGATATGGTTGGGGAAATTGTTAACATGGTAAGTGGAGATGCAAGACAGGAGTTGGTAAAGCTTGGTTTCCATTTCTCAGCCGGAATACCTGTAACAACATTGGGCAAAGATCATGAATTAGTCCATTCGGTAAAAGACAGGGTCATTGTTATACCATTTCAAACTGCTCATGGCGATTTTGTTATTGAAACCTGCTTCGATTCGAAGAAGTTTCTGGAATAGCGTTGCCATGTAACAAACAATAAACAGACTTTAAAAGGAACTGGCCGCTCTTTTGCGATAAATTGAGCGAATCATTGGATATTTGAGGAGTCATCCATGTCGCAAGACGAAAAAAAGAAAGAAGATTTTATCAGAAAAAGGGACAAAATGCGTGAGCGTCACAGGAGAGTGCAAGAGCTTGATGACACAGCAGAATTTGAAGAGAAGAAAGAGCCCGAAACAATTAGCCTGGAAAGCCTCCAAGAGCAGCTTCAAACACTAAAGCATGAAATAAACATTGAAACAATCCAAAAAAGACTTAGGGCCCACGAGCTTTTTTTCAAAGAACTTGGAGACGACAAAGAACTCCTGTTTGATATCATCCGTCTGTACAAACAGAAAAGAGAATTGAAATCCAAAAAGAAATCCTGACGCTTTTGCTTTCTCTGATCCTGAACCGGCGTCAGTTTTCCCTCCAACCCCAGGGTAGTCCAGCCTTTAACCCATCTGTCATCCTTTCCAAAAAAATGAGTAACTTGGAGTTCTAACACAGGTTTTCCTTAGCTTTTTCACTACCTAAACGCGCCGTCCCGCAGATTTCCCTCGATTTAATTAAATATTGTAATCAGACCATTAGTAAGATAAAATAGATTTAATTTGGTGTGAAATACCTATTTCAGAAGGCATTCTGGAATGCTGTCATTCAAAAAAAAAGATTATCGTTATTATCTTTGATGGGAGGTCATTTTGGATTTTCAAAGATTTGAATCTGAATTTATTGTGGAAAAAGAGGGGGACAGCACACTCGGTACACTTCGTTTTTCCGGTGACTTGACCATTCAGGATGCAGCATCAATTAAAGAAACTGTTCTGGAAGCATTGTCAAAAACAGATGATTGTCGACTGGATTTTGATTTGGTTAACATTTTTGACCTTTCCAGTATCCAAATATTCTTTGCTGCCTGCAATTCTGCCGCAGCTAAAATGAAAAAGCTTGAACTAAAAGGGGAGTGTCCAAGTGTTTTTCGCAATGCTGTAATTGATGCCGGATTTGAAAGGATCGAATGGTTATGCTTTGGTGAGTCATTCAACTGAACAAGGGAAGTGCCACTATCATCTAAAACCTTATGGTAATGTTCCGGATCCGAAGCATTTTTTAAAAGAGATGGCTTAATCCGAAATCCAGTAACAGAGACAAAAGGTTTTCGGATAAAAACAATTAAATATTCATGAAAATCGTTAAGGACATAAATATTTCGAGATACATCCTGGAGCCTGGCGATTACTATGTGACAGACAAACGTGTGGTTATCAAGACATTGCTGGGCTCTTGTGTTGCAGCGTGTTTGTTTGATCCTGTTAATAGGATCATGGGAATGAATCACTTCTTGTTGGGCAGTGAAAAAAAAGGACTTGAAGGTTCGTTAATTACGTCCGAATCCGGAAGGTACGGGATCAATGCAATGGAATTGATAATCAATGGAATGCTTAAGCTGGGAGCCTTAAAAAAAAATATCAAAGCCAAAGCTTTTGGAGGTGGCAACGTCTTAAATTTCGCCAAAGATTTTGAAGCTCAATATAATGTAGGAGATTTGAATAGTCGATTTATTAAAGAGTTTTTGGAAACTGAGAAGATCCCTTTGGTTGCATCTGATCTGGGTGGAAATCGCGGTCGTGTTATTCTGTTTCATGGTCAAGATTACACCGTATTTGTGAGGAAGATAGGTCAATACGACACAACTAAAATTGCAGACAGGGATAGTAGTTATTGGAAAGCAGCAAAACAGAAAAAGTGGCAGTTAACTCCTGAAGTTGAGTTATGGAGTAAAAAAGATAATTAAATTTAATAAATATTCTAAGATAAATATTATTCATGCAAATTGTTTCAATACTTCAAAAAGATTTCACCCGTCTAAGTGATTTTATTCAAAGTGAATACGGCATTAAAATGCCGGAAGTAAAAAAAACCCTTTTGGAAAGTCGTTTGCAAAAGCGACTACGAAAACTGGATATAAAATCATTCAAAGAATATTGTGACTACTTGTTTAGTCCGGAAGGGATGGAAGAGGAACTACCTCATTTTATCGACAAAATAACGACCAATAAGACCGATTTTTTTAGAGAGAACGAGCACTTCGAATACCTGACTGACCAGTTATTACCAAGTTTCATAAAAAATAAGAAAAAGGAATTTGATACCCTTCGCATTTGGAGTGCCGGGTGTTCCACCGGTGAAGAACCCTATACTATAGCTATGGTTGTTAAGGATTTTTTAGAAAACAACGGGCTTGGCAACATTCGATTATCGATTTTGGCGACTGATATTTCTGCCGAAGTATTACGAATTGCTCAAAGGGCGGTATATCACGAGATTCGGGCAGTACCTATTCCTTTTAATATCAAAAAGAAATATTTACTTAAAAGTAAATCAGGAGAGAAGAAATTAGTAAAAATAGCACCAGAAATTAGGGAGTTAATACAATTTGGCCGTCTCAATTTTATGGATAGAGAGTATGGTATTAAAGATAAATTAGATATCATATTTTGCAGGAATGTTATAATTTATTTTGATAAGCCTACTCAGGAAATTATTTTAAACCGAATCATTAGCAATCTGGTGCCAGGTGGCTTTTTTCTTCAAGGTCATTCAGAAACGATTCAGGGAATCAATCTTCCCTTAAAGCAGGTATTTCCTACTGTTTATGTAAAATCTGATTGATCGCCTAGAACTTTTAAATACAACGTAACTAATCCTTGAACGGAAAATTGTTAAACCCTTGTCCAGCCTTGTTTCAGATGCTGGAATCCAGCGTAAAGATTAACGTGCTGTTAGCTTTCAGCGTTCAACTTAAGACATTAGAATTGCAAGCAAAAACCGGCTGAGAGTTGAATGCTGGAGATACTAAATTTCTGAGCACCAAGCTGCTTTTAAAGCTTTTATTAGTATGGGTCAAATTGGTTTTCGTTCAGGCACTAACTAGCTAGTATTACGAAGATATTTATGAACAAAATTAAAGTAATGATCATTGATGATTCTGCTGTGGTTAGGCAAACGATGGAAAAGATAATCAGCTCAGACAAACAGCTGACAGTAATAGCTACGGCGCAAGATCCCTTTGTTGCAGCTCGGAAGATGACCAAGGAAGTTCCGGATGTTATTTCTCTCGATGTGGAAATGCCTCGTATGGATGGGATTACCTTTTTAAAAAAGCTGATGACCCAATATCCTATTCCTGTGGTTATCTGTTCCAGTTTGACAGAAAAAGGATCGGAAACGGCCATGAAAGCTTTGGAATATGGTGCTATCGACGTTATTCATAAACCAAACATTGGAGCAAAGCAGTATTTGGAAGAAGCAAAAATACTGATTTGCGATTCGATAAAAGCCGCAGCCCAGGCAAACGTAAAAAAGCAGAAGACCAAACCTGTAGAAGGGATTAAGCCTTCAAAAAAGCTTACAGCCGATGTAGTTCTTTCTAAGGCCAAATCAAATGCAATGATTCAAACTACAGAAAAAGTTGTGGTCGTAGGTGCTTCTACAGGCGGCACGGAAGCTTTAAAGGTTTTTCTTGAAAGACTTCCATTGGATGCTCCCGGAACAGTGATCGTTCAACACATGCCGGAAAACTTCACAACAGCTTTTGCCAAAAGACTGGATTCAATTTGTAAAGTCACAGTGAAAGAAGCCGAAGATAATGACACTGTCGTTTCCGGACGAGTCTTGATTGCCCCGGGCAATAAACATACATTGTTAAAACGCAGCGGTGCCAGGTACTACGTTCAGGTCAAAGATGGACCTCTCGTAAGTAGACACAGACCTTCGGTGGATGTATTGTTTCGATCTGCTTCCCGTTACGCCGGTAAGAATGTCATCGGTGTGATTATGACTGGCATGGGAGATGATGGGGCAAAAGGAATGATGGAAATGAAGGACCAGGGAGCCAAGACTATTGCTCAAAATGAAGCCACTTGCGTGGTTTTTGGAATGCCTAATGAAGCCATTAAGCTGGGAGGTGTTGACCATGTATTGCCCCTGGAATCCATACCGGATGAAGTAATATCACTTTCAAAAACAAACTGATACTATTTCTTTTAGTGAAGTTGCTCCGAAGCAGAATTTGAATCTAACAAAAGGAGATGTATGAGTAAAAAAATAATGACAGTCGACGACTCAGCCAGTGTTAGACAAATGGTTAGTTTTACATTAAAAAACGAAGGTTATGAAGTGAGTGAAGCTGAGGATGGTGTGGATGCCTTGGCCAAGCTTCAACAAAAACCTGTAGACATGGTGTTGACCGATCTTAATATGCCAAACATGGACGGGATCGAACTGATCAAACAACTAAGAGCCAATCCGAGTTTCAAATTCATTCCAATAATTTTTTTGACGACTGAATCCCAGGAAGAAAAAAAGCAGCAAGGCAAACAGGCTGGTGCAACCGGCTGGATAGTAAAACCATTTAAACCGGAACAGTTAGTAGGGGTGATTAAAAAAGTTCTGGGATAAATTAGATATCAAAAAAATAGCATTTAGGTTTGCGGCTTAATTGAAACCAACGATTAGGATAGAAATGGAATCTGCCAAGAATCGGCCAGCAGGAGAAAAAGCCGGAGAAAATCGCCACATTCTCGCCTTTAAGGAAGAAGCCCTGGAAAGACTCGCTGAGCTAGAAGATGCCTTGCTGGAACTGGAAAACAATCCCTCTGATCAAGAGCTGTTAGACAGCGCTTTTAGAGCCATGCACACTATCAAAGGCTCAGCTGGCATGTTTGGTTTCGAAGATATCGTAGATTTTACTCACAATATAGAAACAGTTTTCGATTGCATCAGGGATGGTTCGATCGAAATTACAAAAGAACTGATTGCCCTCGGCCTGCAGGCGCACGATCAAATCGGCAAGCTGTTAAATGAAGCTGACGGCCCCCTACCAGAGGACCAGGAAACAAGAAACGGAATAACAGAAGCATTTCTCAACTTATTGCCGACACCTCAAGAGTCTGTAATTATTGAAGAATCTAAACCGAATGAGAAAGTGAAGCCTGCTAAACAAGAGCTTTCCATATATAGGATTAGATTCAAACCCGGTCCCGGAATTTTTGCTACCGGAACCAATCCTCTCCTTATTTTAAATGAACTTAAAGAACTGGGAGACTGCCGAGTTATAGCTCACGCAGGAAACATAACAGAGCTGGAACACTTAGACCCTGAGAGTTGCTATACCTGGTGGGACATTATCCTTAGTACTCGTGAATTGAAAAACGAAATCGAAGATGTGTTTATTTTCATGGATGATTCCTGTGACGTTCAAATCGATTTAATCGACACAAACAGCAGCTTTGATTTTGAAACCGGCTATAAAAAACTGGGAGAGATTTTAATTGAACGCGGAGATATCGAACAGGAAGAACTGCAAAAAGTAATTGAAAACAAAGTGTTACTGGGAGAGCAGCTACAAAATGAAGGATTGCTGCAGCCCAGCCAGGTAGAATCGGCCCTGGAGGAACAAAAAGTGGTCAGGGAAACTCGGGAAAAGCGACACAAAACAGATTCAGTATCCAGTATTCGCGTAACCTCAACCAAGCTTGATAAATTGGTTGATCTTGTTGGTGAATTGGTAACAGCGCAGGCCAGACTCAGCCAAATAGCCGTGGAAAAGGAAGATTTAACAGTACTTTCTATCGCAGAAGAAATTGAAAGACTGACTGCAGAATTAAGAGACAGCACCATGAGTGTGCGAATGCTGACTTTTGGCACGACGTTCAATAAATTTAAGCGACTGGTAAGGGATCTTTCAACGGAACTGGAAAAAGACATTATTCTGGTAACGAATGGTGAAGAAACCGAGCTGGATAAAAATGTTATCGAACAGCTTAATGATCCTCTGGTGCATTTATTGAGAAATGCTGCAGACCATGGAATCGAATCTCCCCAAGAAAGAATAGCAACAGGAAAACCGAGCCAGGGCACCATTGAGCTATCTGCATCTTATTCGGGAGCTCAGGTATTAATCAAAATTGTTGATGATGGCTCGGGCATGGACCCGGCAAACATCCGACAAAAAGCTATCGATAAAGGTCTTATCACAAAAGAATCTAAGCTGTCTGATAAAGATTGTCTTTTTCTGATTTTCGAACCTGGCTTTTCCACGGCGAAAGAAGTTTCTAATGTATCAGGACGTGGTGTTGGCATGGATGTCGTCAAAAAAGCCATTGAAAACCTGAGAGGTGCCGTTGATATTGACAGTCATATTGGCGTTGGAACGACAATTACTGTTAAACTGCCGTTAACATTGGCAATAATCGACGGGTTGTTGGTGCAGGTACACGATGAATATTATGTTATTCCCTTGGCTTTTGTCGAAGAATGTATTGAACTGACAGCGCAGGATATCAAAAATTCACATGGCCGGCATGTAACCAATGTAAGAGGACAATTGGTACCATATGTAAGACTTAGGGAACAGTTTAACATCTGCAAAGAGAGACTTCCGATTGAACAAGTGGTGATAACGGAAATTGAAGGTCATCGTGTCGGTTTTGTCGTGGATAAGGTTGTGGGGCAACATCAAACAGTGATCAAAAAATTAAGTCGGGTTTACAAGGATATTGATACAATTTCAGGAGCTACTATTATGGCAGATGGTACAGTTGCATTGATTATTGATATCAATAAGCATTTGCAATTGGTGGAAAAGGAATATAATGCGCAATATGGCAATAAGGTAGATGCTTTGCATTAACAAAAGTTTTTAAAAGCCTTGCTTTAAGACCTTCTGTATTATAATTAGCTAGACAACATGTATCACATCTATTATTGCTTAATGTGGCAGACCGGCAGAAGAAGCATGAAACAATTTCTGAAAAACTATCTCCCCTTGTCCAACTAGGCTTCTTAATACACTGAAATATAAGATCAGTACTTTATATGAAGATCGAATACATCCAACCGTTCATAAATGCTACTCGCAAAGTATTAAGCACCATGGCCAGTCTTGAATCAAAACCCTTAAAACCTTATCTTAAGGAGGAATCAAATCAGATTGCATTGGGCGATATTTCTTCTGTGATTGAACTGACAGGCGAATGTAACGGCAGTATTGGCCTTAGCTTTGAAACCAAATGTATTCTAAAAATTGCTTCCGGTATGTTGGGTGAAGTGTATGAAGAATTGGATGACGAAGTTGCCGATATGGTTGGTGAGCTGGTCAATATGATTAGCGGTGATGCAAGGCGTCAGCTAATCAAACTGGGGTTTTCGTTTTCTGCTGGAATTCCTAAAATTTCCAAAGGGAGCGACCATAAACTGGTACATTCCGTTAGCGAGCGAACAATTGTGATTCCGTTTAAAACTGCTACCGGAGATTTTTATATTGAGACTTGTTTTGATTCTAGAAAATTCCTGGAATAGTTATTCTCGCCTCTGTTCATCACTTTTAACAGCACTTGTAAACTCCCTCCCAAGTATCAATTAATACATGAGCATTCTATTTGGCTTCCGGAATTGATTTATCAAAGTGGTAAATACTTTTGATATTAATGTTGCGGTATCTTTCCCATTTGGTGTGGTAAGAGTGGAGATGTATTAAAAAAGGCTTTATTGAGTCACCCTTTTTTGACAATTGTTTGCAGGCCTTGTGGATATCTTTCTTTACTTCTAAGGGATGTTGAATAAAGTAATTGGAAAACCTGTATTTACCATTTATCTTAAACAGCCTTGACTCAAAATAAGTTCCTTTGGGGCTTCCATACAGATAATCGGGTTGTATAATTTCATATTTCTTTTTGCCGTATAAATCTTTAACAATGGCATAATGATCAGTCAGCTTTTTGGTGTCAAAAAGAGAATGCACGTGTTCCTCTATGTCCGTAATCAACTCCCCGTTCATTGATGTGGTCTTACCTTTGAAAACAGATTGCTTAAAATGATCAAACGGAGATTTCAGAGAATCACTGCACTTCCAGTCGAATGTGAACCATAGCAAAAAAGAATTCATTCTGTTGGTAAAGCTTGCATCAGTCTCGTTCAGTTTTCCTGTCAACCTGAAATAGTCCTCTCTCGCAATAACCAGTTCATTTGAAAGTTCCGGGTGTGTTTCAATGTAGCCGCTGATGCTATCAAAGATTTCTTCAAAAGTAGCAGGATTGACAGAATTATTTTTGTTCATAAAGTTTTAACTTGGTTGTTGATCAAGACTTATCCGATACCTTGCTTTTTACCTGATTGATTAACGAAATATAAAACTTATTTCGATTTTTTCTAATTTTTAAAAGCCTTATTGTTCTCCTTACAATTCCCAAAAACATCAACGAGCAAAGCAAGAACACAGCTACGGCCAACCCCAATGCCCATTGAAGGCCGATTGTGTTGATAATATATTCTGATAGCGCATGAAGCTTTGCCATGTCCAGTCAATAATTACATAATGTTTAAAACTGCCCTGCCTGAAACCGCCTTTGTCTGGCGAGTTCCTAATTCTCTTTCTAGGATAATATTAAATGTCATCTACAATGTCGATAAAATATCATGACAAAAAAGCCTCCATAATTTCGATCAATTAACACATACTTTTTGGTTTGGTTTAGCCTTGCTTGCCTAGGGAAAAGGGCTTTTACCCAGGATTTGAATGTGTTATCAGTTTGTGGAACAGTTTCTGATGATCGAGCTAGAACTTGAAAAACCATCTCCTCAATCATGCAGTAACCCTCCATTTTGAATGATTGTCTATCTGATTGCTTATTATTTGTTCATCAAAACAAAAAGCGGAGCTTTCACCAAAAACCGATAACTGAACACTGTAATCGTGCACCTTTGCCTTATATATAACAGGAACTGAAAAACTGACACATTTTAAAAACCTAAAATGCGTGAATTAAATGCCTTCAAAAAATAAATAGGGCCTAAAACCGACCAGAATTGAATTTCTTGTAGCAAAAAAAGCAAAATCATTTACAAACCAAAAATCAAATATTTTTGCATTTTTGGCCCTGTTTTTCGAAAATCATTAAAAAAACACAAAATTGAGCAAAATTCTTGCTATTTTTTTAACTGTGTCTATAATTGAGGTTATACACACAACTATGCTTTTCAGTCAATTTTGTGCTTAAAACCAACGTGGCAATGAAATTTGAAATCGAATCAAAACAGACTCTGGAAATTTTACCTCAAAGTATCGGCTATCAAGAGGCTCGTTTCGCAAAAAATGAGTCTATCTGGAGTAAGCTTGGAGAAATCACCGTTGAGCAGGCTCTTGGAAAATGGTTGGCCGGGTTAACTGAAAACACACACATTAATTACCTGACTGGATTTAAAAAGTTGGTGGAGAAGGAGCTTATCGATCCGCTGCAGTCAATTCAGGCGTTTAGTTTGATTAATCATGAATCGATAATTGATGAGATCAAATTGATATCTGATTGGAGCGAAGCAACCAGGCAAGCCCGGGCTGCAGCCTATATCTCCTTTACGGGATTCCTGCAGAGGAGAACACAAGGTATTGTCCGAAAGGCGGTAGCCAACAAGGAAGGTGCAAATAAAACCTTTTTCAAGGTCAGAGACAAGGTCACAACCAACGCCCTCAATCCGACACAAACAAGAAAATTTCTCCAGGAGTTGGAGAATATCAATCCCAGGGATGCGCTTGTTGCCAAGCTGATGTTGCAGGGAGGAAAACGAAAGACGGAAGTATTAGCGCTGGAAGTGAAGGATATTGATTTTGAAAACAAGCAAATTGCTTTTGTGCAATCTAAGACCAGGGGGCAACTCAAGCGGACCGTCATTAATTATCCGGATCATGTTTTACAGGAGTTGCAGGACTACGTGAAAGACAGAAACGGCCTGGTTTTTGTGACCAGAAATAGTAAGCCGATCGCGGTGAATCAAATCGACAGGAATTTCAAAATAGCAGGTGTGAGGGCAGGGATTACTTTCAAGGTGTCGCCACATGTCTTGCGAGTGACCCTGGTTACCCGTTTGAAGGAACTCAAGGTTCAAGATACTGATATCATGAAAATCACTGGACATGCGAATCCGGCACAACTGGCAAGTTACGACAAATCAGATTTGGCCGACAATGCGAGTCTGTATCATCATTTTGTCTAAGAATGAAGCCGGAAAGGATCTTGAAAAAGGCGGGTGGATGATCTGTGTGGATCACACAGATCACATTTAAGGATACACGGATTCGATTATTTCCCTTTTGTTGTTCGTCTAACCTCAACAAACCTACCATTTGGACCCGGTATTGCGCCTTTGATCAGAAGCACATTTAGATCCTTGTTGATATCAACAATTTCCAGACCCTGTGTTGTCGCTCTTACATTACCGTATTGACCAGGCATCTTCTTGTTCTTGAAAATCTTTGCAGGTGTAGCGCTTTGTCCGATTGCCCCGGTGCCCCTGTTGAACCTGTGACCGTGAGCTGCCGGACCGCCGGAAAAGTTGTGTCGTTTCATTACACCTGTAAAACCACGACCTTTTGAAGTACCGGAAACATCAACGATTTCACCCTTTTCAAAAAGGCTGACGTCAAATGTTTGTCCAACTTCAATTTCATCAATATTCTCTACTTTGAATTCCCGAAGCAGTTTGGTCGGCTTTTGGTCTTTATAATGCCCTTTCAATGGTTTTGTGATATTCTTTTCCTTTGATTTTACCACTTCCTCAAACCCGACTTGTACTGCCTGGTAGCCGTCCTTTTCCACTGTCTTTTTCTGTATGACGGTTACCGGTCCCGATTGCACTACCGTAACAGGTACTCGTTCACCATCTTCGGTGAAAAACTGGGTCATACCTACTTTTTTTCCTAAAAGTCCGTTCAACATGATGTGTCCTAAAATATGATCTGCTAAAAAATAATCGATTTTCTTTTAAACAGAAATTATAACTATGCTGTGACTGCAGTGTCAATAGCTTTGATAGGTAAATTGAAGGTTTTGTTCCGGATTTTGGGTCTGTTAGACCCAATCAAAAAACGAATCCTATTTTAAATTAAAAGATGTTTTTTTCTGGAGAACAAAACATCCAATGCTAGTTTGACGTACCGAAAGTTTTTCAAGAAGGTATTTTTACTCTCGCCTTCTTTTCGTCCGATCCATACTGTTGGAATTTGAGAGACCTTATAGCCCAATTTCAATGGTTTTACAGTGGTTTCAATATAGATCTCGTGAAAAGTGCCTTCCCATTTAATCGTTTCGGCAACACTTCGTTTTATTGTCTTAAATCCATAAGTAAGGTCACCTATACGTGTCATATATAAGATCTTAAAAAGGAACTGAAATCCCCAGTTTAATACCAATTTAATGGGATCGTAATTTTCAAATCCTCCTCCTTTGAGCCATCTGTTGCCAATTACCAAATCGCAGCCATTTGCTTCTATTTCAGCAAACATTCTATCCACAGCTTCCGGTTCCGTTTCCAGATCAGCCGAAAGTAAAGCGATGTAATCTCCTGTCGCAAGCTCCAATCCCTCCCTGATTGCCCAGCCAACACCCGGATTATTTTTCTGAATATGCATACTTAAAAAAGTGTGACTTTCTGCCAGTTCTTTGCAAGTTTCCATGCATTCAGCGCTGGATTTGGGAGATACTGTCAGAATGATTTCTTTTATATAGCCGCGATCTTTTGCTAATATCCGGTCAATAGTCTCCCTAAGGGAGTATGTTTCAGAAAAAACAGTTACCACGACACTTAAAGAAATATCCGGGTTGCTGGTATTTGTCATAATCGAATTCAGGATAGTTTGCAGATTAGTGGATAAGCGGCCATACTTCAACTTCAAGATGCGGCAGTTCGTATTGAAGAGTTTTGGGCAGGCCTTTGGGAGTACTATTATGGGGGTGAAACACTTGATGTTGACCTACTATTTGTCTAGCTTTACTTGATATACAGAAATCTATGCAATATGCTTAAGCTTTATACTTAGCTGCTAATCCCTGTTTAAGCAATGAAAAAGACATCAAAAATATATGTAGCGGGTCATCGCGGAATGGTAGGATCTGCTATTTTGCGTTATCTGGAAAGGGAAGGATACCAGTCTTTGACTTATAAAACCCGATCAGAGCTGGATTTAACCGATCATACTGCTGTTTCGGACTTTTTTAAAAAAGAGAAACCCGAATATGTTTTTCTAGCTGCTGCAAAAGTCGGCGGCATTCACGCTAACAGCACCTACCCGGCTGAATTTCTGTATCAAAATCTGGCCATTCAATCCAACATCATCCATAACGCCTATCTTAATGGCGTTACAAAACTTTTGTTTTTGGGAAGTTCATGCATTTACCCCAGGTCATGTCCTCAACCAATTAAGGAAGAATACTTGCTTTCCGATTATCTGGAACCAACAAACGAAGCTTACGCCATTGCAAAGATTACCGGGATTAAGATGTGTCAGAGTTATAATTATCAATACGGCACAAACTATATTTCGGCAATGCCTACCAACTTATTCGGTATCAATGACAACTTTCACCCTGAGAACTCACATGTTGTTGCTGCCTTAATTAGACGTTTTCATGAGGCCAAACTTGAAAACCGGAAAAAAGTAGTAATTTGGGGCTCGGGAATTCCAAAACGGGAGTTTCTTTATGTAGATGACTTAGCTGAAGCTTGTATATTTTTGATGAACGGTTATTCAGAACCTTCTCACATCAATGTGGGTACGGGGTTGGAGATTACTATCAAGGAATTTGCTGAGATCGTCAGGGAGATAGTTGATATCGATGTTGCTTTAATTTTTGATGATAGCAAACCAGACGGCATGCCAAGAAAAGTGATGGATATAAGTAGAATCAGAAACCTGGGCTGGCAGGCTAAAACATCGTTAAAGGACGGTCTAAAAGTAGCATATGACTGGTATCGCCAAACTCATTCCTAAATCAGTCAAATTGATAATCAAACCTAATAATCAAATCAGGAGTGCCCGTTGAAAACTTTAATCACCGGTATCACCGGGATGATCGGATCTCACTTTGCCAACGCAGTGGAACAAAATGGCTGGGATTTTGCCGGAATAGCCAGAAACAGTGCAACCAGCAGGCTTTCGGCAGAACCGGATAAACATGTCCATAGAATTGATATTCTGGATCGGGATGCCATTGATCAGTTATTCAAAGATTTCAAACCTGAGCTGGTAATTCATATGGCAGCTCAAGCCTTTAACGGCATCTCCTGGAAAACTGAAGAATCCACCCATTTGACAAATTTTCAGGGAACAACCAATGTGCTTCGAGCCTGCAGATTTCATGCACCTGATGCAAAAGTGGTTATTGCCTGCAGCAGTGCAGAATACGGTGATATCAAGCCTGAGGATTGTCCCCTGGTGGAAGAAAGACTGTTAAGGCCGATATCTCCATACGGGGTTACGAAGGTGGCTAATGAAAACCTTGGTTATCAATACTTTCTAAACTACGGCATGAATGTGTTTCTTCCCCGATTGTTTATTCATGTCGGTACCGGACATCCTCCTGCGACGGCCATACAGAATTTTGCCAGGCAATTGGCATTGATAAAAAAAGGAAGACTTGAGCCTGTTGTCAAAGTTGGAAACCTGGAATCTGCCAGAGATTTTATCGATGTTCGTGATGGAGTTGACGGCATGATGAAGATGATAGAAAAAGGACAACCCGGAGATCCCATCAATATCTGTACGGGTACTGCCCATAAAATATCCTGGATTTTGGATAAGCTGATTGAAATATCGGGGCTGGATATTGATGTTGTGAAAGACCCTGATCTATTTCGGCCATCAGACGAACCACTGTTGCTTGGTGATAATTCCAAGTTGCTTGCCTTGGGGTGGAAACAAAAATTCACTATTGAGCAAACACTGGAAGATGTTTTTAACGATTGGCTTTCCAGAATCTAATTCTTATTAATTTAAAATGTTGTTTCTATGAACAAGCCCATTCATATTGTCTTTACGACTATTTACCACCCTTCCGTCTTGGAAGATCTTCTTGCAAACCTTACGAGTTTTAATCACCTGGAGTCGGTTAAAGTCTGGGTAGTAGGAGATAATAAGACTCCGGAATCTTGTGGCAACCTATGTAAAACCGTCACCGATAAAGGAATGGAGACCATTTATCTCGATATCGCAACTCAGGATGAGTGGGGAGAGCGATGCAAGGATTTTTATACACGAATTCCTTACAACAATGAGACAAGAAGGAATATTGGATATCTGCATGCACTGGAAGATGGTTGCGATATTTTAATCAGTATCGACGATGACAATTTTCCGACAGAGGACGATCTGGTAGGATTCCATAAGAATACTGGTAGGACCTGGGATGGTAAGTTAATCAGTGAAGAAACCGGATTTCATAATATATGTGAGTATTTGGAAATCAAACCCGACAGACAGGTATTTCCCAGGGGATTTCCATTCCGGCTTAGAGGCCTTCCCAATCAAAATTTATTTGAGACAGTGGACAGGCCGGTTAAGATTGGTGTAACAGCCGGACTCTGGCTTTCTGATCCGGATATTGACGCCACAACCTGGCTAAACGGAAAAGTGGAGGGAGTTGCCTATAAGGGAGAAGATGTCCAGGTCTTAAAACAAAGCACTTGGTCACCTGTTAACACTCAAAATACAAGCGTCATCAGGGAACTGATTCCGGCTTATTTATGCATTCCCATGGGATGGGCCGTTCCAGGGGGTAATATTCAACGGTATGGGGATATCTGGGGAGGCTATTTTTTGCAGGCCTTAATGAAAGGCACTGAATATCATGTAGCTTTTGGAAAACCTATTGTGGACCACAGGAGGAATCCACATGATTATGTTGATGATTTGAGATTTGAATACTGGGGAATGATACTGACCGATTGGCTGGTTCAGAAATTACAAAATGATTTCAGCCCAAAAGAGGATTCAATTGTGGACAGAGTCAATGAACTGGCCGGATTCATACACAATCAGGCCATACCAGATTTGCCGGATTGGTGTCCTCAAGAAATAAACGAGTTTTTACTTTGGACTGAAGGCAATTTAAAAACATGGTCTGCTGCATGTCGTGCCATGCTATAACTACAATTAATGTAACATCAAGATAAGCAACAAATGAAATATATCAGTACACGGGGACAATCCGAACCAAGAACATTTGTCGAAGCCGTAAAAGAGGGATTAGCCAGAGATGGAGGCTTGCTGGTTCCAGAGATTATACCTGACTTCTCCAATGATTTGGACCGATTATCGACTCTTTGCTATCAGGATCTTGCTGATGAAATCTTTAAACCGTTTATCGATGGTGAGATTCCATCTGACCGGGTAAGAAAACTGATTGCCAAAAGCTATTCAACGTTTGGATCAGCGGAGATAACCCCTCTCATTTATCAGGGCAAACTGGCTATTTTGGAACTGTTTCACGGCCCCACCCTGGCATTTAAAGATATCGCCTTGCAGTTTCTTGGAAATCTGTTTGAAGAGATTTTAAAAAAGGACGGCGGCCGTTTGAACATCCTTGGCGCCACATCGGGAGATACGGGTAGTGCAGCCATTCACGGAGTCAGAGGAAAAAGCAATATCCATATATTTATGATCCATCCCCAGGGCAAAGTAAGTCCTATTCAGGAAAAGCAGATGACAACGGTCCTTGATGCAAATGTCCACAATGTTGCAATAAAAGGTACCTTTGACGATGCCCAGAGAGCTGTTAAAGAAGTATTTAACGATTTGGATTTCAGGGACGCATATCAATTGGGAGCAGTCAATTCCATCAACTGGGCCCGGGTGATGGCACAAATTGTTTACTATTTTTATGCCGCTTTTATCTATAGGAAACGATTCGGAGTACAAAGCGTCTCCTTTTCAGTGCCGACGGGCAATTTCGGTGATATCTATGCTGGTTATCTGGCAAAGAAAATGGGACTGCCTATCGACCGGCTCATACTGGCAACCAATGAAAACGATATTTTGTACAGAACCATTAAAACTGGTACATACAAGATAAGTGATGTTCACGCTACTCTAAGTCCTTCTATGGATATCCAGATAGCAAGCAACTTTGAACGCTTTGTTTTCGACATCTCAGGAAGAGACGGAAACATCATTCAATCAAAAATGAATGATCTCGCACAAAATGGGGAGTTTTCCTTATCTGAAGACGAGGCTCGGCAAACCCGTGAATACTTTCTGGAAGCGCGTGTGGATTCAGCAAAGACCCTTGCTACCATGAAAAAATACAAAGCATCAGGTATTGAATTAGATCCGCATACGGCCGTTGGCGTCGCTGCAGCAGAAGACTCCGGAATAGAAAATGTAATCGCCCTTGCAACTGCCCATCCTGCCAAATTTGGCGATGCTGTGAAAAAAGCGACCGGATCAAATCCGGAATTTCCAACCTCTTTGAAAGGTATTCTGGAAAAAGAAAGTCGTTGCCAAGTCGTGGAGAATGACTACAAGTTTGTGGAAGCGATTATTGAACAAACTCTGACCAGCTAATTTACTAACTTGTTTGAGAGTCTTCCAACTCCCTGGTCTGAAACGGATCAGGGTCTAGAAATACCGTATCCAGAATAAGACCTTCGGGAGGTGCTGTCAGGCCGCTTACAGATCTGTCACCAGTTTCCAACGCTTGCTTGATGCAGTCTGCTTCAAGCTTAGCCTGGGCTATATCCAACAAAGTTCCAACCATTATGCGTACCATGTTTTTTAAAAAACCTGATCCTTCAAACGAAAATGTAATCAGGTCATAACCATCCTGTCGGATGGTGTCTACGCCGGTTTTTGTTATTGTTTTCACAGGATCTGGCTGCTGGCACCCTTTGCCTCTAAACGCTGAATAGTTGTGGGTTCCAACGAGATCATTTATGCAACCTTCAATTTTTGGCAGATCCAAGGGCTTTCTCTTCCACAGGCTTGTTTTTTGTTCAAATACCCTGCGAACAGGAGAGTTTATCACCCGATAAATATACCGTTTACGCGTTGCTGCTTTTCTTACATTGAACTCTTCAGCCACTTCCACCATATCAATAACTGAAATATCCTTTGGAAGGAGGCTGTTCACGCCTTTAAACAATTTATCCAGAGCCATTTTTTCCGGAATAAACAGGGTTGCCACCTGCCCTTTTGCATGTACTCCGGCATCGGTCCGGCTGCTGGCATTTACCGTTATTTCAATTTGGCAGATTTGTCTGAAAACGTCCTGTATTATCTGTTGGACGGTAACTGCGTTTGGTTGAATTTGCCAACCACTATAGTTAGTACCGATATATTCAATTTTGATTAAAATTTTTTTCACTTATCAAGTAGAATAAGTCGGCTTGCTTTCAGGAAGGAATTATTGGATGGAAGGCCATCAGGAAGACCTGATGGCAAAATCATCTATCAGATGCTTAAGCAGCCAAAGCTTTTTGAACCATTTGCTTAATCTTGCCAGGATCTGCTCCAACAAATAGATCATACTGCTCACCATCTTTAAACATAATCAGGGTTGGAATACTCCTTACTCCATATTTTGATGCATGCTCTTGATTTTTATCAACATCAAGTTTTGCCACTGTCAGCTTGCCTTGAAACTCTTCAGCGAGCTCGTCCAAAAATGGAGCGATCATTTTACATGGACCACACCATGCTGCCCAAAAATCTACCAGTACCGGGTTGCTGCTTTTAAGCACTTTTTCTTCGAATTCAGCATCACTGATATGCAATACGTTATCACTTGCCATACATGACCTCTTGTCAATTGGTTAACACGTCACCTGTAATCTTGGATTACCGGTCAGTCCCCTCCTGCTTCGCTGTTCCTTGACATAGTCTTTGCAAACGCTGTTGAAGGCGAATTATCTAGATAAGACTGGAATTTTGCATGAAGAATGGTCAATCCCTCTTTCTGATCAACAAAAAGATTTCAGATTGTTATCTACAGGTTATATCGATATGACCGATTTTTCAAGATAAGAACCTGTGCCGAACTGTTTTGTATTACTGCTTTTTGCGTTTTTTGCATGATCCGTAAGAACCTTGCTCACAAATTGAACCATCAATCCACATCGCTCCATTAAAATTCGCTCCTGCAAGTGAAGTGTCCTTTAATATCGCCCCATACAAAGTAGCGTTCTGGAAATTTGCCGATATCAGGTTAGATCCGGTGAAATCAGCATTTGTAAGGTCCACTCCGGAGAAATTGGCTTTATATAGATCACAATTATGACAGATTTTTTTAATGAAAAACCGGGCATAATGCTTTTCATTATAACCAAAGCAGTTAACTAAATTTGCTGCAGCAAATAACAAAGTTATTAAAATAATTAACCGTTTCATTTTTATTTTTTTCCTTAGAGCAGCGATTATGGGTTTTAGAATACTCTGCAAACCAATATGAAAGGCACAACTGGTACAAACATATTTTCCGGCAATGTAGGGTGGTAACTCAATGCTTGTAAATCGTATTTATTGACGGGCTATTATAATTTTTATATTCTATCAAGATGATGTTGCTAGTACATGTGCGAATGCCGTGCCTTACACATGGTTTTTTGTAAAGTAACAATAAATAGTAGGAATTGGAAATGCCGATTTACGAGTATATTTGCGAAAATTGCGGAAATGAAATGGAGATCATTCAAAAAATCTCGGATGAACCATTAAAACATTGTCCATCTTGCGAAAGCGATGGTCTGAAGAAGAAAACCTCTATGTCTGCCTTTCATTTAAAAGGTGGCGGTTGGTACAAAGATGGATACGGAGATAGTAACAATAAAAGTACATCCAACGGAACAGCTTCATCAGACAGTAACAACACAACAGATAAACCTGCAGCCAAAGATAAAAGTCAGGGTAAAAAGGACACCTCTGCAAAATCAGATAAATCTGACTCAACAAAAGCTGCGTCGACTAGTACAGCCCCCAAATCAAAAGCCTCATAAAAAAAAGCGACTCCTGATAGGAAGTCGCTTTTCTCACATTTATCTTTTGTAAACCAGTGTTAGCCGGATTGTTAAGCGGGTTTTATTGTGTGGACCAGTTCATCTTTCTTGGTGGAGATCTTTACCTGACCTCCCTTAATCAAGTCTCCGAACAATATTTCGTCTGAAAGTTTGTCTTTGATTTCTTTCTGTATCACTCTGGAAAGTGGACGGGCACCATACTCCTCGCTGTAACCTTTCTTGGCAAGCCATGTTTTGGCACCTTCGGTCAACTGGAATGTGACTTTCTTGTTTTTTAGCTGTTCTTCCAATTCACGAATGAACTTATCCACGATAAATTTCATGACCTTGATAGACAGTGAATTAAAGGTAACAGTGGCATCCAATCGGTTTCTGAACTCCGGCGGAAACAATTTTTCAACCGCATCTTTTTCCTTGTTCTGATTGGTAGCCCCGAATCCGATGGATTTCGCTCCTCTCTCGGCAGAACCCGCGTTGGATGTCATGATCAGAATAACATTCCGGAAATCAGCTTCCGATCCGTTGTTATCCGTCAGTGTTGCATGATCCATTATCTGCAGTAAAATATTGTAAATATCAGGATGTGCCTTTTCTATTTCATCCAGCAGTAGAACGGTATGTGGGTGTTTGCGAATTGCTTCCGTTAGCAGCCCACCCTGTTCAAAACCAACGTAACCGGGAGGTGCTCCAATTAATCTCGATACCGAGTGCTTTTCCATATATTCACTCATATCGTAGCGCTCGAAGTTAATTCCCAGTAGATCGGCTATCTGCCTGCTTACTTCTGTTTTTCCTACGCCGGTCGGCCCGGTAAACAAAAAGGAGCCGATCGGTTTTTCCGGATGTCCCAGACCTGCCTTATTACGCTTGATGCTCGTGGAAATGTGCTCTATGGCTTCATCTTGACCAAACACACGCTTTTGGAGGTTGTTTTGCAGCAGTCTAAGAGTTTCTCCATCGGACTTTGCTGTTTGTTTGATTGGTATCCGTGCAATCTGAGAAACTACCTTTTCTACGTCAGGCACGCTAATGATGCTTTTCCGCTTTGATTGAGGCAACAACATACAAGCGGCACCGGCTTCGTCAACAACATCGATGGCTTTATCCGGCAAATACCTGTCGTTAATGTATTTGGCCGACAATTCAGCTGCGCTTTTGATGGCTGAATTGGAGTAGCGCACTTTGTAGTGCTCTTCGTACTTTTCTTTTAATCCTTTTAGTATTTTAACTGTTTCGGAAACGGTTGGCTCGTTAATGTCAATTTTCTGAAATCTGCGTGATAGGGCCCTGTCTTTTTCAAAAAAGTTTCTGTACTCAGAATAAGTGGTTGCACCAATACACTTGATGTTTCCGGAAACCAGCGCCGGCTTCAGTATATTGGATGCGTCCATCGAACTGCCACTGGTTGAACCGGCACCGACGATGGTATGGATTTCATCAATAAACAGGATCGCATTTTCATGTTTGGATACTTCCGTGAGCACACCTTTGAGACGATGCTCAAAATCGCCACGAAATTTGGTGCCTGCCAACAAAGCACCCATATCCAGATTGAAAATCTCGGCATCAGACAAAATATCAGGGATTTTGCCTGATTTGATTTTCAATGCCAGACCTTCAGATATGGCGGTTTTACCAACGCCAGGATCTCCAACAAATATCGGATTGTTTTTTCTTCGGCGACAAAGGACCTGCATGGTCCTTTCGAGAACGTCTTCTCGACCGATAACGGGATCGATTTTTCCTTCTTCAGCCAATTCAGTAAGGTTGGATGTATAAGCTGAAAGAGCACTCTTCTTACCGGACTTGGATTTGTCTCCAAGGTCCTTTCTTCGTTCTTCCTGTTCAGGGTCCTGGGGTTCTTCATCCCGGTAGCTGGATACTGTCCTCAGGATATCCAACCTGGTTATTCCCTGTGATTTAAGGAAATATACCGCGTGGGAATCCACTTCCTTAAACAAGGCAGCCAACACGTCTCCTCCGTCCGCCTCTTTTTTGCCGGAGCTTTGGATGTGTGTCATCACCCTGTGCATCAACCTTTGGAAAGCCAACGTTTGGATGGGATCTTGGATAATGTTCTCGGGAAGGGGATCAATTTTTGAAGAAAGATATTGATCCAGCAATGTTTTTAATTCGGTGACATTGCCACCACATTCTTCAATAATTTTGGAGGTTTTTGGATCGAACAGAATCGCGTAGAAGACATGCTCCAGGGTAACATATTCATGTCGCCTTTTCTGGGCATCTCGGACCGCAGATATCAGCGATATTTCCAGTTCTCTACTTAAAATTCTATCATCTCGATTCTTTTCGCTCATAATACTTTATTCCGCCTCCATGCTGGCATGTAAAGGATATTCGTTTTGTTCGGCCAGTTGGTGTACTTTAGCGACTTTGGTTTCAGCGATTTCGTAAGAATAAGTTCCGCAAATACCTTTGCCCGAATTATGTACGTTTAGCATTATTTGGGTTGCAGTTAATTCATCTTTTTTAAACACACTCATCAGAACATGAACCACAAATTCCATTGGTGTGTAATCATCATTGTGAAGAATTACCTTGTATTGACGGGGTATTTCAAGCTTACTCTCGTCATCGGCAAAAGTCTGGTTCGAATTATCTATCGAATTATTATCAGACATGATACTGCACGAATCATTGTATTAAGACGTCGTTTCTTTGCCTCGACTAATATGACTTCGGTCTAACCTCGTCTGTTCCGATATCTTTGTCTTTGAGTTATGCGACGTTTTGATTTTTTTGGCTATGTTGAGCACCGTGTCAACATAGATTTTACTATTATTATATTTATAGATTACCTCTTTATTAGATTCTCGGTAAAGACCTTTTTTCCAGCCATGGGCTTTAAGGTAATTCGCTGTAGAGTAGACTGCGTCCGGCATTAGAAAAAGATTTACTGTGCCATTTTTGTCACTATCATAGCCCCATTTTAAATAACTGGAAGGCAAAAACTGAGGGATACCAAACGCTCCGGCAAAGCTGCCGCGAAATCTAAATGGACTTTGATTGTTAGTCTTTGCGATCATAAGCAACGCGGAAAGCTCTTCATAAGCCCATTCAGCTTTTAGGGTCAATCTACTTAAGACATATGCCTGCTCTTCCGTAAGATTCTGCAAGCTTGCATACTCCCTGCTTTTGTTGGCATGTTCGACAATTATGGAAGAAAAAACTGAAATGACGGGAAATCTCCCCAATACATTTCCCAGCCCGGTTTCTACCAGCAGGATGGCAACCAGCACCTCTTTATCCACTTCAAACTGTTCACTGGCTTTTCTTAAAACAGTACGCCATTTTCTGGAAAAGCGATCAGCCATTTTGAAGGAGTAGGCGCTGTAAAAATCTTCGTAATTACGCCGATTTTCCTTATTGTACACGTTTCGAGTAATAACAATTGGATATTTTTGTAATCGCCTGTCGAAAAATATCCTATTTAGAATACCTTTCTCGAATCTGTCTGATACAAGCGATTTTACGAGAAATTCTCTTTCAGACCGTGAAAACGGCTGAGAATCATCCGCAGCAAATAGTTCGACAGTCCCTGAGAGAAGTACGACCAACGCGGCCCCAAGAGTATAAACCGCCGAAAGGCTCTTTTTAGCAACCACTTTTATCCTAAACTTTTATTTAACTTCTTTGATTTCATCTTGACCACTAACCATCTATAACCTTCCCCTGTCTTCATTCACAAGTCATTCCATATCTGGGTTATCATTTCGTTTCATGTACTATTTTATATGCTTTGAGCGTTAAGTACTCAGATCAAAGGGTTTTCCAAGGGATATTTAACGGACATCTTTAGTGGTTTTGGTGCTCAATGCATCGTCAAAAGCCCCTGGGTAATTATATCGAGACAAATGAGAGACAGTTCTGCACGGTAGTTACTTCTACAGCGGACAATCCGAAAAAACTCTTTGCTATGTTTTCAATTGCCGGCTATCCGAAATCTGAATGAAAGAACCGGTTACAACGTACTTGTGCCACTTGCAAAGATAGGTTCCCGGCTTGATATCGTTTTGGTATTCAACGCCTTTTAAATCATGCAACACATCCAGTTTTGCAACGATGGTTTTTCCTTCCGGAGAGATAAATTTGACCTCTATTGGCAGATTTAATGAAACATCAAGGGTAATCAAACAATACTTGGGCTTCACCGCTTCGATAACCAGACCTTCCTTTTCTTCATTTTTTTCGGTCAAAAACTTGTTTTTAAGTCTGCTAAACAATTCGTGGGTAGGATTGTTTAGAAGGTATGCTTCGATTGATTTGTCTTTATTATAGGAAAGCGTCGCCTGTCGCCAACCCTGTTGAGAAACACATTCCGAAAATTCTTTGAGTTCATGTTCGTAAAGGTATTCAGATCTTAGATAGTTGATCCCTGCCTGGTGAAGCTTTTCTTCAATTGAAAATATGTTTACAGGTTTGTCGTAAAAAACGCTTGATCCTTTTGCTGTTGCAAAGATTGGATTCAGTTGGTTTGGCCGGTCATCACTCGCAATAGTGAATGCTTTGGATGATCCGTGATCCGAATCCAAACCCAGCAGAGACCTCCGGGAGTAAAATATGTTTACCGGACCTGCGGCAAGGATTTCCACATCAACCCGCAGGGTAGGTGCAATTGTTGAGATCACATCCAGCGGCATCTGAAGGGAAAATATTACTTTTTTAAGTTTTTGTTTGTAGTGTTCTATCCAGTTTTTGACAGCATGTTTGTTCAGGCTGCCATGCTCCAGGGATAGTTCCAGATCCAAATCAGGATATATATCAATTAAAAGGCCACCAATTCCGGGATCAGAATATCGAATCGAATCAAGATGGTCTACAAAAGGTTCCAAAAGCGAAATGCTCTTGGCGAGCTCGTCATCCTTCACCAGGCAATCCCAGCTTAATACGCATTTTTTGCCCATATCCTTTAAACTGAAGATGCTCTCTTTTAGCTCTTTGAGTTCCATGCCTCCGGATCGGCAGAATGGATCCGCTTGCAATAAAACATCGCTGACGGGCAAATTTCGCAGATGGGTTAGATGGGAGGCACAGCGAAGGTTAATTGTGTATTTCATTTGTTAGAAGAGATTTTGGGGAGAGAATGGGGATAATAAACCGGAATTCAATGTGGCATAATTCACTATTTCATCCAGCCTGCTTCGATCATGATGAAGTGAATGTCGTCTTGTAAATTTCTTGCAAGCTCAAACGCTCCTTTAACTTGCACACGTTTGCTATATATTATTTCAATCAACCTGATTGCATTTTCAAGCATGGCTCGATAGTCGGAATCCTTGAACAAACCTTTTGATTCCTTCACAACCCACGCAGCGCGGATAAAAGGATCGATTTCAAATTGTTTGGTCAATACCCCGTGATCCAAATATTGTTTAATAGCCTCAAGGCAATTCTCATAGAGTTTGCTGGCCACTTCCTGGGTTTTGTTGCGATTGCCCGAAGCCATTTGCAATTGAAATTCGGTGACACGTCTCATGTTACCTACCATGATTTTTTGGAGCACAATATCCCTGTTGGCATCGACAGTCGCCTTCAGATAAGCGTTTACCAGGTTGTTCAGAATCGGAATTCTGGCGAACATCAAATTTAGGGTCATGATAATATAAATGATATTGTTGGCTGTTTTTCCTGAGTCACCGATTTTTTTTGAGCCATCACCGGTTTTTATCGCCAGACTGGCTTTTTTGACTTCCTCCTTTGAAATGTCAGAAATCGTGTAGATGGATCCTTTCAATTTCGCGTTCAGCATTGAAAGACCGGATAGCTTCGTCCTGACTGATGACATCACGGTCAATTGAATTTGTTTCCTCCTTAATTGATCAGAAAGCATCCTAATATCGCTTAAATAGTGGTTCCGCGTACTATTATACTCATGCTGGAACTTATCCCTTAGGGCATCTAGGTATCTGACGTAAATTTTAATAAACCAGTTGATGTTAAAAAGACTCATACCGTCGTTATACATCGCCCTGGTTATCTCCCGGAGAGATCCCTGTACAACCTTTGTTTTGCGGGTATCCAAACCACTTTGACTTGCATCGTTGTATATCTGTATGGCATTTAGCGCCCTTAAATCGGGATAGGCAGGGTATTTCTTGAGTAGTCTTTTTATTTGTGACCGGGGGTCCGCAAGTCGCTTTTGAGCGGCAAACCTGTTCACAGTATCTCTGAGCTCTGTAATATCCGGATATTTTCGTTTAAAGAACCGTAGTTTTTTTCGTTTCTTGACAACATACTCAGCTTTACCGAGAAATTCCGGTGATCCCGGAAACATTTTTAACAATTCCTGCATTTGGTTCTTGATATGCTGAGCCTTTTTTTCGCCATCGATAGTAGGGAGGCCATCAACACGTTTTCTCAGGTTTTGCTGAAAGTTTAACAGTCCTGATCTGGAAGATTGTTGATTCTTTTTCTTGAAAATTAAATTCACCTTCGTCAGCTCATAAATTGAACATTTGTTAAATGATGTCGCTACGCTTCAAATAAAGACTTGGGAGCTTTTGTTGTTATTACACCGTTGCATTAAAAAATACAAATCAAATGAACAACAGGCAAAAATCTATTAAATAATTTTGCTTATAATTCAATTAATTATATAAATTGAGGCAGTGGACATTCATACATATTTTACGGGTGCAAAACTAAATTCTGTTTTTTCTTTCTCGGTCGTTTAATAATTATAAACAAAACAATGCTCTTTGACGATGAGGTACACAACTGTGTAGTTTAAAAGGGACCTGATAACCTCGGCTAATGCCTTAACAGCAAAAGTAAAATTTTATCAAAAATGGAAAAGCGCATTAACATAAATAACGAAACTGGAAAACTTGAAGCTATTCTCGATGAGAATTCAAGCAGGAAAGGTGTTGTCATCACCCATCCTCATCCACTTTACGGCGGTGATATGGAGAATGCGGTGGTTCATACCATTGCTTCCGTATTTAAATCGATGGATTATACTACTCTCAGGTTTAACTTTCGTGGCGTTGGAGGAAGCACAGGAAGCTATAGTGAAGGTAGAGGGGAGCAGGCAGATGTTGAATCGGCAATGAACTATTTAAAGGAACTGGGTATTGAAACCATTGATCTGGCAGGATACAGCTTTGGTACCTGGGTTATCCAGCAGTTGATAAAGAACAAACTACTTCCGAATCGTCTCATTCTGGTGTCACCTCCTATCGATTTCATGCAGTTTGATGAGTCTTTGCGGATGGATAATTTGGATATTGTTGTTGCCGGCTCAAATGATGATTTTGCTTCAGCGACGCGCCTGGAATCAGTAGTAAAAAAATGGAACGTGAACACACACTACCAAGTAATTCCGGGGGCTGACCATTTTTACTCGGGACATTTTTCTCATCTGGCAGATGCCCTCTCCAAGCATCTCTAGGTATAATGTTTCATGAACGTTAAAGATCGGGTATTTGTATTATCGTCCGTCCCTTACCGAGGGTCGGATCTGGTTGTCAATTTCCTCTCCAATGAATCCGGCAAATTAGCTGCTGTGCTTTACGGTGGCAAAAAATTAAATAAATCCTCTACATTTTTGTTTCAGCCAGGTGACTTAATTGAGCTGGAATATGAAAAAAGCGAAAATAAGGAATTTATCAAAGTCATCAACAGCAACGGATATAGTCTTCTTAAAATCGATCAGTTTCCATATCAGAGATTTTTATTTCACACTTATCTTTTGGAAATTTCCAGCCGCATTTCCAAACCGGAGCTTGCAGCATTTGAAATCTATGCTCTTCTTCTGGAAAACAACAGGTTAACTTGGAATGACACTAACAAAGTGGCTTTCATGGCGTGGAGCTTGTGGAAAATAATCCAAAGCGGAGGATATCAAGTGGATTTTTCACACTGCTCGACATGTCAAAAAGTAACATGGCTCATGAATGATTCCGGAAACCCAAGCTTTAGAAAGCAAGAATACAGGCTGGACATTCAAACAGGAAACATCGAATGTAGTGATTGTGTTGAACTTGCTAAAGAACAATTCTTTTTAAACTCCTACATGATAAAAATTTTGTGGCTTTATTCGCAAGCGAATGGATTTTCAAAGCCTTTATCCACCCTGCCAACCAACACTCTCTTGCCGTTAATAAAACTCCTTAACAGCTACTTGCTGAGATGCTATGAAATAAATCCTAAATCGTTGGGTCTGTTTCTTCAGATGATTGAGGCAATTGAACAGTAATGCACCCTGCACCGTTCTTTGATTCATGATCCGCTTAAAATACCCAGTCTGAAAAAAGAATAATGCGATAATCCTTGTATTTTTCGTTATCAAGGGGCTGCGCAACAGCAAATACTCCATCGCCCTCATACATGTTTAACCACTCGACGGTGAAATTAAATCTTAGTTCAACATCTTTAAAAATTTCAGAATGGTCCATTTCTTCCGAGTATACTTCCGCCCAATGTACAAAAAGAGTAGTCTCTACTTTTTCCAACCACCCTAACCGCAATGCATTGATGTTCGTGTGGGTAAAGTATGGGGGCAATGTAACACCAAAACCGGCAATGGTTCGCTGATCAAAAAGCAGGTCCTCTTCCCGTGGAAAACCTGGCAGGCCTTCGGGACCGCCAATGGGGTATTTTTTCTGCAATGGGAGCAGTCCACTGGAATAATCGCCGCTAAATTCAAGATGGATCTTCCAATCACCTAAATACCAAATTGATTGAGTTGAAATTCCCTGCCGCTGAAAATCATTCGTGGCTTCTTCCGTGTTTCTTCCGTAACCTCCGAACAATTCAACTACCGAATCAGAAAAGCTTCCCACATAAACCGGAAAAGACATGCGTAGCTCTGCGCTCTGCCAGGTATCGTTATCAGACGACACATCCTCTTCCAGCCTATCGAGGGTTTCTTCCAGTACTTCCAGTGAAAACCATAGGTCCTTGTGAATATCGGCGTAGGTGTGTTTATACCCTGCTGTTTTTGAAAGAGAAGCATTAAGTTCACTGCGTTCCAGGTAGATTTCACTCCCTGTCCATGGGAAACCGGAGTGAACCAGGTTGCTTTCCCAAAGTATTTGTTCATCGCCATCACTTCTCCAACCTGATAAATTGAATTCTGTTTGGTCCAGATATCTCACTCCAAAACTGATTCCAAACAGGTTCTTATCAAAAGTATTGCCGTTGATGACCGGGCTTACGGTTACAAGCCAGCTGTTTGCTGCCGGAAAATCCCAAATAGGCCTGACTTTAAACGGTGTGTACCAGTGATTGTTTAACAGGTCGCTTTCAAGTAGCTTGTGATAAGGGTCTAAAGAGATTTCGGTTGGCGGTGAAAGCAAGGTAAAATCGTAAGTTCCCGCTCCGGATATAATTTCTTTAGTAACGGTCAATCCGTTCTTTAAAATAAAGTTGATTTCCAATGGGGGAGCTAACGAACCATGGCTGTCTATATCCACAACAACAGCTGTTTGATTGCCATTCGTTCCTATGTCGACATCCTGAATTTCGTAGTCTACTCGACCATTCAGAGATAGCCAGGTGTTTGCCTTTGCCTTTTGTTCATCGGTCAGCTCAAAAAAATCAAACAGCATAGTTCTGTCAAAGTAGGACAAACCATTTTCCTGCCTCTTCAATAGCCGCTTTAGAGCCGGATAAATTTGTGACTCGATTTCTTGGTTACTATTCACAATTGACCTGAATAGATGAAAACCTTTCTCATACCAAGGATGATAGGCATTGGAAAGAAATCGTAAATCCTTGTTTTCCGTTCCTGAAATCAACTTTCTATTCCCCGGATAAGCCAACCAGTTTTTTATAGTATTTTCTTGATAAAAATCCGGATTCAACCATTGTCCCCAAGAGAAGAAACGCGAGTCTCCCGAGTATTCCTTAAAAAAGTAATCTCTAATGATTTCGCTGGATATTGCAGGTTCTAACCATGGATATTGAACTGTGTTTAGGCTGTATCTTTTCAATAGCGATGAATGGATAAACGCCCTGAGCAAAACAACTTCAAATGTTTTGTGGTAAATTGAATGATATCTGAAAAGACGTTGAGGCAGGAATATGTGGCTACTTGTGGCAGTCAGTGGTCCACTCCACAAAGCAATATTTCTGTCCAAATCTTCTTTTTGCAGCCACTTGTTTTGAGCTAGAAATCGAGTTACTTTTTCGATCCTGGAAATAAGAAACTTCCTGTTTTCTTTCAAATTGCCATCCAATGCCAATTTGATTTCATCCTCAGGCGTGATTTGCTTATCTGCAACAATAATCGGCAATATGTCATGGATGGAGCCTTCCAGGAAGATCGTTTCTTCTTGGCTGTCATTGCCGATCAACCGGATCTGATAATTGTACTCTCTTAATACAGACCAATGGTCTGAGTAGTCTGACTTTCCGTGAAATTTTGTGACAGGTCTGGGTATAAAATCCCATAGCAAATCCACCCAATCTTCTGAAATACTATTGAATTTCGTAATGAAGCTTATATCGATCAATGTGCTGTCCTTGCAGGACAGGTAAAATGCTTCATTTCTGAGTACCAGTATGGAGTCCACAGTATTTTGCAAAGGAGAAAGTGAAGGATTGTCGACAATATCAAAATTAACTTGTTCTTCATCGATTCGCGTTTCTATTATTTCAATTGATTTAGGCAGTTGGGGGTTTTTTCTGTGATATTTTTTTAATTCACCCAAATCCGAACGGTTATAAGTGTTCAAAAGATCGTTAAGATCACGGAATTGAAATTGTGCACGCCAATCTTCGTTGGAATTACGGTTGGGAGGCAAATGAAACTCAAATGTACTGGAGGAATAGCAATCCGCTTGATACTTTGCACTACCGCGAAAAACCCGCTCAAGAGCATTATATTGCCCTGTTATCTCAATTTGCTGAATGTTTGCTAATAGATGAAAATGAGGAAAGATGGCAATCGAGTTAAAAAGCAGGAAAAAAATAGGGACAATCAGGTAGGTTTTTAACAACAAATGAATTCAAAGTTAATATGTCAGTTATCTATCGTTCAGGATCAAGTGGTTAGGAATTGCAGGTCAGTAAGCATCACCCGGATTAGGGTAAATACCTATGGTGATACAGCGAATCAAGAAAAGAATCATGGATTTGTCGTTGAAATTAGTAGCTTTTCGAGTCTTCTGTCGTTGCTTTCATCTACCACTAATTGCAGATTTTCAAGTTCTATGCGC
The DNA here is from genome assembly GCA_022360105.1 of Pseudomonadota bacterium. The sequence goes on from JAKSDL010000075.1 coordinate 46,530, forward strand.
TCACCCTTTTCCGGTATTTTGCCGGCACTATGACATACGTAGCCACCAATTGTTTCGATTCCTTCTTTTTGAAAATCCTTGTTATAGAGTTCGTTAAACTGACTTAACGGGAAATTGGCATCCATCAGAACAGAGCCGTTACTTAACGATTTATACGTCGGGTCATCGTTTTTATCAAATTCGTCTGGAATATCTCCAACCAATTCCTCAATGACGTCTTCAATAGTAATAAGTCCATCCACACCACCATGTTCATCGACTACGATTGCCATCTGCACCTTGTTGGTCCTGAAATGGGAAAATACCTGGTGTATTTTCTGGCTATAGGAAACAAAAGAAGGTTTGCGCATTATTTCTAATACCAGAACACTTTCCGCTGATTCAAAATACTCAAAAAGGTCAATAGCATAAAGAATGCCCACTATGTTATCACGTTTACCTTCCAAAACGGGTAGTCTGGAAAATCCGGTTTTATGAAATAGATGTATGGCTTCTTTGATTGGTGCATTTTTGTCGATGGTTTCCATTTGTGTTCTGGGAACCATGACTTCACGAATGGTGGTATTGAAATAGTCTTCAAGATTGTTTAGTACTTCAAACTCACTTGGATCTATGCTGGATATGGCTTCTTGATGAGGTTTATTTAATAATTTGGATTTAACTATTGAAAGTAGAGAACGGTTCGACGGAACTTCCATTTATCTCCGTTATAAAATTATTGGAAAACCAGTAGGAACAACCTGGCCAACCAGAACTTGGAAACAATAGCAACGACCTTCTTTCATTCTTGTTGGAGTCTAGCAATGAATAATTTTTCAGGCAACATAATAATTAAATCAATAAAAACAGATTTATAGATTTCTCCACCACTTTACCTAATTGTCTAATTTTGACCTCCCAACTAAGTTCACCACTTTAAGCAAATGGAATATTGCGGAACAGCTTGAAAGGTCTCTGCTCCGAATATCCACAAGCTCTCAGGTAAGTTTCAATACAAATTCTGGTGATTTTATTTCAGAATAAGCATTAATAGATCGGCCCACTAATTGTTGTCGTGACAAAATTCAACAAAAACTAAAAAGACCATTGCTGCAATGCTCTTAATATTTTATGGAAGGGTTTTCTTATTTTTTGTGATATCGCTGATAATAGTTTTAACAGCTTCTTCTTTGACTGATTCGAGGATGTGCTTGTTACCCAGCATGAAAGTCATTTCTACGGGTCCAAGGTTTTTCAAATCTTTTTCTACATCTTCCTTAACATTGTATCCGCTTTTCTTATATTTTTCTAAAACTTCCTCAACAGTCTTTTTAGAATATAAGGCTTCAATTATAATTTCTGCCTGGATATCAGATGTCAGCCTTTTACCTTTCTTAGGTCCTCTTCTTGTAGCTTTTGCCATAAAGTCTCCTGGAATGATTAATTTTACATATTGTTAATCTTCAGCATAAATACATTTTCTTAAACACGCAAATTATTTCGATAAATTTTAATTTTCGCCATAAAAACAGGAAATCTTACAAAAAACACCAAATTGTGCAGAAATTTTAAGCCGATAAACCATCGCTAAAATTTTATTATCTCCAGTTTATTAGCACCTTTTGAAAAATATTGAGTAAAATCAATACATCTCGACATAAATGTACCTGTTGATTGAATATTAAAATGTGATTTCTAATGTTTGAACTTTAAATTGTTCAATATTTATTCTTGGTAATCATTTTATTTGTTCACCAGCACGATAAACATTGAAACAATTTATTGACAATACCAGCCTGATGATCCGAGAGCTCCATTAATTAATCCAATGTGGCATCGGACAATTCGTACTTTTCGAGCGCCCAGATGGAATCAAAGTTGGTTCGATAAGTGCTTTACCTAAAGATTAAAAAATAATTATAGTTAGATGATAAAACTCAAATATGTTCAATCCAGCTTTCAAGTCATTAACTGATAATTCCATGAACCGGTTGTCGCAGTTTCACGCCGATATAGATGCTTTGGCAGCAATCCTGGAAAAACTGCTCAAAGTGATCAATCATTCCGACCCTTCAGCTAAAAACATGAAGGTTGTTCTCTATGATAAGTACAAAGTGCGCTTATCCGAGTTGGCGCAGGAAGTAAAGGAATCAACGTCATGGTCGACATTTTATGCCTATCTGACCGATTTTTTCTCCGGCAATTCTTTTTCTATCGATGAGGAATCAAAAGAAGTTGTCGTCAACAAGCTCATGAAAGATTTTGAGAATGAGTTTATAGTTAAACACGAACTTTCTGAATTTTCTGCCCCAGATCCCATAGATACCAGGCAAAAGGATAGATTACGAAAAATTCGAAAACAGATTCGAACCAATCGTAAACATCAAAACAACTCCTTCCACAGCCACGATTTTGTCGATATGCTGCAGCATAAAGTGAAGCAAAAAACAGCGAAAAGCAGTCTGGACAAGCTGGTAAAGGCATTTAACAAAATCGATCTTCCAGATAAAAACAATTAATCCTTCGATTACCCAAATCGCCTATGTTTATTTATATGGTTTCCTCTGAAGCTGTTCCTTATATTCAAACCGGAGGACTTGGAGATGTGGTCGGAACTCTTGCTAAACAGCTTACCCTAAAAGGTCATAAGGTTACGCTTGTACTTCCGTTTTACAAATCGATCAAAGCAAGAGAAAGGGAATTCGCTTTGAAGCCCCTTTCCAAGCCACTTACAGTAAAAATGGGAAATAGAAGCCTCGAAAGCAAGATCTGGAGGACGTCACCGGAAACCAACCTGAATATATATTTCATAGAATACAACGACTTTTTTGATCGCAATGATCTGTATGGGGAGGCGGGAGAAGAATACAAAGACAATGGAAGACGCTTTGCTTTTTTTTCAAAAGCAGCCCTGGACCTGTCCATTCATCTTAAGGTCAAGCCGGATGTTATCCATATAAACGATTGGCAAACTTCCTTGATTGCATATTATTTGAAGACATGGTTCTGGAAAGAGCCATTGTTCAAGAATACGGCATCTGTATTAACCATTCACAATCTTGGTTACCAGGGGCATTTTCCGATGTCCAATTCAGAGTTTGTCGGATTGAATTGGATGCAAATGCGTTCCGATGAATTTGAAGATAATAATGGTATCAACCCGTTAAAAGGCGGTTTGTTTTACGCTGACATGATTACTACCGTCAGTCCCACCTACGCAAAGGAAATCCTTTCAGAACCTGGTGGATGCGGCTTAAGCGATTATTTGACCAGACGTCAAAATGACATTGTTGGTATTTTAAACGGCATTGATGACCAGGAATGGCATTGTGAGACAGACAGATTCATACCTCAAACCTTTTCCGCTAATGATTTAAGCGGAAAAAAACTGTGTAAGGCAGCGTTGCAAAAGCGTTTCGGGCTCAATCCTGATCCTGCAGTTCCTGTTTTTGGAATGGTAGGTAGACTCGCTTATCAAAAAGGTATGCAATTGTTAATGGGATGCCTGGAAGATGTGATGTCCTGGGAACTCCAACTGGTTGTGTTGGGAAGCGGAAATCCCTTTTACGCCGGTTATTTTGAAAATCTGCAAAGGTATTTTCCGGAAAAGGTTGGCATATACATCGGTTTTCAAAACGAACTGGCTCATTTAATTGAAGCAGGCAGTGATTTTTTTATTATGCCTTCCTTGTATGAACCATGTGGATTGAACCAGATATACAGTATGCTTTATGGTAGCCTGCCTATTGTCAGGGCGACCGGAGGACTGGCCGATACTGTCCGGAATTTTGATGAGGAAACACAATCAGGTACAGGCTTTGTGTTCGATGATATCACCAGTGAAGCATTAAAAAACACCATCGGATGGGCACTTTCCACCTGGTACGACAAACCGGAAAGCTACAAAACCGTTCAGCTATCGGCCATGAAACAGGATTTTGGTTGGCAAACAGCTGTTGAGAAATATGAAACAGTTTATGATCAAGCGATGGGTAGAAGAAAAAGCTGGAGCTAAATATCGTAACGCCTCATTCTGACATTTAGAACAAGACCTATCCCAATCATGTGCGATAACATCGCCGATCCCCCATAACTCATAAAAGGTAATGGCATTCCCACAATCGGTAAAAGACCGATTACCATTCCAATGTTAATAACTACTTGTGAAGTGAGAATGGCAGCCACACCCACTGTAAGGATTGATCCGGACCGGTCTTTGGTTTTCCCAACATAGCGCAGGCACCAGAGAATTAGGAATACATAAAGCATGACCAGGAAAATACCTCCTACAAATCCCCATTCTTCAGTAAATACGGAAAAAATAAAATCTGTGTGTCGGGCTGGCAGGAAATTTAGTTGAGCCTGTGTTCCTTGCAGATAACCTTTCCCCCAAAGTTGCCCGCTTCCGACAGCAATTTTGGATTGAATGATCTGGTAGCCGGTTCCCAAAGGATCCATTTCCGGGTTGACCAATGTGATAATCCGGTCACGCTGGTATTGTTTAAGCAAAAACACCCAGACGAAAGGGATAGAACCGACAGCAAGAACGGTTGATCCCAATATCAATTTTGTGCGAATTCCCACCAAAAAGATAACCGGTAAAAAAATAAACAACAAAATACCGGCGGTACCCAAGTCAGGCTGCTTAATAATCAAAAAAAACGGAACCAAGGTCACAACCAATGGCCAGAGAACTTCTTTCAATCCAAGGTCTCCAATCCTTCGAGATTCGCTGAAGTAATGAGACAGATAGAGAATCAGGCTGAATTTGACAAACTCAGAAGGTTGAAAAAAAATCGGACCGATTTGTAACCAGCGTTGCACACGAGAACCGGCTCCACCGGTACCGTAGACCAGAACAAGAATTAATAGGACGATCATGAACAAGTGAACCAAGGGGGCGAATCGCTGCATGAACCGATAGTCGATCATGGTAACAACCGCCATGACGCCCAGACCTAAAAAAAACCACAACACCTGTCTACCGAAATATGGTGTTTCTGTTCCGTAACTGTAGGATGCGGAATAAATCGCCACAAACCCAATCACGGAAATAACAACGGTTGTTAGCAACAGTATCCAATCAAAATCTTCCAATAATCTGCGATCAAACATGGTAATTATGAGTTTTTGTGAAGATTGAGGATTTTATCAATGATCCCGGTCGTAGCGCGACCGGGGATTTCGGGGATTGTAAAAACCTTCCCGCCTTCCTGTTCAACAATGTCCTTGCCAATAATCTTATCCAGAGGCCAGTCACCGCCTTTGATAAGAATATTCGGTTTCAACTGGTTAATGACATTATAAGGATCAAGCTCTTCAAATGATACTACAAAATCCACAAAATAAAGACTTGCGAGGACTTCCATTCTTTCATCCAAAGGGATCAAAGGCCTCATTTTTCCTTTCAATTGTGTTACCGAGTTATCGCTGTTTACGGCAACAATCAGTTTGTCTCCGGCATCACCGGCTGCCTTTAAATATCGGGTATGACCGACGTGAATTAAGTCAAAACATCCGTTGGTAAAGACAATTTTTTGATTTTGGGATTTTAATCCCTTGATAACCGGTACCAGGTCATTTACCTTATACATCTTTTCTTTGGGATTCAGCAGCATCATAACCTAAAGCCATATTTCATTTTTGTATTATTCGATCTTTTCAAATCCTATCTCTAACTAACGAGAAATTCCAGCCGTATATGGATAAATTAAGGCTCTAAACAAGATTGACCCGAAAGACAAAAAAAAGAATGAAAATAACGAACATTTCCACTATAATCATAAAAGCTTCTACGTGATCAAACTTGATTCGGTCCAGTTGGATGAATTTCTTCAAAGAAACAGGTATATGTCGGATATGTTAAAAACTTATGACCCCGGTGAAAAAGGCAGAGAACTGATTGCGCTGCTTTTTCCCTTGTCCCACGATGAAAGAGAGAAAAAGCTGATCGAATATCAACAACAGTATGCTCAAGAAACCCCGGCAATACTGGACGGTTTTCATTTTTTGGTTCAGGAAGTGATGGAAGCGCGTCAAGCTGGAATGAGCAATGATGTGGTGAACCTACCCGATAAATTGCTCGGTGTAATTGTCGGGCAAATGATCAAGGACAAAAATTTCTTCTCATATAACTCGATAGAAGAGTTTTTTCACACCTTGAATAAAACGTCTCCATCAATTTTTAAAGACAATGAACAAATTGAACGGGCCCTGTTGAGAGAGACAAGGCCGGCTTCGGAGAAAGAATCCTCTTCAAATTTACCTGAAGAATTTACAGAAGACATTGAAGAGAGATTCAAAGCCACCTGCATATCTGCACAGAAAGCTTACGGAGAACTTTCCCGAATTCAAAGATCTCTGATGAATTCTCAAAATATTATAGATAATTACAAGAGCAAAAAGTCAAATGTATCATTGATTGAGGTGAAGTTAGCCAAAGAGACTTTTTTAGATACCAAGCAAGTCTTTACAACAAACGGAAAGGTGATTGCGGATGGCATGGCTTTCATTTATGAGGTTTACCAGTTTTACCCGGATCAGCTGATGGTAAAAAAAGCCTATCTTAAATACCTGGCTAAATTACTTGGATCAAGAGAAGCCAGATATCCGCCTGAAAACTATGTCTTAAATCTAGCCAAAGGAGACTTTGACTTTTCTCTTCCTGATTTTGAACCTACTGATCGTCAACTACAACATGGAAAGACCAAATACAGCATCAAAAAGGAATACGCTCAGGTTTTGTTAAAAGACATCAGGCGGCTGGAATCCAGGTATCGTAAAAGAAAACTAACCGCACTTCTCAAAACGGAAAATGCAAAGGCAAAGATTATTGGTGAACTGCAAGAGATATTAAAACTGGACTCAGGTGACATTAAAACGCACATTTTTATTGCAAAATTGATGTCCGACTATTCCAATTCCTTTACCAGCCATGTAAAAAAGGGTGTATTCAAAGAGCAGGCATTGAAGCATTGTCAAGCGGCTTTTTCAAAAATCGATGATTACCTGGACTTGCAGGGCATCAAGGAAGTAAAAGAAAGAGATATTGCCAGGGCAAGTTTTGTAAAGACAATTTCAGCGATTCGAATACCATTGCTGAAGAAAGGATAAACTCAAAACCTTAGATTAACAAATATGAAGAGTTACAGGAAAGAGTTATGGTTCAACATTCCGGAACGGATGGATTTTGTAAATATTACCCATGAAGTGGAAGCCTGTGTCGCCGAAAGTGGTGTTAGGGAAGGCATGGTATTGGTCAATGCCATGCATATCACTGCATCGGTATTTATCAACGATCATGAGTCCGGACTGCACAAAGATTATAAAAAATGGTTGGAACACCTGGCACCACACGCACCTATTGATCAATACCGTCATAATGATACGGGCGAAGATAATGCAGATGCCCACCTCAAAAGGCAAGTAATGGGACGTGAGGTTATAGTCGCAATAACTGAAGGGAGGCTGGATTTCGGAACCTGGGAACAGATATTCTATGGAGAGTTTGACGGCCGCAGAAACAAAAGAGTGCTGGTTAAAATCATTGGCGATTAAAATACGACTCAATTAAGGGACTTTCCAATCAGCGAGTGCTTTCTTCTGCCGGTTATCTCGACAGTCACCAAATCACCAATTTCCAGGGAGTGGTCCTGAATGGAAATCGGAAAATTGTTATCACTCCTGCCATTCATAACGCCCCTTTCTTTCGGGTGTGCATTATCAATCAAGACTTGCTGCCTTGATCCCATCAATTGATCCAGTATTTCAGATTGTATTTTTTCCTGAACGGACAAAAGCTGTTGCAACCTATGTTCTTTCTCCTGTCGAGGGACTGTATCTTCCATTTTTTCAGCCTTTGTTCCGGGACGGGATGAGTATTTGAATGCATAAATCTGGCTGAAGCGAACGTTTTCAACTATTTCCAGGGTTTCCTTAAATTCCTCATCCGTTTCCCCGGGAAAGCCGACAATTACGTCAGTTGTAATTGAGATCCCCGGAATTTTCTGTTTCAAATAGGACACTTTGTCAAGGAATTCCTTTGCCGTATGACCACGCCTCATCAAGTCCAATATTCGGTCTGCCCCGGCTTGAAAAGGTAGATGGATATGGTTGCAGATAGTAGCACGGCTTGCCATAAGATCGCTGAGACGATTATCCCAGTCATTCGGATGAGGTGAGGTAAATCTCAGCCTTTTGAGATCGGGCAGTGATGCAAGGGATTCCAAAAGATCATAAAACACAGAATCGCCAGCCCGGTAAGAATTCACATTCTGTCCCAGTATTTGGATTTCCTTTGCACCTTTGTTAATCAAATCCCGTGCTTCTTCCAGAATGTTTTCCTTCTCCCTGCTAACCAGTTTTCCGCGGGTTGAAGGCACAATACAGAACGAACAATAGTTATCACAACCTTTGGTTATGGCAAGGTAGGCTTTGCATCCGTCCACTGTTCCCGATTCCAGTTCCTGATCCGGGATAAAATTTTGAATGTTCTTTTCTCGAGGAAGCCATCCGGTATAAAGAGCACGTTTTCCCTGCTTCACTTCAGTGATCATGGCAGGAAGATTAAATACGTTATCAGTGCCAAATACCATATCCACTTCTTTTACCCGTTTAAGAATGGATTCGCCTTCCTGTTGGGCAACACATCCTGCGACCCCGATGATAAGGTCAGGTTTGTTGCGTTTTATTCTGCTTAATCGGCCTAACAAGCTGTACACTTTGTTCTCAGGGTTTTCTCGAACCGAACAGGTATTTATCAGCACCAGTCCTGCATCCTTGATATCATCTGTCAGCTGGTATCCTTCCCTTTTTAATATTGATGCCATCCTTTGGCTGTCATGCTCGTTCATTTGACAACCAAAGGTGTGGATATGTGCCATTTTCATTTGTTTTACTATCTGTCGTGTTGCTCGGGAGTTGGCGGATTTAGACCAAGAACTTCATATGCTCTCTCTGTCACGACCCTGCCCCTGGGCGTTCTTCTTATTAACCCACTTTTTAACAAAAATGGTTCAACCATTTCTTCAATAGTATCGGACTCTTCCGATACACTGGCTGCAATGGTGGTGATTCCGACAGGTCCACCTCCGTGAATATCTATAATTTGCTTTAAAATGGTGCGATCAAGTCGATCGAGTCCAATTTCATCGATTCCAAGCCTGGTAAGGGTTTCATCCACAATTTCCAGCGTGATCACCCCATCTGTTTTCAAATCGGCAAAATCTCTGGCTCTTTTCAGCAATCTGTTTGCTATTCTTGGTGTTCCACGGGACCTTTTGCCGAGTGCCAGGGCAGCATCATCAAAAATCTGGACATCAAGGATGCCTGCGGAGCGCACGATAATCTGCTTTAACTCTTCCGGTTGATAGTATTCAAAATGCAAGGGAATACCAAATCGTTCTCGAAGCGGTGTGGAAAGCAGCCCGGTTCTTGTTGTTGCACCGATCAGCGTGAAGCGCGGAAGATCCAGTTTAATCGTTCTGGCACTAGGTCCTTGGCCAATCATAATATCCAGCGTGTAGTCTTCCATCGCTGAGTACAGTACTTCCTCGATAACACGATTCATGCGATGAACTTCATCAATGAACAGCACTTGTTTTGGTTCCAATGAAGTGAGAATTGCAGCCAAATCACCTTGCTTTTCTATAACCGGACCGGAGGTTGAGCGAACGGAACATTCCATTTCGTGTGCAATAATATTGGCCATGGTTGTTTTTCCAAGGCCTGGTGGACCGTATAGTAGCACGTGATCCAAGGATTCTTTTCGCTTAAGCGCTGATGAGATAAAAACCTGCAGGTTGTCTTTCATATCCTGCTGGCCAATGTACTCATTGAATCGGGTGGGTCTTAGGGAGTATTCCTGGTGATCTTCTTCCTGTTGAAAATCTCCTGAAACAAGGTCGTGATTCGGATCAGTCATACATGTATCTGTGTTGAATGGTTATATTCTCAGTATGATCAACGTGAAAAAAAGCGTCAATCACAGCTTGTTGGCTAATTGTGATTTACTTGTTTGAAATCGCCTGTAGATTTCTGATAAAACCCCGGTATTTTGCTCTTTTGACCGGGCTTTTAATTTTCAGCCGATCAAACATCTCCTGTGTAAGGCCACTCCATTCCTTGGGATTCACCGTCAACCACTTTTCATCAAACTGAAACTCTGTAGAATTGCTAAGCGGACCTTTTTTATTCCAGGGACAAACCTGCTGGCAGATATCACAACCAAACAGCTGATAATCCAACCATGACTTCTCTTCTTTTGAGAATTCTCCTCGTTTTTCTATAGTTAAATAGCTGATACAGCGATTAGAATCGATAACACCATCTTCCACAATCGCATTTGTAGGACAAGAATCGATGCATTTCGTGCAAGTACCGCAATAATCCTTAGCTGGCGCATCGGAAGCAATATCAAGATTTGATACTACTTCTGCCAAAAACAGATATGAACCTAATCGGCGATTGATCAACATACTGTTTTTTCCTATCCAACCGACTCCGGATTTTTGAGCTATAATTTTTTCCGGTAAAGGGGCTGTATCAATGCAAACCCGACCTTTGAACTGGGGAAAATCGTTTTTTAAGCTATCAAGCACATGGTTCAGCTTTTTTCTGAGCACGACATGGTAGTCTTCTCCCCAAGCATAATTACTAATTGGATTGTTGGTTTCCCAGCTTATTGGCGGGTTGGTTTTGTAATTGATAGCAACAGATACAATTGATTTTGTATAATTTTCAATTGTGCTGGGATTAGACCTGATATTTCCGTATTGCTCCATCCAGTCCATATCTGCATGATAACCATTCTTTATCCATTTAGAGATCCAGTCTCCCAGTTCGCAGTCTTTAAAGTGCAAAAAACCAACCAGGGAAAATCCCGCCTGCAGCAATAGTTGTTTTATACGTTCTTTTGTAGGAGTAGACATGTTTGAGAGCTGTTTAATTTTCGTTATAATATCAAATGGTGTTAACAGAATTGGATAAGGAACGCTAGAATCAATTTACGCCTGTTTTTTGAGATATTTCTAAACCATTTATTTTTAAGTGAAAAAGCTATGAAAGACTATTTGGTGTTCGATTTGGAAACTCAGCGCTCTGCCCAGGAAGTTGGCGGATGGAACAATATTTCTGAAATGAAAATGTCGGTTGGTGTGTTATGGGACTCTTCAAAAAACGATTTTGCAATCTACCTCGAAGATGAGGTGATGAATCTTATCAAACACCTTAAATCGGGACCAACTGTTGTCGGATATAATCATTTGGGATTCGACTATACAGTACTTACAGGCTATTTCTCCGGTGAAGCCGAAAGAAGAAAGCAAATGGAAGAATTTAAGCAATTGGACAACCTGGATCTTCTCGTGGACTTGAAAAACAGAATCGGCAGAAGAATTAAACTTGATGATGTAGCCCGCCCTACTTTGCAAGTCGGCAAATCTGCCGATGGTCTGCTGGCTTTGAAATGGTACAAGGATTATCTCAACGGCGACAAAGAGAAATTACAAAAAATTATAGACTATTGCTGCCAGGATGTAGCAGTCACCAGGGATGTTTTTCTTCATGGTATCAAAAACCGCAGCATTTTGTATGAAGACAAATACGAAGGCATAAAAAAAGTTGAAGTTGACTGGGGGCAGTTGGAACAAAAACCGGATGATTCGGAGCCGGATTCCTTCCAGCTTTCTTTTTGAAAAATCTACAAAAGATTTGAAAAACCAAACTGCCGTAAAATATCCAGTAGCTTGTTGGATGGCAGGCCAACAATCGTCGTAGGGTCGTCAACCTTGATATTGGCGAAAAGGGAAGCGCCCAGCGATTCGATTTTATATGATCCTGCACAATTCCAGGGTTTATCGACACTCACGTAATTTTCTATTTCTTTCTGCTCCAGATTTCTCATAGTCAATTCGGCTTCTGCAATTGATGACTTGATATCTCGGTTAAACATTACGGCAACTGCACATATTAGAGTATGGGATTTGCCGTTCATCATCTGCAATTGCTTGACAGCTTTCCCAGGTGTGCCCGGTTTGTATAAAACTGTCTTCTCAATCGAGACTAACTGGTCAGCAGCAATTATAAGTGAGCTTGCACATTCATGCCTCAACGACTTTGCTTTTTCAATAGCAATATTCTCGATAAATTTATCCAGGGAACCTTTTGAAAATCTCGGTTCATCGTATCGATGTTCTATTTGGCGATGTTTTATCCCTAATTGTCTAAGAATATCACTCCGCCAGCTTGCCCGGGATGCAAGCACAACATCAATTTCACGAATTGGTCTCAAAGCCATGGGTTTGATTAACAGTTTGAACCGCTTCTGGAGGGTTTGGGATCCGTCAGTTTCCTCATTGATCCGTCAGATTCCTTGCAGGCAAATTCTGCAGCCTCTATAAAAGAACCTGCCTTGATTTCTCCACTAAAATAGATGGAATAGATCCGATAAGTATTCCTGGCCTTGCGAATGACTTTGAATTTTCCGCAGGAAAAACCACATTTAAAGTATCTGGCGCCTTTATCATCAACCCCCATAAAAGTTACGGAGTAGGCAGGTAAAGACAGTGTCATCGTTAACATCAGCATGATAAGTGTGCAGAGTACTTTGGCTGGGTTCATGGCATTCCAATTATGTTTTTTGATTAGTCAACCTAGAAAGTATCAAAATACTGCTCTTTAAGTTGTTGTACGTATTGATTATTTTCTTCGTACGAATGTTTATTCATAAATTGGAATGCAATTTTTTTGCAAGTTGCCCTGTCGACCTTTTGTAAAATGCTTTTTGTCTGCAAAACATGGTTTGGGGCCATGGAAAACGTGACATTGCCAATTCCCAGCATAAACATCTGCAGGATTGGGTCTGCCGCCAATTCACCACAGATGGAGACATTTTTATTCATCCTGTTGGCACTGACCACTATTTTTTCCAGCATCTTCAATATCGCAGGATGAAAAGGTGCAAACAGATCTGCGACGTGTTCATTCATACGGTCTACTGCCAATGCATATTGAATCAGGTCGTTTGAACCGATGCTGATAAAGTCAATCAGATCCAGTAAATCTTCAATGATAAATGCAGATGCCGGTGTTTCAATCATACAACCAATTTCGAGCTTTTCTCCCGATGAGCCAAGGTTTTTTTGCTCTTCGGCAATAATACTTTTAGCCTTAATCACTTCGTCAATACGGGTGACCATGGGAATCATGATCTTAATACTGCTTAACTCGGAGGCACGAATGATTGCGCGTATCTGTGTTCGGAAGATATCCTGGTATTTCAGGCATACCCTGATGGCCCGCAAGCCAAGGGCAGGGTTTGTTTCGTCTGCTAATTCGGGAAAAGCAAAGGTGGGTTTGTCCCCTCCCACGTCCCAGGTGCGAATTGTAACGGGTTTAAACTCCAGATCTTCAATTATCTGCTTATATAACTGAAATTGCTGGTCTTCATCTGGAAATGACTCTTCAATTAAGAATAAAAACTCAGTACGAATGAGCCCCACGGAGGGAATTTTGAGATCATTGATGGTTGAAAGCTCTGAAAGAAAATCCAGGTTGGCGGCAAGATCCACTCGTTGTCCGTCTGAAAGGACGCACTCCCTGTCTGCAAGCTTTTTTAGATTGTCAAGATAGAAACTGTAGCGCTCCTTTTTATCCAACTTGGTGCGTATCTGTTCTTCGGATGGTTCCTCTATGACTTCTCCCAGGTTTCCATCCAAAATAACGTTTTGTTCATCCTGCAAACGCAAAGTAATGTTCTGCACTCCCACAACAGCGGGGATATTCATGGCACGAGCCAGTATTGACGAATGAGAAGTGGTTCCCCCCAGTTCGGTAACGATGCCTAACAATTTGGCTTTGGCTAAATGAAAGGAGTCTGCCGGTGAAATATCATGGCAAATGACAACAACCGGCTCCTTAAGCTGGCTTAGATCAAGGTGTGGCTTTTTCAGCAGGTGATTCATGATGCGTTCACCCAATTGCCGTATATCATCAAATCTTGAGCTGATATACGGATCGGGAATCGCTTTGAATTGTTTTTCCAAATCGGCCAAGACATAGATAAGAGCCCATTCGGCATTTATCTGCATTTCAACGATTTTTTGTTCAATGGCAGGAATAAAATTCTTATCCTTGATAAACATTTTGTAGCTCGAAAACACAGAATTGATTTCCTCAGGTAAAAAATCCACTCCTTGCTCTATGATCGCATCCAACTGAGATTCGACAGATACCTGTGCGTCTTTGATTCTTGAAATCTCAGTAGGTACCTTCTCATCCGAATCAAACTGAATCCGCGGATAATTCATATACGAGGAGTTGATTTTTAGTACCTTTCCAATAGCTACACCATCAGAAACGCCAATCCCTTTATAGATATTCATATAGTCTTATTTCGATTTCAGCTGGCTTAAGTCTCTGACAGCGCCTCTGGCAGCGCTGGTTACCATTAAACTATATGCCTCCAACGATTTTGATACAATGCGGTCCCTCTTATTAGGTTTCCAGGCCTGATCGCCCTTTTGGTCCATCTTTTCCCTTCTCAGTTTTAGCTCATCATCGGTTATATCAAGATTGATCGAGCGTTGTGGGATATCGATCTTTATTTTATCACCATCTTCCACCAAACCAATGTTGCCGCCTTCCGCAGCCTCAGGAGAGACATGACCAATACTCAGGCCTGAGGTTCCCCCGCTGAATCTTCCATCTGTCACCAAGGCACATTCCGCACCCAGTTTTTTTGATTTTAAGAAGGAAGTCGGATACAGCATCTCTTGCATACCAGGACCTCCCTTGGGTCCTTCAAAATTGATAAAGACAACGTCCCCGGCTTCTATCAGATCATCAAGAATCGCATCACAGGCTTCTTCCTGGGAATGGAAAACCCTGGCCTTGCCTTCGAATTTCCAAATTTTTTCATCCACACCGGCTGTTTTAACAATACATCCATCCTCGGCAATATTTCCGTATAAAACGCACAATCCGCCGTCTTTTGCATAAGCATGCTCAACAGAACGGATACATCCGTTTTTTCTATCTTTATCAAGGGCATCGAAGGTAGAGTTCTGCGAAAAAGCTGTCAGCGCTTTTCTACCGCTTACTCCCGAATAAAAGAGTTGCTCTGCACCGGGATTTGGGTGGTTTAGAATACTACAATCATCAATTTGTTCGCCCAGATTCAATCCTGAGACAGTTTGGGAATTGGTATTAAGAAGATTTTTTTCTCTTAGCTGCTCTAAAATTCCCATAACTCCCCCCGCACGGTGCACATCTTCAATATGGTATGAAGATGATGGTGCCACTTTACATAAGGTAGGTACTTTTCTTGAGATTTTATCAATTTTCTCCAAATCAAAATTGACCTGTCCTTCTTCTGCAATGGCCAGCAAATGCAGCACTGTATTGGTCGATCCTCCCATGGCTATATCCAGTGCCATGGCATTGTTAAAACTTTCGGCGTTGCAAATGTTTCGCGGAAGTACTGAATCGTCATCGTTAAAGTAATAGCGTTTTGCCATCTCTACGATGCGTTTTCCTGCTCTTTCAAACAAATCAAGGCGATTCTGATGTGTTGCCACCAAGGTTCCGTTTCCCGGAAAGGACAGTCCCATTGCTTCCGTCAGGCAGTTCATGCTGTTCGCAGTAAATAGTCCTGAACAGGAAC
Organism: Pseudomonadota bacterium; assembly: GCA_022360105.1. Next base: position 62,170 of record JAKSDL010000075.1, read on the forward strand.
CACAGGTGGGACAAGCCGACTTTTCAATGGCATCAAGATCTTCATCCTTTACGGAATCATCTCCTGCGGCAATCATTGCGTCGATCAAATCGATTTTTTTATCCCCAACTTTCCCCGCTTCCATGGGACCACCCGAAACAAATACAGCGGGAATATTGAGTCGCATGGCAGCCATTAACATACCCGGTGTTATTTTATCGCAGTTTGAGATACAGATCATCGCATCAGCAACATGTGCATTCACCATGTATTCAACCGAATCAGCGATCAGATCTCTGCTTGGCAACGAATAGAGCATTCCTTCGTGGCCCATGGCTATACCATCATCGATAGCTATTGTGTTAAATTCCGCTCCAAATCCTCCGCTGGCGTCGACAATCTTTTTGACGAGTTGTCCAATTTCATGCAGATGCACGTGCCCGGGAACAAATTGAGTAAACGAATTGACGATAGCAATTATCGGCTTTTCAAAATCTTCTTCTTTCATTCCGTTTGCACGCCAAAGAGCCCTGGCGCCAGCCATTCTTCTTCCTTCTTTTGTAACACTGCTTCGTAGTTTACCCAAAACGTACTCCTTATATTCTTAATCGGCTTTATGTTTCTTATTCCGTGTTTTTTCGGACGACCCTATGTGTTAATCGCGAAAAATCACTCCAATAATGACGGTTACAATGGTTGATTTTATAGCCACAATCGTGGTTTGTAAAACAGTATTAAGCCGGACTGACAATAGATTTGTTCCGATTCTCAAGGTGGCAGGCGTAAATGATCAGGTGATCCACTGAGGAAAGATAGAGAAAGGATAGCGTTTCCCGGGACAGTTACACTATTTTTTCATTACCATTTTATAAAATTCCATCGCAGCTTTTTGAACTTCCGGAATGGCAAAATTATACAAACTAAAATCAATTCCCCTGGCATGCCGGGTTTCCACAATTTCACCCAGTTGTTTATTGACAACATCTGTGCCGTATAGAAAAAAGCAGGTATACGAATGTGTACCTTCAGCAGTGGCAGTGCTGTATGCCATGCTGAGTTGTTTTGCTCTAACTTCAGCTCCCAAAATGAGTAAATGATTGACTACTTTGTCATCAACTGTTTCTTTTATAATATGTGGAAAAATCACTTCATGCTTTGGTGTTCGTCTCTTAATCAGGGCTGATTCGGTAACGCTACCAAAAAAGTCCCCCAGGTCTTTATTGAACTCCGTATATGCCGGGCCCATTTTAACTCTCATCAGAGACATTTTTGACTTATAGGTAGCAGCTTCTTTTTGGAAATAGGGATAATCGATCTGATTTTTCTTAACTTTAATGACTGTATATTGAGGTTTTTCTGGTTCTGGTGGCGGCGCTTCCACAGGTTTAGGTGATGCCTCGACCGCTTCCGTTTCAGGCTGGGGATTTTCCTTTTTCCCTGTCAGCATCTGCTTAATTTTACTGATTGGAGATTTTGCAATCGTCTGTGCCTTTTCAAACTCCTTGTTCACTTTTGCGTATTCTCCGTGATTTTCGGAGAATGAGTCGACATCAGATTTTAAATCGTCACTGACAGCCTCGTTAACCTCTGCAGTAATATCGTTGAACACTGCCAACGGCAATTGCTTCAGAATTTCAATTTCTGATGCCGGATTTTCATCAACAATCTGATCGATCGTTTTATTGCCAATACAATACTTTTTGTAAATCTCCCTCTTTTTGGAATTCCCCTTCAGCTTACTATTCATCCAATCTACCAGAAATTCCTGTTTAATAACTTCAAAATCAAGATAATTAAAATGAAAATTCTTGATTTTTCCAGCTATCTTGGCCTTCATACCCGGACAATAGTAGACGTAAAAAAAATGATTCCGATAATCAAATTTGCTGATGACATGAGGATAAACAAAGGATTGACCGTTTTCCTGGCGCTCCAGAACATTTTCCGGCTGCATCAGGTCTGCTGAAAGATCAACGTACAGATCCTTTTGATATTCCTTTTGGATACTCATCTGAAACATCAATTGAAAAACGACCTTGAGTGAATCCAGGCATTCGTTTCGTTTTTCCACGGAATAGATTGAAGGAAAGGCTTCCGACCTGCCAAGAGATTTTTTAATGGTTTCAATGGAATCAATGGTTTTACGAAGTTTGTATATATCCCAGAGAATGCTGATCTCTTTCTCAATATCGTTTTTTGCTTTGTAAAGCAGGTTCTTTTTGTCGCTGGAATCGATCATTTGGAAGAAATGCAGCAGAATTCTTTTAATTCCGCCTTTTTGTGGAAAAGGAGGCAAAACATTCAGATATTTCCTTCTCAAATCTGCATCGCCGACTTCGTTTACAATCCAGTCTATCCTGCCCTGAACAAACTGACCAAGGAACTTCCTCATGGCTAGAATTTCAAGCACATCGGGAGATGTGGAGTTGAAGTGTTGCTCAAAATAGTGTTCCTGCAGTTTTTTCAGAGCTGTTTTCCAATGTTCAAGGCTAAATCTGTAGTCCTTGACCATAGTCTCTTCATCTTTCTGCTTTTCGATATAAATGAGATCGACTACCTTTTTCCCTTCCTTTGCCATTCGAGTACTCTGCCCCTGGATCGATGAGATCAATTCAACTAAATTGTCGCCTCACGTTGCTTCATTTGGATTATCACCTCTCCAATTCGATATGGATTTGCTGTACAAAAACCGATATTTCATTGTAATGCTATACCATATACTCTTTTCGCAGCAAGGATTTTTTTTCCTGCTGTAAGAAGCAACAAATGTGATAAAACGATTAGTAAAGGATTTTCGTCTTCTACAGTCTAGTATACCCAAATCATTGAGAACCTATCAACCGTGCGCAATCAACATTTCATGATGCTTTTAAACTTGTTGAAAGCTGTGTTCCCCCTTCTGTTAATTATATTCGCTGGAACAGTAGGTTACATGATCATTGAAGGTTGGACTCCTTTTGATTCACTCTACATGACTGTTATTTCCCTAACCACAGTTGGTTACAGCGAAATCCACCCCATGAGCCTAACGGGTAAGGTCTTCACCATGATGCTGATCCTAACCGGTATAGGTAGCGTTGCATACATTATCGGAAATATTAGTATGCAGTATATCCATCCGTTTTTTGACTTTGTAATGAAAGAAAAAAGAATGGAACATATATTAAAAAAAATGAAGGATCATTTCATAATTTGTGGTTACGGCCGAATTGGTCGGGATGTTACCATGAACCTTGTGAAGACAGCTATTCCTGTTGTGGTTGTGGATAAGGAACCTGTGGCCAAAGCGGAACTGGAAAAGCACCAGGTTCCCATTGTGGTTGGAGATGCCAGTCATGAGGAGATATTGGAAAAAGCAGGCATAGGCAGGGCCAAAGGATTAGTATCAGCTGTCACCTCCGAAGCTGAGAATGTATTTATTACCATGACTGCCAGAGATATAAAGCCCAGTTTGTTCATTATTTCACGCTTTGAAGAACCGGCAACACGAAAAAAGTTGATTCGTGCCGGTGCCGACCAGGTTATAAACCCCTACCAGATTGGAAGCGATAAAATTTCACATATTATTTTAAAACCCACGATCAGCAAAATTCTGGATTTTGCGCAACAAAGAGGACAGTTTGAGTTAAACATCGATGAACTTGAACTATCGGAAAACACACCCTTAATTGGTAAAACGATCCGAAACTGCGGAATCAGGGAGAAACACAATATTATCATTATTGCTATCGAATCTGCTAAAGGGGATATCATTACCAATCCAGGGCCCGATTATACCTTCCAGGAAAACGATAGGCTGGTGTTAATCGCCAACTCAACGGAGTTGAAATCCATATTTCTGACTTATCAAAAAAGTCAGAACAAAAAGTAGAGCGTGTTATGATTAAATTCCGAGCAGCAAGCAGGTTATTAAAAACAACCTGTGTTTTCGCTTTTTTAGTGTTATCGAGTACAAGCGCATTTGCTGCCAATGAGTACATTATTCATCAGACCTATCATACCATCAAAGGGAGTATACTTGCAGGCACCGTTTCCGCTGATGGCAGTCTGGTTGTTGCCATAGACAAAAGATACAATGTTCGTATCTGGCGATACCAGAACGGCAGGCTGTTGAAAACGATTCCTACCTCTGATCACAGAGCCATAACAGTCGCACTGCACCCCTCACGACCTTTGATGTTCACTGGAGGAGCCGATAACAATATCAACGTTTGGGACTACAAAAAGGGCACCATTGTCAAAATATTGACCGGGCATGACGGACCTGTCAGCGAATTAAGTATAACCATAGATGGAGAATTTCTGGCTTCAGCCGGTAAGGATAATAAAGTACTGGTCTGGAAACTCGATCGCTACAAGGTAGTACAGGGAGTTGAAGAGCCTTCCAGATCGGTAACATCCATCGATTTCCATCCCTCAAACCGTCTTCTAGCCTGGTCAAATGGAAGAGGAGAAATCAAGGTCTGGGACACCACAATCAAAAAGGTGATCGATTCCCATGCCAGTCATACAGCAAGAATATACAAAGTTGAATTCAGCCCTGACGGTAAAATGCTGGCTTCATCTTCCCAGGATAAAAAAGTCATTATCTGGGACTGGAAAAACAAAAAACAGCTTACGTCGCTTTCCGGACACGACAAGGCAGTCACTTCAATTTCCTTTCATGCAAATAACTTAAGAATGATCAGCTGTTCTGCCGACGGATCGATTTTGCTTTGGAATCTTCAAAATCAACAGATTGTATCCAGGCTAAAACTGGTTGAAAAACCGATTAGAGATTGCATGTTTGCCGTGGGTAGCAAAAAAATCCTGGGTGTATTTAACAAGAACTACCTCAAAACCTGGGAAATGGGAGATAATGGTTTTTTAGCCTCCTTGAAAAACCATAAAAAATCGATACTCAGCCTGGATATTTCGGACAAAGGCAACCATTTGCTGTCTCTATCTGCCGATAAAACCGTAAAAATTTGGGATTTGAGAAACAAAAAAGTCGTCAGAAGCTACGAAACCGGGGAAATCGGTCCTCAAAAAGTCAAGTTCGCTCCAAACGGCAAACACTATGCAGTTGCCGGAGCAAATTCCACCATTGAAATCCGGACAGTCACCAAAGGTGAATTGGTTTCTGCATTAAAAGGGCACGCCGGCAAGGTTAATGCGATTGATTTCCACCCTACAAGAGATATCCTGCTCTCAGGCGGAGCTGACAAGCAGATCATCATTTGGGATCTAAATGCTTATAAAGAAATTTATAAACGAACCTCACACAAAGGACAGATCACGGATGTGAAGTTCTCACCTGACGGTGAATACTATGCTACAGCCTCAGTTGATCGAACCATAAAGGTGTGGGGACAGCAGGATCAAAGACTGGTGCAGTCCTTGGAAAAACATACAAGGAGTGTCCGAACTATTGCATTTAGCCCCGGCAGCCCCATGTTGGCAAGTGCAGGGGATGACCGTGCCATTATACTCTGGAATTATCGTTCCGGTGCAACCCAAAACATCATGACCGGACACGATTTTATAATCACTTCAATCCACTTCTCACCGGACGGTTCCGCTTTGGTTTCCGCATCAAGGGACAAAACCATTAGACTCTGGGATATCAAAAAAGGCAGTTTTATCAGAACACTTTCCGGTGAGGAAGAACAAGTCACCGACATTGCCATAACTCCTAATGGTTTATTAGTTGCTGTCGGTTCTCTGGGCAGTGATATCAGTTTACTGAATCTACCCAGGGATATATTCGCTAAAAAGGTAAAAAAGGCGGCACCCAATAGATCTGGGCAAGGCTTTGTGGCACAGCCGCAATCATTCACATCTGATGATACAAGCGCTAATGAATCCTATTCGCAAGCGGGGACCATATCCGAGGCTGATATTGAAGCAGAACAGGAAACCCGACAACAAGACAATATTTTTGATACCAAAGTAGAAAAGAAAGGAACCAATACAGAAATTAAACAATCCGCTTTAAATCAGCTACTCCGTGAAAACAATTTTTGCAGGGATCACGAAAAGATTAAAAATCTGGCAACAGATGTGCTGCAAGTCACGCTCAAGGACCAGGCCGCCTATTACGCCTTGTTAAAATCGTATATTATTGAAAAAGACCTGCAGATGATATTCTTTATGGCAAAATTAGGGGAAAATGCCCACTACCTGGGAAATCTCTATGATTTCAGCGAGGAAGTGACAATCAATCGTTTTTTTAAAAAATGGTTGACCAGTGTATTTGATAGTTCATCAAACAACTCAAAAACCGAGTTGACTATGGAGTACACGGATTGTGAAAACCAAATTTCCGAACTTACCATGCCTAAATATCTTTTATATATTGATATTCCCGTGGAAATTATTCGGAAGCTAGTCAATAATCAGTTCACAATGGATATTAAGGTTTTTGAGGGACTTGGCAATGACTCAGCCATTTTCAGGGACAGAATCTTTGCCATGATTCAAGCCGTTCAGGGCAACAAAAAAGATGTTAACATGAATTCCTTACGCCCCTTTATTCCTGTCAAGAAAAAACCAGTCTACGGCTACTACTTCATTGATCTTTCAGACATCCAGCAATGGGGAATCACCAACGACGTGGTATCATTCCAGTTGCGATGGAACAGAAGCCAGTGGATGACTTATTTTACTGATCACAATAAGCAAAAAACTCTCCTGTTAAAAGAAGGCAATTACTACCTCAGGGTCAACAATAAGGTTCGTCAGGCATTTGTGGTTGCAACGCAAGACCAAAGATTGACGGCGAAAGTTAGATGATAAGAAGACTCGCATTTATTTTTCATTACATTTACCTATATAAATTCTCCTATTTAGCCGGAATTCTATTTATTATTTTAACCAATTGGATTTCGGTTACTATTCCCGAATATCTGAAACTCTCGGTAGACCTCCTTACCAGTCAGTCCGGTTCTTTGTCCCAACACAAGGACCAATTGTTTCAATATTTATTGATCATGCTTTTGCTCGCCGTCAGCATCGTCTTTGTGAGGGCCCTTTCTCGCATTTTCTTTTTCAATCCGGGTCGTGCGATTGAATACCGTGTAAAAAATGACCTTTTCGCAAAACTGACTCGTCTGCAAAAGAACTACTACGATTCCAATCCCACCGGGACCATTATTTCCCGCATTCAAAATGACATCAATGGAGTTCGGCTGATTTGCGGTTTTGGAATGATGCAGATGTTCAATATTACTACCGCACTATCGCTCACTCCCTATAAGATGTGGCAGCTGTCTCCCAGCCTCACAACCTATGTTTTGATACCGATAATCATCGTCTTTATTATCATCCGGATCGGAATGCACTTCGTGACCAGAAATACCAGGGCAAGAATGAAAGCTCTGCAGGGACTTTCCGGTTTTGTTGTTTCTTCTTTATCTGGGATCGATGTCATCAAAGGATTTAACCTTCATTCCTGGAATACCAGACGTTTTAACGAGCACAACCAACAAATGCTTAAGCTCTCGTTAAAAATATCGATATTTCGTTCCTTTTTAATGCCGGTACTACAAAACCTGGAAAACATTCTCAAGGTTGTTATTCTCGCAATAGGCGGATATTACGTTGTACAACAGAATTTTACCATTGGAGAACTTACCGCCTTTATTGCCTATTCAGCGCTGCTCAGCATGCCAATTATGGGCCTTGGCTGGTTAACAACAATAATTGAGACTGGAATGATTGGAATAGCAAGTGTTGAAACCATTCTTAACCAGGAAGAGGAAGAACCAAATGAAAGCAGGCAAACTTTCACGCCAAGGGAGAAATTGTTTGAAAAAGGCCTGGAAGTAAAAAACCTCACTTACACCTATCCTGGCCACAAGGAGCCTGTGCTAAAAAATGTGTCCTTTAAAATCAAACCGGATCAGACGGTCGGTATACTTGGTCAAATTGGCTCCGGTAAGACAACGTTGGTAAATTGCCTGAATCGCTATCTTAAGGTTGAAAACAATGCCATTTTTTTTGGCGGGTACGACATCAATCAGCTGAGTTCATTGCAGGTTAGAAAGGTCATAAGAACGGTTTCCCAGGATGTTTTTTTATTTTCCGATTCCGTCAAAAATAACATTTTGTTCGGTGCGGAAGACGAATC
>JAKSDL010000870.1 GCA_022360105.1 Pseudomonadota bacterium
GTATTGGCCCTTCCCCGGGTCGAATCCTTTTCCTCAAGGGTTGCACGATAGGATGGGCACATGGTGCCTGATACCTGTGCCCGACAGATGCCCTGTCCGTTGCACATCTCAACCAGCTTTTGGATACCACCCCAATGGGAGTAATCAAAATATGTTTGCTCCGGAACAGAGGGGGTTTTATAGTTGGGATGATATAAAAGCCAATCTGTGTTCCAGGGTTCAATGAAGTCGACAATTTTCAAGGGATTGAACAGACCTTTGGGATCAAAAGCGGCTTTGACCTCTTTGAATGCCTGATGAAGTTCAGGCCCGTACATCTGCTCATTAAAAAAGCTTCTGGCCAGTCCCTCCCCATGTTCCCCGGTCGTGGTTCCCTGGTGGGCAATGGCGATCGACATGATCTCTTTGGACAGAACCTCCATGTTTTTTAGTCCCTCTTCAGTCCTCAGGTTTAGATTCATCCCCATGTGCAGACATCCTGCTGAGGCATGAGCATCAAAATTTATATCGATACCATACCCTTTCCCCATTTCGACCACATCCGATGTATAATCCACCAGTTTGTCCACCGGTACGGTTGCATCATCAATCACCCAGATCAGTTTATCATCCCCGGTTTTGCTCATCAGCAACCCCAACACCGATTTCCGCACCTGCCAAACACGGGCTATCTCTTCAGATGTTTGGCAATGGGTGATGGTATTTTTATAGCTATCCTGTCTTAGACTTAGTTCCAGCTTCTCTGCCTGCTTGTCCATGTCAGTCTTATCAATACCGCTGAATTCAACAATTAAAACCGCCTTGGGTAAACCATCCACAAATTTCCGGAGATGGGGCTTGAATACCGGATGATCATAAGCCGCCTTGAGAACGGGATAAGACATCAATTCCACAGCCGAAGGATTGAATTCCAGAATCCGGGGAACCTGTGCGAGAGCTGAAGACTGATGATCAAAATTCAGGATCATCAAACGAACATAGTTGGGCCTCGGAACCAGCCCTATCTTCAATTTGGTAATTCCGGCCAGGGTACCTTCACTGCCAACGATGAGTGAAGCCAGATTCAGCTTACCATGCCGGATCATGTTTGTTTGTAACCGATCCAGACCGTAACCGGCGACATTGCGCCAGGTATTGGGATATCCGGTTTCGATCTCCCTTTGGTATCGATTTATGATGTCCGGAACCTGCTGATAAACTGCGCCCAAAACACCCTTTTGACTGGCAAACGAATCCAACCGGGACACCTCTTCTTCCTTGAAACGAACAATATTCCCATCTGACAGAACCGCTTCCAATTCCTTGATGTGATCGGCAAACATCCCGTATTTTATTGAATGAGAGCCGGTCGAGTTGTTTCCGGCCATTCCCCCAAGAGTTGCCACGGCACTTGAAGAAGGATCGGGTCCCACCATCAATTGATCCCTCAGCAAACAGTTGTTCAAAACATCCAACACAACACCGGACTCCGCTTCTACCCATTTATCATCAGCATTTACCTCAATAATGCGATTCATATATTTGGAATGATCGATGATCAGGCCGGTACCGATGGTCTGCCCTGACAGACTGGACCCGCCTCCCCTGGGAATGATCGGTACTTCATATTGACTGGCCAGGGTTATGGCAGCAGAAACATCTTCCGAATCTTTAGGAATCACAACACCCACCGGAAGTTTCTGAAAGTCGGAAGCATCGGTGCTGTATAGATTTCGAGTTAAGGTATCAAAACGGACTTCACCAGCGACGGCTTTTTTCAGTTCTGCGATCAGGCCTTTGATTTGTTGCTGGTTGTGGGATTCTGGTTTCATGTTTGGTCTGCGCGATATATTCAGCGGGTTTGTGGTTCAAAATGTTGTTTAGGTCGGGTTGATGGGCAACGAGTTGCCCATCCTACAATTGTTCAAGATGTCATTCGTCTGTGGTTTATTTCAATCCTTTCACAATTGGAAGGATGTTTTCTGCATATGGGATAGCAAAGCCTTTTCCTGTCAGTGAGTTCACAAAACCAGCCGGATTATCCACGTACATGAATCCATAGTTTTCGGTTTCTGTTTTGCTGAAATTAGAAACCAGGGTCACTTCGAACCGGTTTAACAGATCTGCCACTCGATAGGCTACATAGGCAGGCATGCTGAATGTTTTATTCAAAACCTTACCTATCTTTTCCGGTTGATTTTTATACTGGCTTAAGACTTCGCCAAATTCTGTGTTTCCGATACCTTCTGCGGCTTCAGCCACGAACAGAATCTTACCTCCCGGTTTCACCGCATGCACGGCATTGAACAGCGCCTTTGTAGCCTGATACAATTGCCCGTCTGTACGATAACCGCCTGCTGAGATCAAAGCGAAATCCGCAAGTTCATTAATTGAGACGCAACACGCCCGATTAACCTCCTGACAGCCCTCCTGGAAAATCTCTTCAAGCTCACCGGCGTTGGCGTAAAATATCTCGCCCTTGCCATTAACGGCAACTCCAACAAAGGTACTGGTCTTCCCTGCCAGGAACATCTCGGCAGCTTCCTGCATGTCTTCATGAATCGGGTTTCCTTCAAGTATGCCCTGTTGAACCTTTGAATGCGGTGAACCATCCGGAAGAAAAGCCAGGGCATGGTTTTGTTGAATGGACTTATAACCGGCTATTCCTGGCAAAATATATTTTCGACCGCCGCCAAATCCCGCTATTAAGTGATGGAGCAATCCTCCGAATATGATAATATGGTCAGCCTCACAAGCTTCCCTGGATATTGTAACCCGTGTTCCTCTTGAGGTCGTTCCTATCTCGACCAAACGTTCCTGATTCTTATTTGCAGAATTTATAACCTGGTATTTTTTGGCAACAGCAGAACCAACCAGGCTGGGAAAGGTTTCAAGAGGGAGATCCTGATGGGTTCCCAAAGCAATTAGAATGGTAACATTTTCAGATGTTGCTCCATTTTCAACCAGGGTATTAATAATTTCGGGAACAAATAGGTCTCCCCTGGCCCAAAGCCGTGTATTATCCGGAACAATGATGACTATTTTTTTGCCGGAAAGTTTCGCCGGGGCATGAAGACGAATACCGGAGCTAATAATGCCCTTGGCGTCTGAAAGAGGCAGAGCGGGAATATCCTTGCCTTCAATAACCCCGATGATTCGGTCGTCAGGCAAGGCCAGTTTCAAATGGTCATGGCCCTTTTTTAATTCCAGTTTCATTAACTTGCTGCTTTTTTTAAATTTTATTGGTGGATCCGCTCTACATTTACTCTGTTGTGCCGTTCCTTTGGAACTCAATACCTTCAGGGTAATCTCCACCAGTGGCTAAAGCCACTGGCTACTATACCCCGTCCCTAAGGGACTGATAAGATGCAAAAGGATGTGGCTAAAGTTACAAACCACACATTTTATTGAGTCTCTCTCAGGATTAATCCCTTACCCACCGTAAACCACCGTTGGCAGCCAGGTTACAAGAGCCGGAAACGTCGCAATGATCGCCAGACCGATCAACTGCAACAGAACAAAGGGGATGATCCCCTTGTATAGGTCGACTGTTGTTACTTCCTTCGGACACACGCCCTTTAAATAAAAAAGAGACGGTCCAAACGGCGGCGTCATAAAAGAGGTCTGCAGATTGACAGCGAACATGATGGCAAACCAGAGAGGGTTGTATCCATATTCAATCACGATTGGGGCAATTACCGGAATATGAATATAGGTAATTTCAATAAAATCCAGAAAAAAGCCAAGGATAAAAATGAAAATCATGACCATGGTAACCAGTTGCCAACCTTCCAGATCCAGGAAGGCTACAAACTCCCGCAACTGGTCATCGCCTCCTAATCCCCTGAACACCAACGCAAAACAGGTTGCTCCCATAATGATGATGAAGACCATACAGGTCATTCTGATAGTGCCCTTGGTGACTTCATGAAGCATCTTGAAGTTCAACTTGCCGTTAATTGCCGTCAGAATCACAGCGCCAACAGCTCCCATGGCACCTGATTCCGTCGGTGTTACAATCCCTGCAAAAATTCCACCCAGAACAACCAGGATTAAAAACAACGGCGGTATCAGCGCTTTTAGAATCCGGTTGATTAACTCCTGATCAAAAACAGGTGCTGAACCATGAACAGGGGGCACATGTTTGGAGTTAAAAAATGAGGAGAACCAGATGAACACACAGTATAACCCGACCAGGATCAGTCCCGGAATCACGGCCCCGATAAACATATCCCCGATAGGAACCTCCATTACCGGCCCCAACAACAACAGAACAATACTTGGAGGGATGATTTGTCCCAGGGTTCCCGATGCAGCCACGGTGCCGGAGGCAAATGATTCGGAATAACCGTTTTTCAGCATAGTGGGCAGGGACATGAGGCCCATGGTCACTACCGTTGCCCCAACGATACCTGTGGAAGCTCCAAGCAGGGCACCAACAAC
>JAKSDL010000487.1 GCA_022360105.1 Pseudomonadota bacterium
AAATGTTGCTTTCCGGCTTGACAAACCGACCATAGAGAGAGGACAGCAATCCCCGGGCAACACTATCTATGTGATCAACTTTTCTTGGCTGGGAATAAAAAACATCATCCGGAGTTTCATCCTCCCTCGCAAATGGGGTCCTGGAAAAAAAATCAGTCTCTCTACCAGCCAGCGGTGCTTGAATTCCCGGCCCATGGTCTGTGAGAGCCGCAATCACGTCATTGCTGAAACCACCTCTTTCATAGCGATCGGTTAGTGTTTCCAATATGGTGGCCGATACTTTGAGGGAAAATTCATGGAGGGGGTGGTTGATATCGATGATGATGTAGTCATCATTATTTTCCACTACCCGGAAAGGACGGAAATCACCAGATGTAAAACCGACACCTGCCAGTGCGGAGCGGGGATATACTCTTCCGATACCAAAACCAATCCCTTTCTCAGCAAGCTTTTTCAGGCCAAGTTTTAATTTTGGATACCTATATACTCTATTTTTATTGTAAGGCTCAACAAGAGTGCCCGGAGCAAACTCTTCAAAAACTGTTTCTCCCGAAACTGCTGATGAAAGGCTATCTGCGATCTGTCCGGGACAATAGTCTCTCCAATAGTTTACACGCGGAATATAAACCCTCTCGGTGTGCGTGGCATCGGCACTTTTCCAGTTCAGAGCAAACTCTACATTACCTTGTTTTGACTGACTCATACTATGTTAAACCTGCTTGAGTTAATTAATATCCCTTTTTTTTGCAGCCTTCCTCAAAATAGCAACTGACTATATTCAGCAAGGACTGAACCAAATACATTGAAAGCAGTAAGGTTCTTGAATACGGGAGCTGATGACCGGTGTTTGCGCTTTTCTCCGGCTGGTCAGTTGTTCAGGATGGAACTCTTGCTCCCCCTTGTCCCCAGTGAGACATGTATCAGGTTCACTCAAAAAATCAGCGGAAATCGGTACTGCCGTAAACCATTTATACAAGGCTAATCACAGCATTATATATAAATGAATTATATGGTATTCATTAACCTTTTATCTGGTTTAACCTTTAGTTTAATAACTTTTTATTTTAGATAGTTAGCTTCATGAAAAGCTAAAAATTGTCTCATCATCGCTAAGTCAAATGCTTGAAAAACACCTTCATTTGTCGAACGTGAATAGATAGTTTGATAACTTTGTTTTTCTTGTGTTAGGTTGGGTCCAGTTCTTTTGTATTTCGCAGGAAGGGACAATATGACTGAATTTAAGAGAATAAGAAAAAAGAATAAGGAAATATCGAAAATCGACCGCACAGGAATCACTCGAATCAAAGATGGATGGTGGATTCGTTTAGGGTGGGAGAATAAGCGACCAAAATTTCAAAAAGTGATTTGGGATAAGAATTTTGGGGGAGATCATATTCAATCTTATTTAAAAGCTGTTTCCATTGCCAAAGAAAAGCGTCCCCAGTATAAAACATCCTTTCGTCAACCGACAAATCTGATAAAAGGGGTTGCTTTGAGCAAACAAAAATCGAAAGCAAAATCGCCGGAAGGCGGTCCTTTGTTTTATTATTGCTGGAAATACGCATATGTTGAAGATAATAAACCCAAGGGAAAAACCTTCTCTTTTTGGAAGTCGGGTCAGATCTATGAAAGCTACTTGCAGATGATCCGATTTGCTTCCTGTTTCGATGACACCATTGATCTTGACCGGATAGACGAGTATTTTTTCTCTTACCTGGATGAAGCCGATAAAGAGGTCTTGAACCAGATATTAGACAACTCTGACATCAAGTCAATTCAAACAGAATCTGATCGTTTCATTCTGAAGAACAGGTACTTAAAAAACACTGAGCCGGCGGTCGGTTAAGTCTACGTTAGACAGGTGAAAACAGCCCTGTCTCTTTTGTAAATTCTTTCATCGTCCAACGCCGCTATCCGATCTTTCAGCACATTTCCCTCCATGAAACCCTGGTTAAAGCAAGAAATTCATTGTATTTTAATTGTTTTAACGATCGAAATTCGGTGAACACAAATCTCTAAATGCTACAAATGCGGTTTCCCAACAAAGGACATTTGTTAATCCCTTTTACTCTTCGTGTTAAACCGGATATAATTAGGGCACATTTCTCCTTGAACCGAACGCTGAAACACGATAAACAAACCCATCCCCGATGACCTTGAAATAAAGGACTAGAGGTGTATATTGCCTGTTTTGGTATAACCCCGGATCAAACAATTCGATAAATCAATCGCTATAGAATGAGTACAACCGGTCAATCATCCTCCAAACCGCAAATTCATCTTCCCTTGCAATGGATTATGTTGTTTAACGTGGTCTTGCTGGTAATTGTTATCTTTATTGGTGGTGTGTTCAGCTACCTGGATATCCAGTCCGGTCGGAAAATCAGCAGTGAGAACCTTGCTCATGCCGAATCAGCAAATCTGCTGATAACAGGTCTTGTGGAAGATCAACTCCCCATCACCAAACACCTGAACGAAATCAAAATTCAGGTTACCGATTTCAAGAATTTGCTGGATGCTCTGATTATTGGAGGACAAAGCGACATACAGCAATTGGAGACAGCCTTCAATTCAATTCTAGATACCAATAACCAGCTCAAAGCAGCATGGAACAGCAATATAAACGATTCACAGTATACCGAACTCCAGTCCCAGATATACCTTGCTCAATCCATTATCGCTGAATTAAAAAAGATTCGCCCTCCAGGCAGTGATGAGCGAACATCTCTATCGACCGAACTGCTATCCACGATAGAGATGATCAATCAAAAAGCCGCAATGTTGGAAATGAATGTGGATGACAATGCGGAAGAAACAGTTCGTAAAATTCTTTCCAGCAATCATCAGGTTACTGAAAATGCAGGGATTTTAGCAGATTTGATCGAAACATATCAAAAGAGATATTTCATTACCCTGCTGATCGTCATAGCAATCGTCATCGTGTTTCAAACAGCTTTTTTTATTATACTGAAAGAACGTTTGGGTAGTGTGATTCAAATCGCCGCAAAAATTTCGGCAGATGGCAATATATCGGATCGAGTCAACTGGATCTCCAAAGATGAAATTGGAACCCTGGCACAATCTTTCAACCAGATGCTTGACAGGCTTGAATCCGCGCACACCGAAAATCTGGCAAACAAAACCTATCTGGATGACATATTTCATTCCATGTTAAATGCCTTGATTGTGATCAATCCCGATAAAACCGTTCGTACCGTCAATCACTCATTGCTGGCCTTGCTGGGTTATCAGGAAGGCCAGCTGTTGGGGCAGCATATCAACTTGTTTTTTCCTTCTCATCCCGCCGATTTATGTCCGAAAGAATACATTGAGACTGCGAATCAGAGCTACATCGTTCATGGTGAGGAACACACCTTCATTGCCAAGGATGGAACATTCGTTCCGGTTTTGCTTTCCTGCTCTATCATTCGGGATCTATCCAAAAAAAACAGGGGGGTTGTCTGTGTGGCCCAGGATATCTCTCAACTAAAACAGATGGAGGTTGACCGGAAAAAACTGGAAGAGCAATTGCGCCAATCTCAAAAAATGGAGGCGATAGGTACCCTGGCAGGAGGCATCGCTCACGATTTCAATAACATTCTCAGCACGATGCAGGGATTCACCTGGTTGTTGCTGGCTGACAAGGAGGAAGGAAGTGATGATCGGGATTATCTAAATGAAATATATACGGCAGGAGAGAGAGCCGCGGGACTGATTCAGCAGATTTTGACCTTTAGTCGCACTGACAACCAGGAAAAAAAGCCTTTGAAAATTTCTCCTTTGGTAAAGGAAGCGTTAAGGTTTATGCGGGCGACTATTCCTAAAACGATAGAGATTCGTCAGGATATTCCGGACTCCAAAACGGTTCAGGCCAATGCCACCCAGATCCACCAGATTATGATCAACCTGTGCACCAATGCCCTGCACGCCATGAAAGACGAACAAGGCGTGTTGACTGTTTCCCTCAAGCAGCTGGACAAGGGGGTTAAACATGAACTCAGTGACGAGTTTCCGGAACAGGAATTTATTAAAATAAATGTCAGTGATACAGGATACGGCATACCTGATGACATCAAAAATCGTATCTTTGAGCCTTTTTTCACAACCAAGGAAGTGGGTGAAGGTACAGGTTTGGGCTTATCTGTGGTGCACGGAATTGTTAACAACCACAATGGAAGAATCTTTGTTTCCAGTCAGCCGAACAAAGGCACGACCTTTAGTATTTTTCTACCAATTATAGACAGTTTCAGTCCTGATGAAATCATGGATGAGTATTACAAACCAGTAAGAGGAAATGAGCACATCTTGATCGTTGAAGATGAGCTTAGTCTTTCCCGTTTTTACGAAATTGCCTTGAAAAAGCTGGACTACCAGGTAACCATGGCAAAAAGCGGTAAAGAAGCCCTGGACTATTTTATTGCTAACAAGGATACCATTGATCTGGTCTATACCGATCAGGCCATGCCCAACATGTCCGGTCTTCAATTGAGTGAAAAGCTCCTAAAACTGGACCCCGACCTTCCCATCATCCTGGCTACGGGGTTCAAGGGAGATGATATGAAAACCCAGGCTGAAGCGACCGGCATTAGATATTTTCTCGAAAAACCTGTCAATATCGGCACTTTGACAAAAATCGTGAGGGATATTTTCGATCCGATTCTACTTAAAACTCACCCTGCCGATGATGATGGTATAGAGCGCAACGCATTGGAAAATGCTGAAGACGTCATTCATCAGAATGAAGAATTTCGAGATATTATCCCTCTATTCCTGGATGAACGCCAAAAAGAGATCCACCTCGTGCTGGAAGCGGTCGAAAATGCCAATTACGAGCAGATCTATTCACTGGGACATAAGATGCAGGGAGCCAGCGAAGCCTTTGGTTTTACTACTGTTAGCGAAATAGGGCAGGCCCTGAAAGAGTCCGCAATGAAAGGAGAGAATGAATTGATTCAAAACAGAATCACCGAACTCAAAAGCTATCTGGATCAATTGGAAAACGATTATAAGTTGTAGAATCACAAGTATTTTTTTTAGCCCACAAAGAGATAATCTGTTATTATTGGCAGGATATCACGCTGCACTTGCTATGAAACGAATCCTGATTATAGAGGATGATGCATCTCATCTTCGCATGCTGACCATTTTGCTGAGTAAGGCCAATTACGATGTGGTTTCTGCATCTAATGGTCTGGAAGGGGTTGAACTATTCCAGGAATCACCTTGTGATCTTGTCATTACCGATATATTCATGCCCGAGCAGGAAGGTCTCGAAACAATCACCATTTTTAAAGAAAAATATCCTGACATAAAAATCATCGCCATATCCGGTGGCGGTATTAAAACCAATTATATCGCAAAAGATATTTTGGAAATCGCAGCCGATCTTGGTGCCACTAAAGTCATCTCCAAACCCATCGATATCCCTGGTTTCCTGGAAAGTGTAAAACAGCTTATTGGATAGCAGACGATCGCTTTGTCTGATCCCCTTTCGATTTCTGATGCTTCCGAACTAACGTCAAAAAATCCTGGGCGGCATCCTGTCAGTGTAAATTTTTGTTGCTTTTTGTATCAAAAAATATACATTCGTAGCAAATAAGATACAGATTGCATTAAATATAAGGCGGGAATATGACAGATAACCAGTATTATAGAGACGAAATAAAATGGCTCCGAAAAGAACTGGAAATGTATAAACTGATATTCGACAGTATCAATGAAGGTGCCCTGGTAACTGATCCGGATGGAACTATTACCCATTTTAATAAACCCTATGGCCAATTTCTGGAATTAAATCCTGAAGAGCAAATAGGCAAGCATTGCCAAGAATCGGTGGAAAACAGCCGCATGCATATCGTAGGTGAAACCGGCATACCTGAAATTAACCAATCTCACCAGGTGAAAGGCCAAAGCATGGTTGTGCAGCGCATTCCCATTAAAAAAGATGGAAAAGTAATCGCTGTCTACGGACAGGTAATGTTCAAAAATGTGAAAGATGTAAGCAAGTTAGCAAAGAAACTTTCCTTGCTGGAATCCAAGGTAGAACTATATGAGCAGGAACTTGCCGACTTAAGGTCCACCAGGCATACCTTTGACAGTATTATCGGTTCCTGTCCCATCATGACAGTTTTGAAGAAAGACGCTTTCAATGCCGCCCAACACGACTTACCGGTGCTGATCACAGGTGAAAGTGGCACAGGCAAAGAGCTCTTTGCCCAGGCCATTCACCAGGCCAGTGATCGTAAACGTCATCCCTTGGTGAGAATTAACTGCGCTGCCATTCCAAAAGATCTGTTGGAAAGTGAATTGTTCGGTTACGACAAGGGCGCTTTCACAGGAGCCCGATCCCAGGGAAAACCAGGGAAAATAGAGCTGGCCGATCGCGGTACTTTGTTCCTGGACGAGATTGCCGAACTACCGCTTGATATGCAACCAAAGTTGTTACGAGTCCTGGAAGAGAAAGAGTTTGAAAGAATTGGAGGGACCTCGGTTCGCAATTCTGATTTCAGATTGATCGCAGCCACCAACCAGAATCTGGAGCAGCTGATCAAAAACAAATTGTTTCGCAACGATCTGTATTATCGTTTAAATGTTTTTCCTGTTCGAATTCCCCCGTTGCGGGAAAGAAAAGATGATATAGAACCGATTTCCAATCATTTGCTCAAAAAAATAGCCGCTCGTATGACACTGTCAAAAATAGAGATGGAACCGCTTGTGACAGAGCTGCTTAAAACCCATGACTGGCCTGGTAATATTCGTGAATTATCCAATGTGTTGGAAAGGGCTGCTACTTCCCTGGTAGGAGATACCCTGACCCGAGCAAACCTGCCGTTAAGCCTGCTACAAGGAAAAACGGACAACCCCGGACAAAAACCCACCCATATAAAGCTGATCCAGGCTGAAGCCGAAAAAACCGCCATTTCGGCAGCACTTAGGTCCTGTGAATTTAACAAAACAAAAGCTGCAGAACAGCTGGGCATCCATCGAACATTGCTCTATAAAAAAATGAAGAAATACGGCATTCCTGTTCGCGAGGAAACTTAAGCTGCATAGAAAGCAATGTATCTATTTTGCTACAACTCCAAGCAGTCAAATGGTTGCAGGAGGGTAATTCGTTAACCGTCAATCTGCCAATAACCGATCAAACGATTCCCTCAGACTGCTATCGTTTGATCCACCCCACGTCAAACCAGTATAGTTGTAGGATGGGCAACTTATTGCCCATCAACCGGATCAAAAGAGAATCGATCAAAACGCTTAATGCATTAGAAGTGATACATTCATCCCAAAAGATCAGCCTTTAGATTCATCACTTCTGGCTTAAAGAAGCGGGAATCCATTTCCTTTAGATTTTTTGAAACATGAGGTTTGAATTCCATTTGATCCAGAATTTGCGTTTGCAGGTCAATCCCCGGGGCTACTTCGATCAATTCCATGCCTGCTTCGCCAAGGGTAAAAACACAACGTTCCGTGACATATAAAACCGGTTGAGCGTTTTGCTTGGCATAGGTCCCACTGAATGTGACATGTTCTACCTGTTGAACCAGTTTTTTAACTTTTCCCTCCCGTATAATTGTCAGCTTTCCATCGTCAAAAGATACTTGTAACCCTCCGGCGGTAAAGGTACCAACAAAAATAACCTTTTTAGCATTTTGACTGATATTAATAAATCCACCGGCACCGGCCAGCTTGGGACCAAACTTCGAAACATTCAAGTTCCCTTGCTCGTCAGCCTGCGCCATCCCTAAAACTGTCAGGTCCAGTCCCCCACCATCGTAAAAATCAAATTGACTTGGTTGATCGATCAAGGCTTGAGTATTGGTTGCTGCGCCGAAGTTCAGTCCTCCGGCAGGAATGCCTCCAATGACGCCTGGTTCAGCTGTCAAGGTCAACAAATCCAGGATGTTTTCTTCGTTGGCTACGTTTGCAACTCCTTCGGGACAACCGATTCCAAGATTAACGATGTCGTCCGGGGATAATTCAGTTGCAGCCCTTCTGGCAATAACCTTTTTAGGAGACAGCTCCATCGGTGTTACGGATTGGGTAGGAACCTTTATTTCACCACTAAAAGCAGGGTTGTACGGATCTGCAAAAGTTTGCCAATGATTCTCCGGTGGCGCCTTCACCACATAATCCACAAGTATTCCGGGAATCTTGACTTGACGTGAAGACAAGGTTCCGCTTTCTGCTACTCGTTCCACCTGCACAATCACAATCCCACCGGAGTTTCTGGTTGCAGTGGCTATAGCCAGCGATTCCAGGGTGAGGGCTTCTTTTTCCATGGTGATATTACCGTTTGTGTCAGCGGTAGTCCCTCTCAAAAAAGCTACGTGAACGGGTATGGTTTTATACGCCAGATATTCTTTGTTATCAAAAGTAATCAGCTCCACCAGATCTTCAGTGGTTTTGTCATTTATTTTGCCTCCCCCCAATCGCGGGTCGACAAAGGTCCCCAAACCCACCGTACTGATCGTTCGAGGTTTTTTGGCGGCAATGTCACGATAAAGATGAGAGATCACACCCTGGGGAAGATTGTAGGCCAGTATCTTGTTCTCGACCGCCAGTTTCTGCAGTTTAGGAGCAAGTCCCCAATGCCCTCCGATAACCCGACCTATCAATTTTTCATACCCCAGGTGATTTAATCCCCGTTCACCTCCATCTCCTTGTCCGGCAGCATACAGCAGTGTCAGATTCTCCGGTTTCCCGCTTTTTTTAAACCTCTCTTCCAGCTTGATAGCCAACTCCTCAGCAAAGCCGATTCCCACAAATCCACCGGTTGCCACCGTATCCCCGTCTTTCACAAAACTGACAGCTTGTTCAGCTGAAATAACCTTGTTTTTACTTTTCTGATTAGTCCCTGTCATCATTGGTTCCCGAAATAGTATTCATCATTAAATAGTTGAGTCTATTCACCCAGGTCCTGCATTACCTTATTTCTCCCGGCTCATCGAAACAAATGAATGTTTTATTTTGATCAACGCAAAAACCTGCGGATCACCGCTACCGGTTCAGGCACGATCTCTTTTACCGTAACGATTGCTTATGGCGGCATTGACGCTCTGAGAAGTATGGATAAACCCGGGTTTGATTAATTGGGTCCCCAGTTGCAAATTCTGTGCAATGGTGTTTTTGGGGATTCTGTTTGCTGTAAATCAACCAATAACGATGATGCCTAATTGCCATGGAACGTGGTGAGAAATGTAGAGGGAATAATTGCGGAAGGCAGG
>JAKSDL010000117.1 GCA_022360105.1 Pseudomonadota bacterium
TATCAGGGTATTTGACTGGCATGACATCCCGGGAGAACGCATTACCGGTCATTTAATTGACGACTGGCCATTAATGGTCAAAAAGGGTGAAATCACTCGTTACATCGGGGATGTTCTGGCCGGTGTTGTCGCCGAGACCGAGCAAATAGCGCGTGAAGCCTGTAATCAAATCAAAGTCGACTATGAAATCCTGGAACCACTGACTGATCCCATCAAAGCTGAAGATAGTTCCATTCAAATTCACGAAAATGGGAATCTGTTAAACAAAACAACTTTCCAAAGAGGAGAGGATATCGATTTCGTATTCCGGGAGTCTGCACATGTTGTTTCTGCAACCTACCAAACCCAGGCCGTTGAGCATGCCTTTTTGGAAACCGAAGCTGCCTTGGCCCAACCATGGAAAAAGGATGGGATACAGGTTTACGTGCAAAGCCAGGGAATTTATGATGATCAGGAGCTGATTTCACGGATTTTAAACGTTCCGGTGACTAAAATAGATGTAACCTTGATTCCCTCGGGTGGGGCTTTTGGAGGAAAAGAAGATCTTACCGTGCAGGGGCACGCAGCACTTTTTTCCTATCATTTGAAAAAGCCGGTGATGGTAAGATTGGACCGGAACGAATCGATTCGCATGCATCCAAAACGCCATCCGTTGGTCATGCATTATACTTTAGGATGTGACACAAAAGGCAAACTCACCGGGTTGAAAGCCGAGATCCTGGGAGACACCGGGGCATACGCTTCCCTTGGGCCGGCCGTAATGAATCGCGCAGCCGGACACGCGGGCGGCGGCTATTTCATTCCACATGTTGATGTTGTTTCAAAAGCGCTATACACCAACAATATTCCCTGCGGCGCCATGAGAGGCTTCGGAGTAAACCAGGTGACCTTTGCCATGGAATCGGCGATGGATGAACTTTGCGAAAAAGGGGGGTTTGATCGCTGGCAATTTCGCTTTGATAATGCCCTGGAACATGGCTTGTTAACGACGACCGGTCAAAAACTCGCAGGTGGTGTTGGTCTTAAGGAAACCTTACTCGCGGTTAGAGACGATTTTCAGTCCGCCAAATATGCCGGAATTGCCGTGGGCATTAAAAACGTCGGATTTGGAAACGGGCTGGTGGATGAAAGCGAAGTCAAAATAATCATCCGTTCCGAATCCGAGATCGAACTCCATCACGGCTGGACCGAAATGGGGCAGGGGATTGATACCATTGCCATTCAGATGTTCTGCCAGGAAACGGGTATCGATTCACCCGAAATTGTTACGATCAAACACACCACCACCGCTGAAATAACCGGCGGCACCACCACAGCCAGTCGCGGAACCTATCTGTTAGGAAATTCTATTATTGAAGCCTGCAAACAGATTAAACAGGACCTGACGCAACATTCACTGGCCGACTTATCGGGAAAAACCTACTTTGGTAAATGGGTATGTGACTGGACTAACAATCCCGGGGAGCAAGAGAAAATCATCACCCATGTTGCCTATAGCTACGCCACTCAAGTGTTTATATTGGATGACCAGGGAAAACTGGAAAAAGTTGTTGCAGCGCATGATGTAGGAAAAGCCATTAATCCGGTTTTGCTGGAAGGACAAATTGAAGGTGGTGTTGTGATGGGTATCGGATATGCTTATTCGGAAAGCCTGCCTTATGAAAACGGTTACTTAAAACACACCAGGTTTGGTAAGCTGGGGTTACCCAGAATTAAACAGATACCTGAAATTGATATTCGCATTATTGAAGTGGAAGATCCATACGGACCTTACGGAGCCAAAGGAATCGGAGAAATAGGACTGGTACCGGCAGCAGGGGCTGCGGCAAACGCACTATATCAATACGACAAAAAACGAAGGTATTCGCTACCTCTAAACGGTTGATTTTATGACAGTATACTTGAGAAATGCCACATTTATCGACTGGGAAACCCTGGAGTTTAAAAGGGGCCATATGGCTGTTAGCACCCTACAGAATAACGAACCGGAATTTGTTTCCAAAGTGCCCGATCCAAAGGACCTGACCCCTCAAGACACTATTGTCGATTGTCACAATAAACTGGTGACTAAATCATTTGTTTGCGGTCACCATCATATCTACTCCACACTGGCCCGCGGCATGCCTGCACCGACCAAAAATCCCGAAAACTTTGTCGAAATTCTGAAGTATATCTGGTGGAATCTGGATAAAAATCTCGATCTGGAAATGATTCGTGCCAGCGCCCTGGCAGCAGCTTTGTATTGCGCAAAGAACGGCGTGACTTTTGTAATTGATCACCATGCCTCTCCCTTTGCCGTTCGCGGTTCGCTGGATGTAATCAAGGAGTCTTTTGATGCCGTGGGAATCTCCCACCTGCTGTGTTACGAAATCTCTGACAGGGATGGGGAACAATCCCGTGACGAAGGGTTCCAGGAAACAGAAGCCTACCTGCAGAATAATCAGCAAGGTCTGGTGGGTCTGCATGCCTCATTTACCGTTGGTGGGAAAACCCTGGAGCGAGCTGTTGCGCTTGCCAAAAACTATAATTCAGGCATTCATATTCACGTGGCTGAAGATAAGGCTGATCAAACAGCTTGTGAAGAAAAATACAACACAAGGGTAATTCATCGCCTGGCCGCAGCAGGGGCGCTGGATTTGCCCAAGACCATCCTGGGGCATTGCGTTCATTTGAATGAGTCAGAAGCAGACCTGCTAAAAAACTCCCAGGCCTGGGTGGTAGAAAATGTGGAAAGTAATCTTAATAATAATGTCGGACTAGCCGACTACAGCAGGTATGGAAGCAACATTATGCTGGGAACAGACGGCATGCACAACGATATGTTAAGGAGCGCCAAATCGGCATTTTTCGTAGGACAGACAACAGAAAGCATTGATTTTATAGGGGCTTATCAACGATTCAGGGCTGCTCACCGGTATCTTTCCGGTAACGGATTCAAGGGTGATGGCAACAATAACCTGGTCATTTTTGAATACGATCCTCCCACGGAAATCAATCAAGATAATTTTCTAGGTCATTTTATGTTTGGTCTGGAATCCAGTCATGTCACAGATGTAATTTCCAATGGGAAACTAATTGTTAAAAACAAAGCTCTACAGACATTACCGGAAAAAGAAACACTCTCCTTTGCCCGTGAAATGGGAAAACGGCTTTGGGAAAAGCTTTAAAAGCATTGCAATCTGAAAATTTTTGTAACTGCCAGTCAGTTAGACTTGGTACAACACTCAAAGCAGGGATGATCTTCACCTGTCGCTCATATGTAACACCAAAAATAAAAGGAATCATGGACAAAATCGGTATCAGTGAAAAAATCAAACAGCTTTCAACCAAAAAGATCGGCAACATGTATTTAAACGACTTTTTGCTCACCTGGGATAAAACAATGGATGAGCTGGAAGCGGTATTCAAAGTGGCTGAAATTTTCAGAGACATGCGAACCAACAATATTTCTCCCAAAGTCTTTGACTCGGGTCTGGCAATCTCGATTTTCAGAGATAATTCTACCAGAACCCGGTTTAGTTATGCTTCAGCCTGTAATCTGCTGGGATTGACCGTCCAGGATCTGGATGAAGGCAAATCCCAGATAGCCCATGGAGAAACAGTACGCGAAACAGCCAATATGGTTTCTTTTATGGCCGATGTTATCGGCATCAGGGATGACATGTACCTGGGAGCCGGTCACACCTATATGAAAGAAGTGTCTGAATCCGTTTACCAGGGGCATCTGGAAGGTGTTTTGGAGCAACGTCCAACGCTAGTCAACCTGCAATGCGACATCGATCATCCGACTCAAACCATGAGCGATGCCCTGCATTTAATCAACACCTTTGGTGGTATTGAAAATCTTAAAGGTAAAAAAATCGCCATGACCTGGGCTTACTCCCCCAGCTACGGAAAACCATTATCAGTGCCTCAAGGAGTGATTGGCTTGATGACTCGCCTGGGCATGGAAGTACGATTTGCCCACCCCAAGGGTTATAACGTTATGTCGGAAGTTGAGGAAATCGCCATGCGAAATTGCCAGGACAGCGGCGGTTCCTTTGTTAAAACCGGCTCCATGGCAGAAGCCTTCCAGGATGCGGATATCGTTTATCCAAAAAGCTGGGCACCTTACCAGGTAATGGAAGAACGAACCGAATTGCTAAGAGCCCAGGACCATGACGGGTTAAAAGAACTTGAAAAGAAATGCCTGGAGAATAACAAAAAGTTTGTGGATTGGGAATGTACCGAAGAGTTAATGAAGTCCACTCATAATGGCAAAGCACTTTACATGCACTGTTTACCGGCTGATATCACCGGCGTCAGCTGCGAGCAGGGAGAAGTTGAAGCCAGTGTGTTTGAACGCTATCGCGTTCCTCAGTATATGCAGGCAAGCTACAAACCATACATCATAGCAGCGATGATCTTTCTTTCCAAATTCAAACAGCCAGCGGAAAGACTGATGCAAGTGCTGGATGATAATGTAATGCGTTGGGGATAGATTTATTGAAAAAGAAGTTTTTTGCATAAGTTGTAGGATGGGCAACTTGTTGCCCATCAACCAGATTGATAGTGAAAGGCTCTGACAGATCCTTCGCTACGTCCAGGATAACAAAACAAAGTAACCTATCCTACACCCCAAAACCGAAGATTGAGTCTGTAAAAGAGACACAAAAGAACCACCAATCCAGGATGTTAATTTACATGAACAAATAAACAATCGGATCCCATCCAAAAGGAAGAGTATGAGTGATACCTTTACCCGCTATCCAATTGATAAGCTTTTGCAATGGATCATTGCAGAGGAAAAGACCGGTAGTATTTTTGGCATCCCAAAGGACCTGTTTTTTATTCCCAAAGATTCGGACCCTTTCAAAATGGATCGCTACCAGCAACCCCTGGAAACTCCGATTGGTGTGGCAGCAGGGCCTCATACTCAACTCTCACAAAATATCATTGCTTCCTGGCTGACCGGGGCACGGTATATTGAGCTTAAAACCGTGCAGGTTTTGGACGAACTGGAGATTACCAAACCCTGCATAAAAATGGAGGACGAGGGCTATAATTGTGAATGGTCACAGGAGCTTAGGCTTGAGGAGTCTTACCATGAGTACCTGAATGCCTGGATTTTGCTTCATTTGTTGAAACATAAATTTGGCTGGGGAGATCCTGAAAAACTTGGATTTATTTTCAACATGAGCGTGGGTTACAACCTGGAAGGCATAAAATCTGAGGGCGTTCAGAAATTTCTCGATAAAATGTCCGACTGCCGTACTGAAAAAGCTGAAAAAATCGAACGTTTGTCCAGGATTTACCCCGCCATCAAAGAGATCAACATACCGGATTGTATATCCAACAATCTTACAATTTCCACCATGCATGGCTGTCCGCCGGATGAAATCGAAAAAATCGGCAGATATTTCATCGAAGACCGTAAACTGCAGACGACTATTAAGTTAAATCCCACATTGTTGGGACCTGAATTGCTTCGCGGGATTCTAAATAATACCCTGGAATTCGAAGCCGTGGTACCCGATGAAGCTTTTGAACATGACCTGAAGTATCCCGCAGCCGTAGAACTGATCCAACGCTTGCAGAAAGCGGCCTCCAAAAGCAAGGTGGAGTTTGGCCTCAAACTCACCAA
>JAKSDL010000306.1 GCA_022360105.1 Pseudomonadota bacterium
ACATTGGTAGAAAGTTCTGTCCATGGAAATATCGGATACATCGGACTGGCCGTAGTGTTTTACTTTCTGGGGGCAGAGGCGTTACCTTCAACCGGAATTCTGCTGGCTTTTCTAATGCTGGCGCACAACGGACTTGCAGTGGTGGTACTGCAGATTAATGCTACTTCAGCAAGCAAGAAAAAAGGATGGATTCAAATTTTATCAAATATAGTCGTCAATCCCATCATACTAACAGCGACTGCCGGGATCGGTTGTTCGTTGATACAATTTCAGATGCCGGTGATTCTAGATAGAACATTGGGCATTTTAGCCAACCTGGCATTGCCCCTGGCATTGTTGTTAATAGGAGCGTCATTGTCGTTTCATGTTAAAATAAAGCAACTGGTTATGGTTGTGCTTGCAAGCCTGGCTAAACTCATTGTTTTACCTGCTTTGGGACTCTGGCTCTATATATATTTTAACCTGGAGCCGTCAGCCTTTCTGCCGGGCTTGATTTTGTTGAGTGCACCGGTCGCCACAGTATCATACATAATTGCTGTGGAAATGAATGGAGACCCGGATCTGGCCGTGACTACAATCTCAATCAGCACCGCCCTTTCATCCGTAACAATGGTTTTCTGGCTGTATTATGTGGAAACGATTCTATAACACAAGTCCGGCAAACGGGAAACTGCTTGATTTGGGTCATAAAAAAATGACCTATTTTGCAAAAACTTGAATCGGATTGAGCAGATTTGATTACAAGCACTTAATAAACTAACCCGTGCTATTCTCAAGTTGATATGAAAACAACACAACTTCTGTTATAGTTAACCAAGCCTTATCCAAATGTGGGTAGACCGGGTAGTTTTATCCGAAAGCAAGAAATTCAATCCCTTGTAAGACAAAGTATGAATCCGGAAACAAATAAATCTTCAACCTCCAACCAAGTCCCTCTTTACAGCACAAGAATCATAAAAATCTATCTGGAGTATCTTGAAACTAAATATCCTCAAGCTAAATTAGATGCTATTCTTAACAAATCCGGAATTGAAAAATATGAAATTGATGATTCTGCCCACTGGTTAACGCAACAACAGATTGATAGGTTCCATGACGCTGTATTGGAAGAAACCGGTGACAAAGATGCTTCCCGTGAAGCAGGAAAATTCGCAGCCTATTCCAAACATGTCGGTCCGTTAAAACAGTTTATACTGGGACTAATCAGCCCTTCTACCCTGTTTTTATTATTGGAAAAAATCCATCCGCTTGTCAGTCGCGGTGCCATCTTGACTTCAAGAAAAATTGGGTTCAACAAGGTGGAGATAATCACCCGGCCTTCACCGCAAGCAAATGAAAAAATCTACCAGTGTGAAAACCGCCTTGGGTTCTGGGAAGCGATTATTTTACTGTTTACAAACAGCGATATTCGCATCAAACATAACGAATGCTATCACAAAGGGTACCCTCACTGTAAGTATGTTATTGAATGGGGATATCCGCATTCACACCTTTGGAAACGATTATTCAAGCTAAGCCTAATTGTAGGTTTTCCATCCATTTTAGCATTTTTATATATTTTACCCTATCCTATTTCAGGTCTTTCTGCTCTTGGTGTGTTTGTGACGATATTGCTTCTTTCACTGCGCTGTTCCCTGCTGGAAAAAAAGGAGTTGATTGAGCTTGTCAAAAATCAGGGAAAAACAGCACAGGATCACCTGGTCGAGATCAATAAACGGTATAATAACGCCTTGTTGTTTCAGGAGATCGGCCAATATACCACCACCATCCACAGCACTGAAGAACTCATTGACGCCATCGGTAAAATCCTGGAACAACATATGGAATTCGATGCCGGATTGATTACAACAACTGATGCCGATTTAAACCAACTGATCATTAAAACGGGATTTGGTGTTAAACGAGAGACCAGGGATTTTGTCGATAAAACTGTAAAAATTGACCATAACCTCACAAACCTTTCTGTTGTCAAAGCACTATTAAGCAAAAAGGCGATTGTCGCTGCCAAATCTGCATTAACTCTTGACCAGTCCTGGTTGGAATCAATTGGTATCAAACTTGAGCAAGCGATCACATCGACTATTTTTGTACCAATGGTGTATCAAGATGTTCCCCTTGGTATTCTTTGCTTTTTTAATTATTCCGAAAAAAACCTTATCACAGAAAGTGATATCAACTACTTATCAGGAGTTGCCTCTCAACTGGCAACAGGTATCACCAATGCAAGATCCTTCGAGTATCTCAAGGACAGCGAAGAAAAATACCGGGCTTTGATCGAAGCCACAAACACAGGCTTCGTGATAGTCGATAAATACGGCAAGGTACAAGATGCAAATCCCGAATATGTCAGACTTACCGGTTATAAGCACCTGGAGGAAATCAAAGGAAGAAAGGTTAAGGAATGGACCGCAGAGCAAGACCTTGAAAAGCTGGAATCCGCAATAAACGAGTTCCAAAAGGACAGCCTCATCAACAATTTCATGATCAATCATAAAGATGCCGATGGAAACCTGATCCCGATTGAAATGAATGCCGCAGCTGTTTCGTTTAAAAACAGCTCATATATCATGTCTATCTGCAGAGATATGACCGATCAAAAGAGAACTCAGGAAATTATGATACAAACAGAAAAAATGTCTACTGTAGGAGCTTTGGCAGCAGGAATGGCCCACGAACTTAATAATCCACTGGCGGGTATTTTACAAACTTTACAGGTCCTTAAAACCAGACTTAAAGGCAGATCCCCAAAGTTTAATCAAACCATTAAAACTCATGGTATAACCCTTGAGTCTTTTAACTCGGTTTTTGAAAAGCTGGACATCTTTGAAAAGATAGATTCAGTTATTGAGACAGGAAAATATGCCGCTGACATAGTTAACAACATGGTTAATTTTAGTCAGAAAGATACCGCCAGATATACTAAACACAACATCATAAGCTTGTTGGACAGAACTATTGAAATCGCCAAAAGCGACTATAGCTTGAAAGACGATTACGATTTTAAATCAATTGAAATTGTAAAACAGTACGATCGCAACATACCGGACATACCCTGCGCTTCGGCAAAAATGCAGCAGGTTTTTCTGACTATTTTGAAAAATGGGGTGCAGGAGATGTTTCAAAACCGTAGCAGCCAGTCTTCACCGATTTTTATTTTGAAAGCTTCAGTTGAAGGAAAGTATGTAAGAATCGATATTGAGGACAATGGTCCCGGAATGAGCGAAGAAGTAGTCAATCACATATTTGAGCCCTTTTACTCCACGAAGCAGGTGGGAACCGGAATAGGCCTGGGACTGTCGCTGGCCTATTTCATAGTCAAGGATAATCACGGGGGTGAGTTGTCTGTTGACACAGTGCCCGGAAAAGGAACTCGTTTTATCATTAAGCTCCCTATTGATCATATTTCATCTGACTAGAGCTTAACTTTAATCTCCTAAATTGATTGTCTTTTTTAGAGCCCTTTTTGGTTACTAAAATAATCGCTTGATTGAACACGGTATTTGGTGATTCAATAGCCTTGATTTTCAGACAATATCTATATCAACTCCTACGCTCTCTTGAATATCTTCACCATTCAAGGAAGCGGCTCTACAACTTGGTTGGTTCATAAATAACGTACTGAAAGAGACAAACATGACCTTTGGTAAAAATATGACTTTTCTCATCGTCGATGACCAACAGACAATGAGAAGTTTGATTAAAGGCTGTCTGAGGCAGCTTGACTATAGCAAATTCCATGATGCAGAAAACGTAAGCCAGGCTTTGGATCTTTTATCTAAACATGAGATCGATTTTGTGATCCTGGACTGGAACATGCCGAAAACACCCGGAATTGAACTGCTTAAAGCCATTCGCAGCAGTAGCAGATGGAAAAGTATTCCTGTGCTGATGGTTACATCGGAAGCAGAACAAGACAAAATTATGGAAGCAATCAAAGCGAAGGTGAGTGGCTATATCATTAAGCCGGTTAAAGCGGACGTGCTGGCTGAGAAAATTAATACCGCTATTGGTATTTAAATCTGACCCGAGAGTCCTGACTGGTTAAAAAACCGGTCTTCCAACCGGTTTTTTAACCCCTGCCGAAAACTGCCCAATTCTTGACTGGCTGACTAAAAACTTAATCTAAAGAATAATCCTGGCATCCAAAGCCGAACAACCGTCCCCCTCATGAAAAATTCTTAAAGGGTTGATATCAAATTCCTGAATTTCTGGAAAATCCATCATCAGCTGGCTGAGATGTAATACAGCGTCTGCAACAGCTTCAATATCGAATCGTTTTTCTCCCCTTGCACCCATTAAAATCTGTGCTCCGTTTAGCTCTTCAATCATTGTCCGGGCTTCCGTTCTTGAAATAGGAGCAATACGCATGTTGGCCTGTTCAAAGATCTCAACAAAGATACCTCCCAGCCCCACCAGAATAACCGGTCCAAATTGCTCATCCTGTCTGGCACCTAAAATCAATTCACGACCACCCACAGCCATGGGCTGAACCATGACACCATCGATTTTCACCTCGGGATAGGATTTTTTAATTTTCGCTTCCATATCCTTGAATGCACTTTCAACAGCCTTGCCATCCCTGAGATTCAACTGGACACCTCCAACATCCGATTTGTGGGATATCTCCTTGGCAATCACTTTCATGGCGATGGGATATCCAAGTTCTTCTGCGGCAGCCTGGGCCTCTTTGGCATTTGTCGCCTTTTTGCCCGATATTGCCGGAATACCGTAACAATGCAGAACCTCAACCGCTTCATCCAACAGAAGATCCCGGTTTTCCGATTGGGCTATTTCGATCAATTCCCGGACTCTCTTTTTATCAACAACGAATGTGGGAGCCACTTCCTGCCGGTCCACTGTTTCGATCATACGAGAGTGATCAAAACCCAGCTTGAGAGCCCGAAACATTTCGACGATATGGGTAAAAATTGGGAAATCAAAACTGTTTCTTAGCTGGCTGACCTCCTCTGAATTAGCTGAGACATATACCACCACCGGTTTTTTGTACTCCTTGCTAAGTTTTTCCAAACGACCAACCAGGCTTTTGGTGGGATCATGCTCAGTTCTGGCTACCGATGTATGAAGAAAAACAACTCCATCCACGTTTTCCTGGGCCAATGTTTCTTCCACAATTCGATAATAGACGTCCAGATCAAACAAATCTCCCAGGTCAAGCGGATTGGTAAGTTTGATAACCGATGCCCGAAAATGCTTTTCTATTTCCCTGATAAAAGACTCCGGGAATTCTGCTAATTGAAATCCTGTAATCTCACAGGCGTCAGCTGCAACAATCGCATGACCTCCGGACCGGGAAATGATGGCAAGCCTTTTGTCTTTAAGCCGTGGCAAGCGCAAGGTTTTCATATACTCGGAGAGGGAGGTGACATCATGAATTCTCGTAATGCCACATTGCTGAAAGGCTGCATCCACGACCCTATCATCACTGGAAAGTGATGCGGTATGAGAAGCGGCAATACTCTGCCCTAATTGACCAATATTAGATTTGAAGACGAGGATTGGTTTTGGTGAAAGCTTGGCAAGATCCATTAGTTTTCGACCGTCCCTGATGCTTTCCAGATAGATAAAGATAATCCTGGTGCCTTCATCTTTGATAAAATACTCCAGAATCTCCTCAGCCTCAATATTCAGCATATTCCCCACGGAAACGAACTTGTTTAGCCCTATGCCCTCTGCAGCCATGTGGTTCATAATACTCAATCCAACACCACCACTCTGGGAAATAATAGATACTTCTCCCTTGCGAATAAACGGCGTCAAACGGGGAAACGGCACACAAAAACCATTGTCCATATTGATCGCCCCAATGCAATTTGGCCCGATAAATCGGATATTGTATTTG
>JAKSDL010000528.1 GCA_022360105.1 Pseudomonadota bacterium
CCGGATCGCCACGATTTTCAGCAAACGCACCTTGCCAATGCGATCGCCAAGCGGGCCAAAGAACAGGGTGAACATACCAAAGGGGATCATATAGGAGGTGACAGTCCAGACTCCTTTTTTCTCCTTTTCCATGATGAGATTCATTCGGGCAGGATGAACTGATTGTTATCCTGCCCTCAGGATTATTTGGTTTTCAATTCATCTATCAATTCCTGAAGATCCGATTTCTCCATATTGAGCTCCTTCAATCGATCCTCCAGAAAACGGATTTTCTTTTTTGTGCTCCACATGTGATTGCCAAGGGGTGATTGACGCCCGTTGCCACAATAGCAACCATTTCCAGCATGCCTGTGATGAGATGATCCATGTTTTGTCTGACAGTTCATAATGATTCTCCTTGTTAAGAGTATTAGAAGATACTTATATATATTCATATACCAATCCCTGAATCTGAGGGGATTCTGCAAATTGTCCTCAGAATGCCGGAATGGTTTGAGATAAATGATACAGAACTTGACCGGGCAAGCCGGTCACTATTAGCTATCTTCTTGTTTTAATCGTTGAATCAGTGATTCTATTTCCGATGTTTTACTTTGAAGGGAGGACAGATGTTCTTCAAGGGCTTTGATTTGATTATTCTTGTCCCAAAATTCGGGTCCAATAGTAATCGAACCATCATTGCTAATGGCAAGAAAATCATCACCTTTGGTTTCCATAAGCCTGGAGCGGATGGCATCAATATCCGTTTGATTCAGGGCGTAGTGAATGAAATTCCCTCGCCTTTCTCCTGTAACCAAACCGGCTTGTTTCAACAATCTTAAATGTTGGGAGACTGCCGATTGGGATATGTCCAAACGGTTGGTCAACCCATTCACGCAGATGGGTTTATGATGTTGATCCAACATTTTCACAATCCTCAAACGTGTTGGATCTGACAATGCTTTAAATAGCAGTGCTAGCTTTTCCAGGGGATCCATTTTTTCAAAGTAAATAAGTAATAACTAATATACTTATAGATTTGCCTATCGGTTTCACTATGTCAAGTAGCAGTTTTCTGATTAATTCTGTTTCTCTCCTGTCATCATCAAACCGATCGATTCGCGGGTAGCTGAGTCTCGGGAAACAATACCCATAATTTTGCCTTCAAACATAACAGCAATTCGGTCTGAAAGAGCCATGACCTCATCCAGATCTTCAGAAATTACCAAGGTAGCTGTGCCGCTGTGTCTCTGTTTAATGATGCGTTCATGAATGTATTCGGCAGCACCAATATCAACTCCCCTGGTGGGCTGGGAGGCAATCA
The DNA here is from genome assembly GCA_022360105.1 of Pseudomonadota bacterium. The sequence continues at coordinate 1,304 of JAKSDL010000528.1, forward strand.
GGACTTTGGGTTGACTGGAAAGTTCCCTGGCCAGAATCAGCTTTTGGATATTACCCCCGGAAAGACTTCTGGTGGGGGTTTCAATGTCAGGAGTTTTAACAGCATACTCCTTAACCAGGTCCTCACAGTGACAATTGATCTGATTAAATTTGAGAAACCCCTTGGCACAAAAACACTCATCCGCATGATTAAGCAGTACCAGGTTTTCCTTGATTTTAAAGTCAGCGATGGCTCCATCACGCATTCTTTCTTCCGGTACATAGGAAAGGCCAGCGGCTCTTACTTGGGAAGGATTACAGCGTGTGATATCTTTATTATCGATCTTGATGGTGCCGGATTTCGTTTGCCTTAGCCCTGCAATAGCCTCGGCAAGTTCTCTCTGTCCGTTTCCGGAAATTCCGGCAAGCCCCAGAACTTCTCCTTTTTTGACCTCAAGGTTGACACCTTGCACAGCATCTTTTCCCCTGTCACCAACGATAAAAAGATCTTTGATTTCCAAAAGGGAATGACCCGGTTCAACAGATTGTTTTTCCGGTGCCAGGTTAACCTGTCTGCCAACCATCATCTGGGCCAGAGCTATGCGATCGGTTTGCTCGGGAGGGGTTTCACCGGTGACTTTTCCGTGACGCATGACCGTAATTCGATCGCTTAAATCCAATACTTCCTGAAGTTTGTGGGAGATAAAGACAAGCCCTCGGCCGTCATTCGCCAACCTGCGAAAGGTGGCAAAGATATCATCCACTTCATTGGGGGTCAATACGGCAGTTGGTTCGTCCAAAATTAAGATGGATGCATCCCTGTAGAGCGCTTTGATTATTTCTACACGCTGTCTTTCGCCGACTGACAGTTGCCAGATGAATTCGTTCGGATTCACATGTAAACCGAATGTCTCCGAAAGTTCGTTAATTCTGCCGGAAACGGTCTTTAGGTCCGTCAAAATACCGCGAGCGGATTTTAATCCCAGGGCAACATTTTCAGCTACAGTCAATGTGGGTACCAGCATGAAATGCTGGTGGATCATCCCAATGCCGTGGGAGATCGCATTCGCAGGTGAGGTGATAACGACCTTCTTGCCGTTGATAAATATTTCGCCTTCATCCGGTTGATACAGGCCGTAAAGAATTTTCATCAAGGTACTTTTTCCTGCACCGTTTTCTCCGAGCAAGGTGTGTATTTCCCCGGCGAGAACATCGAAATTAACCATTTCATTAGCGATGACCCCGGGAAATCGTTTCGTGATCCCCTTCATTTCAAGGATTGGGATTGGTGTTTGCACCGTCATGAAGATTCTCTATTTACTTATTATATATTGATGATGGGTAACGAAGTTACCCATCCTACAAAAAATGCTAACCGCTATTAATGTGTTTTCGTAATGGTGCCGTTCTTGATTCCGGCAATAGCGTCCATTCCGGCTTTTTTAACTTTGGCCGGAAGTTTGTAGGCCGTGTTAAATTCTATGACCAGTCCGCCATTGGCAAGATTAATTTCATACATTTTGCCGCCTTTAACACCATTGTCCAAGTCCTCAATGATCTTGCTTAGTATAACTTCCCATTTGTATACTTGGGAAGCGACAACAATTTCCGGTGCCAGTTCAGCCTGATTTGCCTGTGTTCCAAACCAGGCAGCTCTCTTCGCCCTGGCAGCTCCAATAGCTCCAACAGTCATCTGGGCCGTACCTGTCAGAACATCAGCACCTGCAGCCATATGAGCCCTGGCAGCTTCAGCAGCAAGGGCAACATCGCTAAAAGATCCAATGTAATTTACGTTGGCACGAATGCTTTTTTTGAATGTTTTGGCTCCTTTTACAAAACCATCCACGTATAATTTAGCATCACCCACTTCAATGGGGCCAACAACACCAACTGCTCCCCTGCGGCTCATGGCGGCTGCCATCACACCCATTACATACCCTCCTTCATCGGAGGCTGCTTCATACGAAGAAACGTTTGGCAATCCAAAGGTATTGGCAGCTGTTCCCCAGGCAAAAGCCGTGTTTGGAAAATCGGGGGCAATTTCTTTCAAGGATCCGCCATATTGTGATCCGTGAGCCAATACCAGGTCGTAACCCTGCTTAGCGTAGTCCCGAATCGCGGCTGCTGCGTCTTCTACAATAAAAGTTCCATCAGTGATCGCCAGTTCGATCTCCCTGTTCTTCTGAATAGCTTTCATTCCATCCACAATGCTTTGGGTGAAAGCCAAATCATTGGCTGCACTGGGCGCAACAATGGCAACCCTGAGTTTTTTGGCTGCCCAGAGTGTCGTCGGGGCGATACACAGAAAAGACACCGTAATCAGGATGGTCAACATCAATTTAAGATTGAGCATTTTCATGGAAAACTCTCCTTTTTTATTTGGTTGGTAAAGGTCATCGCAGAGGCGCTTCGGATTATTCTCCTCTGACATAAGGTTTTGTCAAGGCAGAGGGTTGACGAATCCGCTTTGCCACTACGATAAGTGCTAAGATGGTAATTAGGGCCGGCGCCATCGCTGCCAGGTCAGAAGCACTTCGGGGTATAATTCCAAAGGTCTTGAACTGGAGCACAATGGCCTGAACCAAACCGAACACCAAAGAACCAATCATAACGCCTTTGGGGCTCCACGCGCCAAAATAAACAAGAGCAATGGCAATGAATCCCATGGCGTTGGTTAAGTTTTGTTGAAAAATACCCATTTCAATAGCCAGGGCAGCTCCCGCAAGACCGGCAAGACCATTACCGGCAATCAGCGTGGAATACCTGATCAACGAAACATTCACTCCAAGACTGTCAGCAGCTTCGGGGTTTTCTCCGGTAGCCCTGACATTCAGTCCGTAAGTGGTTCGTTTTAACACAAAGGTCATGATGGGAACCAGGCCAAAGGCCAGGTAAACAATCAGGCTGTGTTGAAAAAGCATTTCGCCTAAAATGGGCAGTTGGGAAAGATATGGAATGTCAAGAGGCATGAAGGGAAGAATAGGTTTTGGGGTTCCGACCAGTTTTTGAAAGAGCAGATCGCTCATTCCCAGGCCGAAAAGATAAATGCCGATACCGCTAACGCCTTGCTGTGCCCTTAGATTTACTGTTATAAACGCATAAAAAAGGCCGATCGTTAATCCCAGTCCGATCCCGACCATGAGTCCATAATAAAGATTGCCGGTTTGAAGCACGGCGTAATATGCTCCAAAAGCTCCAAGCAACATAACGCCGTCAACACCCAGGTTTAAAACTCCGCTGCGTTGTCCAAGGGCTTCACCTAAAGACGCCAGTAAAAAAGGTGTGGCCAGGCGGATGCCTGAGGCTATCGTGGCAACCATAATAAAGGTCAAATATGAATCGAGCATTATGCCTCCTCTTCAGAATCATCTGAATTGTCGGAAGAGGTATCCACTCTTTTGACTTGCAGAAAGCGTTGTCTGAAATATTCGGAACCCACTACAAACACGACAATGAGTCCATTTAAGGCAATGATCAAGGCGGAAGGCACCTGCACGGCTCGTTGCAAAGCATTGGCTCCCACCAGCATACCGCCAAATAGCATGGCTGAGGGAATCGACCATAACGGGTGCAAACCTGCCAGCAAAGCGACGACGATGCCATTAAATCCTGCACTTCCGGTGAAACCGGTGCTGGAACCATCGGTCACCATGCGATGCGACTCACTGCCAAATACCAGAATAGCTCCGGCAATACCAGCCATAGCCCCGCTAAGTGCCAAGGCGCCCACTATATTCTTTTTTACCGAAATTCCCGCATAGCGCGCAGCATCCTTGCTGTGACCAACAGATCTCAATCGAAAACCTATTGAAGTTCGCCATAATAAAACATAAGCGATAACGGCAACCAGGATTGCGACCACAAACCCAAGGTGCATACGCAATCCTTCGATCAGAATTGGTAAATCAGAATTATGAGACAGTCGGGCAGTCTGGGGTATTCTGGTCCCGCGGGCGATTTCCCCCGGATCGATTAATGGTCCGCGCAGCAGAAAATTCATGATTTGCACGGCCACAATGTTGAGCATAATAGTGCTAAGAATCTCGCTGACATTAAAATATGCCTTCAATGCACCCGAGATGCCTCCCCAGATTGCACCGCCAATGGCTCCAACCATTAACACAAGCGGGATCAATATGATTGGGGGTAAACCAGGTAATGCCAAGGCGATGGATGTTGCCAGCAATGCACCGACAACCATTTGTCCCTCTCCACCGATATTGATGACGTTTGCCCTGAAAGCAATGCAAATCCCGACACCAACCAGTAAGAGGGGAATTGATTTTACCGAGGTGTTTGTAATCCCTTCCAGACTGCCAAATGCAGCCCGAAACATAGTAACATATCCGCTAAACGGATTAGCGCCCAAAGTAATCAGCATTATTGCTCCAATAAGAAGAGCAATAAAAACAGCACTTAGAGGGATGACAAATACAATTAGCGATCTTGAATTTAGTCGTATCACTCTGTTTATATTGTAAGATGTGGATGTTAAACGGATGAGAGACGTTTAGCAATGGATAGGAACAGCCGAATTTGAAAGGACCTTATTATAAATTATCGATGATGATAAGGGGGAGATTTCCGAATTTTTCGTTTAAATCAATTTTTTTGAAACATTGCGATTTTATTTGAGGGGGAACTTTCGAATAGTTAACCAACTTGACATGTTGGTCTGGTCTGGTCAGACTATATAAAAAGAAAATAACCATTGGAGTCAATCATGGAAATTACAAATATATCGGAAGCGAAAGCTCAGCTTTCCGCTTTGATTGAGAAAGTAATGGCGGGTGAAGATGTTATCATTGGTAAGGCCGGTAAACCGGTAGCTCGAATAATACCATATGACAACAGCAGACAGGCTAGAAAGCCGGGAGCCTTGAAGGGAAAGATCAAGATCGCTGATGATTTTGATGTCCTGCCAGAGGATATTGCAACCGCATTTGGGTTGGATGAACAATGAATCTACTGCTCGATACCCACATATTATTATGGTGGTTGGATGACAATCCAATCTTAAAAGAAAGTGAGCGGGCAGCAATAAGTAATCCGGATAATATCATTATCGTCAGCTCGGCAGTGATTTGGGAAATTCGCATCAAGCAAGGAATTGGCAAACTTGAATTGCCGTCGGAGTATTTTGAGGTTATCAAAAAGCAGGGATTCGAGTTTTTACCAATAACCTTCGAACATGTTTATGCGGTGGGCAATTTGCCCATGCATCATCGGGATCCGTTTGACAGGATGCTGATATCACAAGCGAAGCATCAAAAATTAACCATTATCACTCGCGACAATATTATCAAGAAATACGACGTAAAAGTATTATCATAACGCACTGAATTTTTATCTTATTGTCACTATATCTCCAACCTTTAAATCAAATGTTTTCTCCGCTGAACCACTGTATACCGCCAGTTCCAGGTAGGCGTCGCTGTTGATTAGGGCAACGGCCGGATGATCCTTTCCGTGTTCGTAATGGCTGACCCAGTGGAAGGATTGTTGGTGACAGGAAACAAGTCTTGAAGATTGGGGAATCTTTTCCAGATACGCTTTTGAAATATTGGTTAAGGCGTTACCAAATCGATCAAACATCAGAATTTCGCCCCGCAGCATCCTGGATTCCAGTTTGGGAATCGATTTAGGGATAATGGTAAGCAACTGGGTAATCGGAGAACTAAAATCCCGGGGTGAAAGCCCGCCTGCTAAATGAGCTGCCGCAGGGGCAAACAGTGCCAAACCGTCAAAACTTCTGTGAGCTTTCCACCATTCGGTATCTGTTTTTATTTCATATACCTCTTCCGTACCTTTTTCCCTGATGATTTCACTAAACACGCCGTTATCCGGTCCTACATACCACCTGTCCTCAGATTTTATTAAAACAGGGCGGCGCTTGGAACCGACACCAGGGTCCACAACTGCCACATGAATACTGTCCTCCGGAAAGGTAGTTGTGGCTCTTAATAGTGTCCAGGAGCACTGCAGAATGTTTTGCGGCCGAATATCATGAGTAATATCAATGATATTGGCATTGGGACAGATGGCAAGAATTTTTCCTTTCATGGCACCGACATATCCATCCTGGGTACCGAAGTCAGTGGTTAAGGTGATGATTGGGTTTTTCATGTTTTGATAATCGATTTTTTGAAATCTTTTGTAAATGTAAGATGGGCAGCTTGTTGCCTATCAACCAGACTCAAAGGATTTAAATCCGATCGCCAAATGGGTTGCGCGCCCTGCTATTTTTGTTCGTGCCTGAACGAAAACCAATTTAACCCTCACCAATAAAAGCTTTAAAAGCATCTTGGTCCTTCGAAGTTTAGCGCTTTCAGCTATCAGCCCTCAGCCGGTTTTTGCTTGTAATTGTTATGCCTTCAACTGGACGCTGAAAGCTGACGGCTGACAGCACGTTAATCTTCAATCTGAATTTAGGCATCTGGCATAAGGCTGGATAAGGGTTTAGCGACTTTTCGTTCAGGCAATA
>JAKSDL010000673.1 GCA_022360105.1 Pseudomonadota bacterium
AAAGATTACCAAAAATGAGTTATTAGATTTGTTGGAAGAGTGCAATTGGAACAAGCTTGAGGTGAGTCGAAGGGTCGGGGTCAGCCATACGGCCATCTGGAAATACATGAAGAAATGGGATATTCCCCTGAAGCCGGGTTAGTTGAATTATTCAATTTTCGAAAGACTGTATTGACATACATCTTAGAGTTTGGTTCAGCCTTACGTAGTAAGTTATTAATTACATTATATTTTTTCACTGTGTTATCAATTATCAGCTAACAGTTATCGGTTTGTGGAGCAATTACTCAAGATTGAAAGAGAACATGGAAAGCCATCTCTTCGATGCTTGGCATGGATTAGGGGGATCATTTTAAGAAGCTCCTAAATGTGGATCATTAAATAGTGGTTGATTTTTTGATAATCGTTTAATTTTACGATACGAATATCTGCTATAAGATTGGTTGCCAGTCTTTCAAAAATTCGAGAAACATGGTCAATTTGGCAGATTTTAAATGGCGGCTGGGATAAAGCACATAAAACGCAACCTCCGGAAATAAAACCTCCGGCAGCACAGGTAGGAGTTTGTTTTTATCCAGGTATTCCTTTACAAACCCGGATGGCAAAATAGCAATTCCCAACCCCGATAGAGTGGATTCCAGGTATGTTTTCATATCATTTACTTTCAAGCGGTATTTGGGGGTGATATGGATAGCGTTTTTGCCAATTGTGGCCTTGATATGAACTTTGGATTCAAACTCTTCTTCCGAAGCAAATACAATCATCTCACTTTGTTCCAGCTCAGCAACGGATTTTGGTTCTCCATGCAAGCGGATGAATTCCGGCGATGCAAATAACGCATTTGTTGATCTCATTATCTGTCGACTTATACAACTGGAGTCTTCCTGAGGTCCTGATCCGGCGCGAATCGCCACGTTAAATCGTTCTTTGACAAGATCAACTTTTCGATTGGTTATGCATAGGTCTATTGTGGTTTTTTGATACTTCTCCAGAAATGGTTTTACCAGGGTGTTGACGATCATAGGTCCTGCATCGACAGGCACGCTCACTCGAAGAGTTCCCCGGGGTTCGGAATTGAGGGATTCAACATAATTGTCTGCTTCTTCAGCTTTGGAAAGTATATCGGTGCAAAACTGGTAATATCCTGCACCTGCTTCCGTCAGCGTAACAGAACGTGTAGTGCGGTTCAACAACCGGGAGCCAAGTCTGTTTTCCAGCTTGGTGATTTTAGAGCTGACGTTTGATTTCTCGATGCCCAGCTCTTTGCCTGCCCTGGTGAAACTTTTAAATTCAGCAACCTTGGCAAAAATAATCATCTGGTTTAAGTCCATCGATACTATGATTCCTCCGATATTTTGTTTATTTTCATTTACATACGAAAAAGAGCCGCTTCAATGTTTACCACTCGTGCACGTGATCGTGAACGTCCACGTGCACGTTTACGAATAAAAGAGCAGCTATGAAAGCTTGGTTCCGCCGTTTACATAGCTGACAGATAACCCATTGAAGTAAAGCACTGCAAAGGTACCTCATTCGGCCCTTCCACAAAAAAGTAACCCAGTACCAAGAAATTCTGTCATTGTTCTATATTTATAACAGTCTGTTCGATTTTTCCTATATTGTATACAAAACATCGACAATATATCATGGAATCAAGAAAAGTGAAAACTATAAACCGTTACAAAGGAGTATGATGATGAATCAGATAACAGGTTGGAAAAAATATACAGTCTGGGTAATTTCAGTGCTGTTAACCCTGGCCTTTTTTATGGCAGGAGGTGCAAAGATAACAGGAGCGGAACAGATTGTACAAAACTTTGAAAAATGGGGATTTCCCTTCTTCTTTTTGTATGTTGTGGGAGGTTCCGAAATCCTGTTTGCCATTGGTTTGTGGGTGCCCAGACTTAATGGGCTTTCTGCACTCGGTCTTGTAGCATTAATGATAGGGGCAGTCGGAACGCATGTTGTCTTTGGTGAATTTAACCAATTGGCACCTGCAACAATATTGGGAATCCTTTCTGCAGTGGTTTTTTGGATCAGATACCCGGCAACCAGAGAACTTTACCTGCGAATCCGGGGATTGGCAGTTGAGAAAGGATAACAAAGGTTGCTTACATATATGACTCGAACACCTGTTTTATATCTACCCCATGGCGGCGGTCCCCTGCTGCTGCTTGGAGATCCCAGTCACGCGCCTCTATCTCTTTTCTTGGAAGGGATCGGTAAGCGTTTGGGGGATCCTGCTGCCATTTTAATTATCAGTGCTCATTGGGAGGAGAAGCACCCTACTTTGACAAGCGGCGGGCATCCGAGTCTTATTTACGACTATTATGGATTTCCTGAAGAATCGTACAGAATTAAATACCCTGCCCCGGGATCTCCTGAGCTGAGCACAAGAACAGCAGAGTTGCTCTTAAGTGCAGGATTTGAATGCAGGGAAAATCCGGAACGTGGTTTTGATCACGGTATGTTCGTTCCGTTAAAACTCATTTTTCCCAACGCTAATATTCCTTGTGTACAATTATCGTTGAACCGGCATTTGAATTCTCAATGGCATCTTCAAATGGGTAAGGCGCTATCATCGCTGCGAAAAGAAAATGTTTTGATTATCGGTTCAGGTCTTTCTTTCCACAACATGCAAGCATTTAACTCAGCATCGAATCCCAAACTAAGCGCTGAATTTGACCTCTGGCTGGCGGAGACCTGCACCGATCCTTCGTTAAGTATTTCCGAAAGAGAACAGCGACTTGTTGAGTGGGAAACTGCTCCCCAGGCAAGATTTTGTCATCCCAGGGAGGAGCATTTGCTTCCCCTTCATGTCTGTTATGGTGCGGCTCAAAGCGAAAGCCCAATTGCTCGGACGGTGTTTAATGACAGTTTGATGGGTCACTTCATTTCCGGGTTTTTATGGGAATAGAACTGGAGTTACCGTGAACCGTTCCTTGTAAATGACTTAACTCCTTTATTAGAATATCCCTCTTTACCTGCATTTCCGAAGGCAACATAAACACTATTAGATTATATGGTTGCTATCAAAACAATCCGGCATTACCCAAGACCAGCCTTTCAGGCGTAGCTGGCCTTTCCCGATTCACCTCCTGCAACAAACCGCCGGATTTAAATTCCGCCTTTCGATACAGTTCCATCGTCCTTGCATCCGAAGAGATCTATATGTATTTAAAAAATGCTTGTGAATTAGCTGGTAATAGCTGGTTTCGGTCGACCGGTTTTATCAATTAATAAACAATAAGTATTACAACCGAGAAGAAAGTAATTGCAGGTCTATGGGTTGGTTTGCTGTGTCGTTGAGGCGGGATTTGGTAATACGACGAATCCAAGGGAGGCAGGAATAAATGCATTGATATTTATCTATCGATTAATTTTTGATATCATGAATAGAAGCTGTTTACAAAATCAGCATTTGCCGGTGTTGCCCAAATTCAATCCAGCCTGGATTCGTCGTTTATTAAAAAAACCAAACTCAAACCAATGAAAAATAAGACCCTGCTTCAACTATTAATCGTAACATTGCTCCTTTGTTCATTTGAAGATTGCCCTGCCGACGATACAATTGTTCTTCAGCTGAAATGGCGCCATCAGTTTCAGTTTGCAGGATACTATGCAGCCATCGAAAAAGGATTTTATCGGGAAGAGGGGCTGCAGGTCGAACTAAGAGAAAATAATCCGGGGCTTGATGTTATTGAAGAAGTAATGAATGGTAATG
>JAKSDL010000447.1 GCA_022360105.1 Pseudomonadota bacterium
CCGACACCTCTTTGTTCGAGCTTTTTTACGAGACGGCGCATATTGTTAAAATTTCCGTAACCGGTGTCACCATCAAGCAAAATTGGAATCGTGGTGGCATCACTCATATATTCAATAATATCAAGTATCTGTGTCCAACTGGCTTCATTGTTATCTCGGACGCCTAAAGAAGCTGAGATGGATAATCCACTGCCCCAAATCCCCTTAAAGCCGGCCTCTTCAACAATTTTTGCTGACAGACCATTGTGAGCTTCCATGATAAATTCTAATGAGGGGCTTTCAACAATTTTTCTTAGCTGGGTTGTCTTTTTCATAATTTATCAATGCTTGTGCGGGTATATGCCCATCGAATGGTGCGCATTGATTATTACCCGGAATTCGATATTTTAGTTGTTACAAAAACGTCGCTGAAATTAGGACGTATTTACTTGTATAGTTTTATATTAGCTCTTGCTTGTTAAATCGGCCATCTTCTCGATTAAGTTACATCGTCCCAGGGAGGCAGAATGCTTGAAAACAAATTTGATTACAAGAGGTTAGTTGTTTTTTTTACTGTTTTTGCAAAAGATGTAATGGAGATTGTGAACAGTCATATTTAAGTTCCTGTTTTAGTGACGCGACTCAGTTCTGAAGTCCAATTAAGATGAAAGAATGGCTAGCAATTCTCATGTGGGATTTCGAAAACTCCCTCCTCGAATCTCATGGTCCAAATGGTGAAAAGCAGGACATCCAAAACAAAGATAACAAATGACCAATAAGCCTTTCAGCAAAACCAAACCAGTCGTTCTTATCGGTAGCGGCATGGCAGGATTGCTCTCAGCAAAAATCATTGCCAAGAAGCAACCGGTTGTTCTTTTAACAAAAAAAGGGATATGTGACAGCAACACTCAGCATTCCCAAGGGGGCATTGCAGCCGTTTGGAGCGACCTGGATTCATCGGATCTGCATATTAGAGATACGCTTGAAGCAGGAAGAGGTTTATGTAACAGGGATGCGGTCACTTTTCTTTCAAAAAACAGCAAGGAGTCGATAGGTAGATTGATCGAACTGGGTGTTTTTTTTGATAAGGATGCGTCGGGACAGTACAAACTGGGATTGGAAGGTGCCCACAGTCTGCCTAGAATCCTTTACGCGGGAGGGGATGCAACAGGGGCTGAAATACAGCGCGCCCTGGCTGAATCTGTAACAAACCATTCCAATATTTCTGTTTGTGAAGAATCACATGTCACAGAAATTGTCAATGAAGAGGGATTCATAGAAGGAGTGGTTTATTTTGACAAAAACGGAAACAGGGTATTTCTGGAGTGTGACCAGGTAATCCTGGCCTCCGGTGGAGCCGGGCAGATTTATCAGTATACCAGCAACCCTTCCACAGCAACAGGTGAGGGTAATATACTGGCCTACTCAGCCGGGGCGGAATTGACCGATCTAGAGTTTTTTCAGTTTCATCCCACCGGCCTTTGTATTGAGAATGTACCGAATTTTTTGATCTCCGAGGCTGTCAGAGGCGAAGGAGCAATCCTGAGAAACAGCTCAGGCAAGGCAATTATGGAAGGAATCCACCCGCTTAAGGATCTGGCTCCGCGAGATATTGTGGCAAGAACAATCGCGCGGGAAATGGGTAAACCAGACAATGAACAGGTTTATTTGGATGCCACGGCAATTAATCCGGATAAACTAGAAAGGCGATTTCCCACAATATACCAGAGCTGTCTGAGTTATAAAATTGATATCCGCAAAGATCCCATCCCAATTACACCGGTTGCACATTATATGATCGGGGGCGTGATCAGCGACCTGGGTGGAAGAACGACAGTGAAAGGTCTCTATGCTGTCGGGGAAACAGCCAGAACCGGAGTACATGGAGCGAATAGACTGGCAAGCAACTCATTGTTGGAATGTGCCGTATTTTCAATTCAAGCAGCCGAATCGATACAAAGGGATCAGAACCAAATACCGGAAATATGGGACAAAGAAAACAAATCTATTCTTCCGGGAAGCGATACCAGGGTTGTCGCGCCGACCTACTTGGAAAAAGATGAATTACGAAAAAACATGTGGAAACTTGCCGGGTTAGTCCGATGCAAAGAGTCCTTAATGCAGATGATCGACAAACTTTCTGATGTTCCATGGTCATTTGACGAGCCATTTAGCACGGACAAATTTGAATTGTATGCACTTAAAAACCTGGGGAGACTGATTGCCATATCGGCATTGCAAAGAGAGGAAAGCAGGGGCAGTCATTTTCGCACGGATTTTCCCAAGTCCAGAGATAACTTTCTTTATTCCATTAAACGTGTATTTTACAGGGACAGACATTTTTTTACCTAACTATGAATCAAACTATAATTGATACAATCATCAAAACAGGTCTGCAGGAAGACTTAACCTGGGGAGATGTTACGACCGAGGAATTAATTGACGACCAGGCCCACAGCGAGCTGGTGTTATTGCAAAAGCAGAAAGGGGTGGTGGCTGGACTGGAGGTGGCACATCGTGTATTTCAATTGGTTGATCCGACAATAAAATGGCAATCTTTTGTGCAAGATGGAGATTTTTTGCAGGAAAGATCCAGGTTAGCCAAAGTTGAAGGAAAATCTCGAAGTTTGCTTATAGCGGAAAGGGTGGCTCTGAATTTCATGCAAAGAATGAGTGGAATTGCTACACTGACTCGTCTATTTGTGCTGAAAGCCAATCAATCCTCCAAACATGTCAAGGTACTGGATACCCGTAAAACAACCCCGGGATTGCGATACCTGGAAAAATATGCAGTCAGAATGGGTGGCGGCTTTAATCATCGGTACAACCTTTCCGATTCAGTTCTCATCAAAGACAATCACCTGGCAATCATGGCTGCGAATGGCAAAGATCCGCATGTTTCCATCGCTGAAATGAAAAAACGAATTCCCCATACGGTAAAAATTGAGCTTGAAGTCGATACTCTGGAGCAATTGAAATCCTTTTTAGATCTGGATATCGATACCTATCTGCTCGATAACATGAGCTGTCAACAATTGTCGGAAGCTGTTTCCATAATAAATGGACAGGCTTTTTCCGAAGCTTCCGGCGGTATTAGTCTGGATAATATTGCAAAAGTAGCGGCAACCGGGGTTGATTTTATCTCAGTCGGTGCCCTGACTCACTCTGCACCCTCCCTCGACATAAGCCTTGACTTTGCCTGATAAGTTCTGATCAGTCAGATATTCTTCGAACTCCATATCAGAAATTGGGGATTTTTTTCAGGTACAATGCCTGTAAAAAATCCTAAAAGTTTGATTACTTTTAATCCCTTTTTGGATAAACTTACCACGGGTTTATCATTTTTGCGGTTCATCAAGGAGGCATGGTTTGTTCGCATCGGTAACTTGATTGTTCAAAGGTTAAAGCCAATTTAATTTCAACCGGGAGGAAATATGACATCAGTAATGTCAGTTGCTTACGTCCTTATTTCTGTTAAGCCGGGGACAGCCAGAGATGTGTATAGCAAACTTGAAAACTTGAGGAGTATTCAGCAAGTTGATGCTGTCACCGGTCCATATGACATTATAGCGACGGTTCACGGTAGCGATTTGAATGCCATCGGAAACATTGTGATCGATAAAATACTTAAGATTGAAGGAATTGCCAATTCTATGACCTGCAATGTCATCCAATTGGAAAACTGAACGATCGAAATTCAAGGTCATGGGGGACATCTCTGTCTCCTGTGATATTTTACAACCCTTTGATGTTTTTGCTGCCCGCTACATGTAGCATCAATGCTTGGAAATTGCTCTTCTTGCTCTGTTATTAATTCACAAGCAACCACACCTATCAATAAATCCTGCAATAGAGTTGTTGGCTCACTTTGATTGTACTTTTTTTCAGGTACGGTCGATTCCTGGTGCATGTTTTCAGTCAGATTTCAATTTTATTGGTGCATTACGGTCAAGGCTGGTGGCGGAAGAGAAGATCAACTTGACGACGCCGTTGTGGTGAAGATACATTCATCCAAGTATTTTAATATCTTCCCAGGAGTCTTAATGAAACCAAAACCAGATAGTTTTTCATCGATCAGGCATAAACCGGTTGCAATATTTATTGCTTCACTGTTAATAGTCTTTTTTTCTATCGCTCAACATGCATCTGCGTACGAATTCAGCGATGTTCGTAACTCTTTGGTCAGAGATTTGGAGAAGTGGCAGGGATATGCCTCAAGAAATAAAATTGCGGTTGTTTTCAACAACGAAAACAGGGAGCAAATCAAACAAAATTACAATCTCGTTGGGATTAAGAGGGATCTATCTCACGAATTGCTAAAAAGCTTCGATGTAGCAGACCCTATTATTGTTCAGGAGATTATAAAATCCAACAAACTGGAATATCGTCAAATAGCCGATGAGAAATCGGTATTGAGTCAGTTTGCAGACAGGTCAAATAGTGTTCACGTCCTTTTGGTCGATTTGCAACCCAAATCTAAAATATTGATCGCTGAATTCAGGTTGATGAACCGGGATTATTCAAGAATTTCCAGTGTAATAACTGAAATTCCCCAAAATGTTACAACTCCCACTGTTTATGAAATTGAAGAAGACACCGAACCGGAAGATTCGGGAACATCATTCTTTGATTCTTTTGGAGGTGGTTTCGGTGCTAGCAAATTTACGGCAGGCCAAAACGACTCATGGATCTATTTTTCGCCGACAGCTCTGCTCAATCCGGAAATCAATGCTTTGCATCTGGCATTGTGGTTTAAGGATATCGGCGAAGCCGATGTTCAAGTTGTCCGGTTTCGCTATCAATTAAAATTACTGGAACTGCTTCAGTTTGGTGTTCAGACCTACTCAATTGCGGAAAAAATGAATTCTGAAGCCGATGAACCTAATCGGGATAAAGAATCAGGGCTCCATTCCGCCTATGCTTCTCTGAAATTTTTAATGATTGACGATACGGTGCTTCCGGTAAATATATCCCTTGGAGCACGCAGAAGAGTTTATTGGGATGAAGACAATACTGACTTCAGATCAAGGGATCAAATAGATAAAACATCAAAACCGGAAGAATATGAAGATGCAGAGGAAATCGATGAAAACAATGACAGGTACAATACCCTAACCCTACAGGCAATGGTAACCGGCAAACTGGATAACCTGGGTATTTTATATAATATCTATATGGATAATCAAACCATTGTAACGGGTGTCAAGTATGTTGTGATTCCGGAAATCAAACTTTTCGCGGACAATATCTACTATTACCACAAAGATCCCAATGTTCTTTCCGATTCTGCTGCCGGAATTCAAATCTATAATTCATACGGGTCAGCAGATTTGATGTACCAGTTTGAAACCAAGCAGATTCAACTGGCGCTGAATGTAGATTTTTAGATGAATTGCAGACCTTGCAAGTAACTACCGTTCATGACAGGCGACCTTGTACGGTCGCCGGGGTACTTCGGATTACAATTCGTCAACCACCTCTCTTCATTGCTTTTTTTCTCTGCAAAGTCCCGAATAAATCATGAGGCTGAGCATCCTTGTGTTAATACATTCCTTCTCTTCACTTTTTGAGGATATTCTTATAGGTTTATCTGTAGATGTTACTGATTGAGCTGAAACCTACCTGGTGCCTGAACGAAAACTAATTTAACTCATGCTAATAAAAGCTTTAAAAGCAGTTTGGCACTTCGAAGTTTCGTGCTTTCAGCAGTTAGTAATCAGCTCTCAGCCTGTTTTTGTTTGTAATTGTAATGTTTTAAGCTGAACGCTGAGAGCTGACGGCTGACAACACGTTAAATTTCAAGCTGAATTTCGGTATCTAGCACAAGGCCGGATAAGGGTTTAGCGACTTTTCGTTCAGGCACTACCTAGAGATTCGATCAGGGATAAACCTCGTTTATCATCATCTACAGACATTCAATTAACATAATCGCAATACATACCCAAGGCAGCATTGAAAAATATTATTATCGGCACCAGCGGTCATATCGATCATGGCAAATCCGCGCTTGTGAAAGCGTTAACTGGCATTGATCCGGACAGGTTCGAGGAAGAGAAAAAAAGAGGTATAACAATTGATATCGGGTTTGCCCATTACAATTGGCAAGATCGGTTGAATATCTCATTTATCGATGTGCCGGGTCATGAGAGGTTTGTTCATAATATGCTGGCTGGAGTTGGCGGAATACACATTCTGCTTTTGGCAATAGCTGCAGATGGCGGGGTTATGCCACAAACTAAGGAGCATCTCCATATCTGTGATTTGTTAGGTATAAAAAATGGAATTGTCGTGTTAACCCGATGCGATCTGGCTGATGAGGAAATGGTGGAACTGGTTGAAGAGGAAGTCAGTGAACTGGTTCAGGGCACCTTTTTGGAGAACAGCCCGATCATCAAAACCTCAGCTATTAAAGGAACCGGTCTGCCTGAGCTACAGGAAGAAATTGCCAGAATTGCAGATTCTCTGGAAGAATCCACTGCTTTTGCCACGTTTCGGCTACCCGTTGATCGCTGCTTCTCGCTTAAGGGATTCGGCACGATTGTTACGGGAACTGTTCATAGCGGTAAAGCCGGATTGGAAGATAATCTAATGCTTTACCCTCAAAAGGAGTCCCTGCGAATAAGAGGGTTTCAAGTTCATGGTGAAAAAGCAGGACAAATAAAAACCGGTCAGCGTTCAGCAATCAATCTGACAGGTTTGCAAAAGGATCAGATCGACAGGGGGAATCAAATAGCCTTTCCGGGACATTTAGTCAATACCAGCGTGATCGAAGTCGAACTGAAAATAATTCCAGATAAAGCCGGTGTTCTCAAAAACAAAAGTAAGTTGCGATTTTTCAGCAATGCACAGGAGGTAACCGGTCGACTGTATGCCGGTGACGAGTTTGATCCTGAAAGCACTGAAATGCAGTTTGTGCAACTGAGACTGGAATCTGAAATCAGCTGTCGTTATGCGGACAGATTTATTATCAGGAGCCTTTCTCCAATGCATACCATTGCTGGTGGAAGGATTATTGCGCCTTTTGGGAACCGTTCGCGAAAGAATAAACACAGACTGCAGGAATCTCTTAAGGGACTGGCTTCCCAGGATGAAACCCAACGAATTCAGGAGGCTGTATTTCTGTCCGGAACCAAAGGTATTATGGCCGACCAGATGGTGCCGCTTGTCGGCAGCTCTCAAAAAACGATTCAAAAATCATTGCAGGCGCTGGCAAGTCGGAGCGAGGTTGTATCCATAAACAATGAGAAGAAAAAATACCTGCATGTGTTCCACAACAAACGTCTGGCAGGATTTTTCGTCAGAACTCTCAAAGCATTTCACAAAAAGAATCCGGAAAAACCCGGCGCGATGGGTCCGGACTTTTTTGGCAAAATGAGCTTGACATTTTCTCATCAAGAGGTGATTTCATCCCTAAACTGGGCTGTTAAGCAGAAATTTGTCGCACAAACGGATAATGTTTATCATCTGCCTGGATTTGAAGGTGGAATGAACGAAAAACAAAAAAAATTAAAGGAACATATTCTGGCAAATTTCCGTCAAATGGGATTTCAACCTCCTGGAGTGGTGAACCTGGCCAAGGAGCTGGCGGTTGATCAAAAAGATGTAGAGAAGATATTAAAGATTGGGCAATCGGAGAAATGGGTCATCAAAGCGAAAGATGATTTGTGGTATCTTCCTGAAACTATTGATGATATTAAAAAAAGTTTGCTGGGCTATTTTTCTTCCAATGAAACATTGACAGTTGGAGATTTTAAAGAGTTAATTGGTGTATCCAGAAAACATGCTGTAGGTTTATTAGAATATTTTGACGGTCAGCACCTGACCAGAAGAATTGAAAACCACAGGGTGTTGCATAAAGAACAATAAGTATTATCAGACTTATTCATTTACCCAAAAACTGACTTATCCCCGGAACTTTGACTAATGTCCCTGGTAATTTTCGTTTCTCAAAAAACGGTTATCATATCCAAATATAACCTTGAGTTTCGTTTCAACCCACCAGCGCCAAATCTCACCAAGGCTGCGTTGGGGGCTTACCAGCTTCTAAAACAATCGGAAGTTCTGCAAACCGAATCGTCAAGAGATCAGAAAGACGAGGTAATCACACTTCTCAAGCATTACGGACAAGCCCTATACAATTCCATAGTTCCTGAACAAAGCAGATCCCAGGTTTATAAAGCAGGGGGTATCTTTATTTATTCCCTGGAGAAAGACATTGTGGATTTACCATGGGAATTAATGTACGACGGCGCATCCTTTTTTGCCTTAACACAAGGTGTGATCAGAATCCACAAGTCGGATGCCATACCTACCGAGGAATCTTCGGTTTACATGTTTCCTTCGCTAAGGCTTTCCTTAAATTCGTATCTGCCCTTTGACCAGCAGGAAGTCAACCCGCGGTTTAGCGCCTATATTGAGGAGATTGCGGCAAAAGCGGTACCCAAATCTCCTTTGATTGATCTGAAAGTCAACGGCAATGCCAGTAGAACGTCAATTTCGCAGTCATTGGATCAATCCCCAAATATTTTCTTTTTTACGGGTTACGACTCGGAAGAAGGTTGGATACTTGAGCCGGACAGCGAAAATCCCGGTTCCTACGGTTGGACTGTTACGGAGCTTAAACCCAAATTGATGAAAGCGGTGAAAGACGGATTGAAAATGGTGGTTTTACAAACCTCTTTTCTGCTAAATCAGCCAAACACCATTCGCCGCAGTCCAATACGGTTCTTTTTTGATTGCGGAGTCCCCTATGTCATAGCTATTCAAGGGAGGCTAGCCAGAAAAAGGCTTTTGGAATATCTTAACATATTTTTGCTGAATCTGATCCGGGAAGAAAACATTTCAAGGGCACACAGGCTGGCAATCAATCATATTCAAGCTACTTTGCCACTTAGTTGGGATTGGTCCTGGATTCGCTTTCATATCAACCAGAAGATTTTAGAATCGGCATCCGAACAACCTCTTCCGCCTTTTCATTTTAATCGTTCGATTGACGCAGAAACAGCAATAGAAACCGCATATCCTTACAAACATTACCTTCCTCATAGACGATTTTACGGAAAGTACTCCGTTTTACACAGTTTAACCGAAGCGATCAATGCGGCTGGTTCGAAGAAGATAATCTGTTTACGTGCTGCAGATGGACAGCCTATAGACAGTTACCTGGGGGAATGGTTAAGACGGGCTGTAACGAAACAATCAATAGCCATATCTACCACATATTACCAGCGCTGGGGCATGAGCTCTGAAACAAGTGCTCGACTTCAATCATCTAAATTCGCAAAATTATTTTCATTTCTTACCAAAGAACACCAACTGGTTAATCACTTTGAGAAAAGCCTGATTTCGCAAAACCAGGTTGATGTACCGAAACAGTCAAAAAAACTATTACTTGTTTATACACCACCTGAGAAGCCTGATCATGAGTTTGATAACTGGATTGGCAGCAAACAAAATGAAAACTGGCAGATTTTCTATATTTATGATCAAACCTTTTGGACAAGGCACGGAACAGTCGAAATTGATTTGGCAAAAACAGGTCAGGTGCAGGTTATCAACAGTTTTGAAGATAGTCTCCCCGAGAAATGGATCGATTTGGTAGAATCAGATTTTCCTTCCTGCATGGAAGATGTGGCGCTGCTGAATATCTTGAAGCAATCCGGCAATTCTGAGCTTATTAACTATGTTGATAGATCAGTCTCGTTGGATCAGCTCTATAAAAAAGGATTTGAGACCGTTTTGGCAGATCTGGCAGTTAACAGGTTAAAATTATTCGTTTATCTGTTTTTGATGCGAATAGCATGTCCAAAAGATCTATTAACAGGGATATTAAGCGTCAAAGGTGTAGAGCAGGATATAAAACACCTCTATGATGGCCATTTAATAGAAGCAAACCTTGAATTTGACATGTTTTGGATACCGGCTCATCTATACCATCACGTCCAAAGGCTGAACCTGGTTCCCAAAAAGACATTGTTGAGCATGGGGCAAGAGTTGCTGCAACAGCTTATAGCATACCAAAAAGATAATTTTAGCCAATTGCGTTACATTGAATCCGGCTTTCAGTATTGCTTATTGCACTTGGTTCAGTTAGATGACCTGGAATACCCGCTGCAACGAAATCTTCAGTTTGGTAAAAAACAAACCCGCAAGTTCCAAAATGCTTTCAGATATGCACAAAACATGGTGACCAGTCTGGAACTGGCTTTGAAAACCCGTAAAGGTCATCTGATTCAGAAGGCGATGTTTTCATTGGTGGAAATCCTGGAAGAGTTACCTTATGAAAAGGAAACCATTGCCATTTGTGACTGGCTAATGAAGATTGAAAAAAAGCATAGAAACTGGCCGTTGGTTTCGGAAATACAAACTCGTATGGCTTCCATTTTTGCAGCATTAAACAAAAAGGAAAAAGCCATTGGGTTGATTTCCTCAGCTTTAAAACTGAACAATGATATTAAGAACTTTGCCGGAAGATACAAAAATCTAATTTCGATTGCCCTGCTCCTCCTCGATCTGGGCGAGTATGACAAATTGAACAAATTGCTGACTTCGGCCAATTTCGACATGTCCCTCCTGAATAAGGAGGATGTTGCAAGATTATGGCTGATCGACGGCCATATGCTTTATCATAATAAAAAATTGAAGGAAGCCGAATCGTCTTTCAACAAAGTGATCAACCACACTTCACTTTCTGTGGCGGACAGTTTGCTGGCCAAGACCTATCTGTATTTGGCAGAAATTCACAACAACCGTGGTGATTATGCAGCTTACGTTGAAAACCTGAAAAAGGCATTGGACTTTGTGCAGGCATCCGGAGATCAGGAAAAAACGGCGGCATTGCACGAAGAACTCTATGAACTTTTAATCTCACAAGATGAAGTCCGAGAAGCCGTGTCACATCTTGAATGGCTGTATCATTTTTACCGTGAAAACGGAAACAAGGCTCAAATCCGCAAAGCAGCAGATTTATTGGGAGGGCTCTACTTCAAAATCGGCGAACATGCCAAATCGACAGAGTTGTATTCTGTCGCTCAAGGCATTTGATTTCAACGGAGTTGGGATCTGCTGCTGAATATTACATAAATTTGGTAATAAATTTGAATTCACTTGACTGATAACACGTTCAAAACCGGAATAAAAGCACGTGTTTAAAAGGAAGGTAAGGCTAAACCAAACCCCAAAATGTATGTTCTTAGTTATAGTAAAAAACAATAGTTTTCATATTTCTAATCCTAACGTCAATTAATATGCTGAAATTTTAAGCTTTTATTCTCATGGCAACTAATTTTAAACAGATCGAAAAAATAATGGTGGATCAGGATTTTACTCCTGATCAAATCGAACAGTTTGGTGACCTTTACAACCGGTTTACAGCCGAAAAGGACAACAAAATTGACTGGCAAAATATAACGTCTCCTGCAGAAGATTCAATTCAAAATTATGATGATCTGGATGCCATCGATACCGATGAGATTCCGGAAATGCTGTCACAGCTGACAGTTTGTCGGTTAAACGGTGGCTTGGGAACCTCAATGGGCTGCGTTGGACCGAAATCTGCCATTGAAGTGAAAAACGGTCTTAGTTTTCTGGATCTTATCGTGGATCAGATTCAATCATTGAATCAGACATATGGATCGAATGTCCCTTTAGTTTTGATGAATAGTTTTAACACAGACCAGGATACACAGAAAATCATCGGCAAATACAATGGCATGTTGCCGATTTATACATTTCAACAGAACAAATTCCCAAGATTAAGAACTGATTCGCTCCTTCCGTTGTCCAAGCAGAAATACGGTCAGCGATGCAATTACCCGCCTGGACATGGGGATTTTTATCAGAGTATTTCGAATACCGGTATTTTGGATCAGCTGATTAAGGCCGGTAAAAAGTATATGTTCATTGCCAACGCAGACAATCTCGGTGCATCTGTTGACCTCAAAATCTTAAGTCTAATGCACAAAACCGGTGCGCCATTCATTATGGAAGTTACCGATAAAACCAGGGCTGATGTCAAAGGGGGAACACTGATCAA
>JAKSDL010000046.1 GCA_022360105.1 Pseudomonadota bacterium
CTATTCGGTGTCTGAAAAGCTAAAAATGACTGACAAAAAGGCCGAAACCAAACGAGCGGCCTTAAAATATATTTATAAGTTTTAATCTTGAGCCAATTGATAGCAGTAAGAAGGAGCACGCATGGTAATAAAACTATTCCAATGGTTTGTTAAATTTCCCAAAATAGTTATTCTTCTCACCCTGTGTCTAACAGCCTTTTTCATCCTTCAGGCGAAAAACGAATTATTAGACAGCCGTGGAAAACTGATAGTGGACAGTACAGTTGAACCGTTTATGGCCAGGGGTTCCGGAGCTTATGCGTTTTTTAAGGAAATGCGTAAGGTTTTCGGAAACGAAGAAGTCCTTGTTGTTGCCATCAAAACAAACTCAGGCAGACCTTTTGAGCTAAAAGATTTCCTAATGATGGAAACGATGACACACGATCTGGAGAAAGAGCTGCCCAACATCCAGGACGTGATCAGCCTGACCAATACACCGCGCACCAGTGGGGTTTGCTCCGGCAATTCCTATTTTCATGTTGAAGAAGCAGGTTCTGTTTGTGAGTCCGTCCTGGAGAAACACCAGAATCAATTGAATTGCCTGGCAAACAAGGATAATTATCCATCGACCCGGACGGAGGAGCCTCTTTTAGATGACGATTCCCTGGATCTGGAAGGTGAAAGCCCTGAAGATGATTCCCTGGACCTGGAAGGGGACTCATTTGATGCTGATCTGGAAGACCCTGCAGCAGAGTCTGAACAAGAAGTTGATGTCACCGGAGAGTTTATCTGCACCGGTGACATTTTTTCAAAAACCGGGGTTCAATTATATAATGAAAACAATGAAGTTAGTAAAAAGCTGTTTGTAGAACTTCAAAATGACCCGTTAATCATCAGAGATCTACTCTCTCCGGACTTCAAAACAGCCGCGCTGGTAATCACTTTTAATGAAAAGGCTATTCCTTCCAAACCTGAAACCCAGCTTGCCCTGCAGAAGGTGCTGTCCAAGTATTATTCATCCGAATATAGAATCGCTTATTCCGGACAATCGCGGATGGAATACTTATCATCAAAAACACTAACGGAAGACATTGTTCGCATCCTGCCCTGGAGTCTCCTGTTGATGATGATAACGCTTTTCTTTTCTTTCAAGAGTCTCCGCGGTGTGCTGATTCCGTTGAGTGTTGTTGTTACTGGTATCCTCTGGACGTTTGGTTTCCTGGCTCTGACAGGTTTTTCAATGAACCTGGTAACCATGGTATTGCCCCCACTGCTTATCTGTGTGGGAAGCGCCTATATCATCCATTTTATGAATCAATATTTTCGGGATGTCGGTGAAAGCGAAAAAGATAAAACAAAACAACAGGTTATTAACAAAACCTTAAAACATATCACAGTACCACTAACTGTCACAGCACTGACAACCCTGGCTGGTTTTGCAGCCCTCACAGCCAGTCCCATACCGGCAGTAAAAGAGATGGGTGCTTTCGCCTGTTTTGGCATTGCCATGATTATTTTTCTGTGTCTCACCTTTGCTCCATCTGTATTGCTTATGTTACCTGCTCCAAAATCCGGCAGCAGGGCGCTGAAAAAGGGAATCTTCGATGCTTTCCTGGTTAAGGCTTCAAGGGCGGTAGGCAATCATTCCAGGAAATTTATTGCCTTTTGGCTGGCTTTGGGAGTTTTCGCCTTCCTGGGATTACTGCAGGTGACGGTTGATAGCGAAAGCAAAAACTTTGCAGACGATTCCCCGATTGAGATGGATCTGGCACTGGTTCAGGAGGAATTGGCGGGAACCAGTTCCTTGCGACTGGTTTTCAATGGTAAGGAAAACAGTGATGTTTTGCAGACTGCTGCCACCATTTACGGTATACAAAAACTCAAACACTGGCTCATGCAGAAAAACGGCCCCAATGAGCTGACAGATATTGAGGGAATCCGTGTTGATAAGGTATACACCGTTGTCGAATATGTGGATATCTATCGTAATGGACTGGATAACCTTAAAGATGAAGAGGTAGTGAGTTTTTTTAAAACCTCCCGAAAAAGAAACTTTCCCAAATACCTGAGCGATGACGACCAACTGCTGCAACTGAATATCCGCATGAAAATGCTGGGAACCACAGCATTACTTGAACTGCGCGAACTCCTGAACAAAAAAATTCCCGAATTCCTGCCGCAGATGGAAGTAAAATACACCGGAAGTGGGATTTTGAGCAGTGAATCAGCAGATAATATTGCCAAAGGCCAGGTTCAGAGCATTGTCCTGGCGTTGGCCATCATTTTTGTTATTTTATCACTATTGTTCATGTCACCTAAAATGGGCCTGGTGGCGCTTTATCCAAATATCATTGCCATCGCCGTGTTTTTTGGGACTTTGGGATGGATCTCCATACCCATCGGAGTGACGATTTCCATCATCGCATCCATTGCCCTTGGTATCGGTGTCGATGATACCATCCATTTTCTGTCCCACTTTAATGAAAATGTGAACAGCCTGCGCAGTGAGAAAGAAGCTTCCATGAAGACCCTGAGGCAGACCGGAAAGCCGATGATCTACACCACCATTTCATTGGGATTGGGATTTGTAATTTTTTACATGGCAGATATGGAAAGCCAGGTCATGTTTGGAGTGCTTACCGCTTATACCCTGTTAATATGCCTGATCACCGACCTTAATTTCCTGCCTTCGATCATGGTCAATACCAAGTTGATCACAGCGTGGGATTACCTGGGATTGAAAATTGACCGTTCAATTCTGCAAGAGGTCGATCTTTTTGAGAATATGACTCTTAGGGAAACCAAGCTGGCCACCTTAATGTCTTATGTGATCGATCTTGAACCTGGTGAGATATTGTTTAAAGAAAGAGATGTGGGGAACGAATTATATGTCATTTTGAACGGCTCAATTGATATCTACCTGGATCAGAAATTTCACGGAAAACACAGACATTTGGCGGAATTGGTCGAGGGTCAGTCATTCGGGGAAATGGGATTGTTCCGTCACTCCAAACGTGCTGCCAGCGCGGCAGCTGGTTCTAAAGCCCGGTTGCTGGCTGTAAATGAGAAGGTGTTAATCCGATTGCAAAAAAGATATCCCAAAGTAGCCACCAAGTTGTTTATCAATCTTTCAAAAAGCCTGTCAAAATCGATCAAAGATACCAGTGAAAGAATTGCTGAAAAGCGTGTAGACTTTGCCGCCGGGTTGTCTACTGCTCCCCAGCCCAACGTATCCTTGAAGGAAGTCGTTGATGAAATCATCGCGGACGGAGTGGTCACCTACGAAGAACAACGGGACCTGGATCGATTAATTTTTGCTGATCATCAAATCAGTGCGGAGGAACAAAAGGAACTGGACCGCCTGAATCAGTTGATTGAAGAAGGTGTTGTGATAAAACATGATCCTGTCTTTGTAGACATCTTTCAGAATTTTTCCAGCAAGCAGCATAAATGGATTCATGAACACTTTGAAGTTAAACAAATACCATCAGGTGTCCGCGTTTTTTCGCAGGGGGATTACGGGGACTATATGCTGGTGATACTAAAAGGTAAGTTCAATGTGGAAAAGGATGTGGATGGGGTTAAATCGATAATTACCACCATATTTGAAGGTAATATCATTGGCGCTATTTCCGCCCTGTGTTCCGAAAATATTAGAACATCGAGCATTTTGACGGTGGAAGATTCCGAAGTGATATTTATCAGCCTGAACGGGTTGAAACGAATGAACAAAATGAATTACAAGTTGGCAGCACGATTCTATTACAATATTGTCTGCATGCTTTCGGACCGGCTTGAAGAGGCAAATACCCAGCTATTCAGCTAATGACCTTTCTGCCATCTGAAGCGAATATGGCAGAAATTGTGGAAGCAGAAATGAACATTACCTGATCGGATGTGGTGAAACTGGATTCCGCGGTTTCTAGCTCGATGAAGCCGAAGTCAATGTTGTGATATCTTCCAGAAACTCGTTAAACTCTTTGGGTCTGTTAAAATAGTAGCCCTGCACAATGCATTGTTTGGAAGATATAATATCCTTTTGTTGCTCCGTTTCTATACCGCTGACAATGGCATTCAAATGTCGGCTTTTGATCAGATCCAGGATGCTGTGTAAAAATTCGACATTGTTTGGATGACCTTCCAGATTGGATACGTAGGAGCGATCGATTTTAATGAGAGAGTCTTCAGGTACCTGGCTTAAAAAACTTAAAATAGATTTACCCTTGCCGAATCCATCAATTCCGAATTGAATACCCTTATCTTTCAGGCTTTTGATAATAGTTAAAGACTTTTCCGGTTCCTTTATTGAGAATTCCTCTTCCAGTCCTAATTTAAGAAATCTTGGTTCCAAATCGGAGTTTTCCAGAACCGATTCGATCATTTCAATAAATCCGGGATCGTAAAATTGCTTGTTGGTGCAATTCACAAAGATAAAAAGGTCATTGAATCCTTTATTATGAATTTCCTTGAGATGTCGGCAGGCCGTTCGCAGAATATACTCTCCTATCTCAACCATATGGTGATACTTTTCGGCGATCGGTATAAAGTCGTTTGGCAACAATATCCCTAACCTGGGATGGTCCCACCGTATTAAGGCTTCAATGCCGACGATCTCATGATTTTGTCCCATTAGCGCCTGATAGTTTAAAACCAATTGCTCGTTCAGCAAGGCTTTTTTCAATTCCTCCTCTAAAGCCAGTTTTGACAGGAACTCATTGTCCCTGATTTTGTCAAACAACACAGAGCATCCTTTGGACTCTTTTGCCTGGTACATGGCAATATCGGCATACTTTACCAGCTCTGCCTGATTATCGGAATCATCCGGAAAAATACTGATGCCAATACTGCAGGAGATGATGATTTCCTTGTTTGAGATAAAATATGGTCTTTTGATTTCCGCAATGGTCCGGTTTGCCAATGCAACCACCTGATCCACCGATTCGAGTTTCACCAGCGTGGTAAACTCATCACCACCCAATCGAAAAACAGTGGAAGAGTATTTGTCGTCGTTGTTTTCAAAAGAGATCTTCAAAAGATCAAGTGTTTTGCCTTGAAAGCTCGACTTCAATCGCTCTGTGATTTGAATAAGCAGCAAATCTCCTATGTCATGGCCAAGTAAATCATTTACCTGCTTAAAAAAATCGATATCGATAAATAAAAGTGCAAATTTCTCGTTTTCAATCCCGGATATTCGTTCAATTGTTTTTTCGATTGCCTTGTAAAAGTGAAATCGGTTACCCAGACCCGTTAATGAATCATAATTTGCCAAAATGGAAAGTTGCTTTTCTTTTTCCTTACGCTGATTGATTTCGTCAGACAATTGCTCAACCAGCGCGTTCAGTTTTACCGTGCGTTTTTCAACCTCACTCTCCAGATTTGCAACATACCTTTTATTGCTTCTCGCCAGATTCCATTTTGTTGTTAACGACAAGGTCAACTGCCGAATAGCAACGCTGTCAAAGGGTTTCTTAATGAACAGCAAATGGTCGGTGGTACCAAATTCCTCCAGGATTTTATGCCAGGTATAGTCTGAATAGGCAGTGCAAAGAACCATTTCGATGTCCGGATGCTTTTTCCAGATTTCCTGGATAGTCTTAACCCCGTTCATTCCAGGGGGCATTCTGGCATCCATAAAAATCAGCGCATACGGATCATCTTCGGCGGCGGCTTTATCCACCATTTCAATGGCCTCCTCTCCCTGGAAAGCATCATCAATGGAATACTCGATGGTTTTAATTTGAGGTATGCTGGACGCGGGTTCTTCCCCAAAAAGTTCGCTTTTTAGTGCCTCTAAACGATTGACCTCTTTTTTGGTCTCCAATACTTTTTTTAAATCGTCGTGAATGGTCTCGTTGTCGTCGACAATAAGGATTCTGGCACGCTTTCCTGACATTTGTATTTTCCTTTGTCTATCTAATACAAAACTTCAGCCTGCATTATCTGTTGGTATCATAGCTGAGCAGATCGTTATCAATATAAATACAATAACTTACAGCGCAATAGGTTTTTTTTGAAAAATTTTATCCTTCATTAATTATCAGACAATGCGAAAAAAAAATCAAACTGTATCGGTTTTCGAAGATTTGTTGAATCGCAATGGATGCGTGTTACACAAATCAACATCTCCCAAATTACCTATTTCTTCATGAAACTATATCCCAATCCTTATCTCTTACAATCTTTCGCTAACAGATTTCCAATCGATTGCTTTTTTCCCTAACTCATCACTATAATCCAGAAACCGGGGTACAAACCCATCAAAACAAACCAGCTTACAGGTTTCCCTATGCGCAAGAAAATATCACTCATCACTTCGATTTTCCTGTTATCTCCCATTTTCTGCCTGGGTCAGGGAATGCCCATAGATCGCTTCTGCGAAATATACGGGGATAATGCCAAGGAGCGAGTTGATAAAATAATCAGGGTTTTTAAACTGATGTATAGACCGGCCGAACAACTAAGCGGGAAAGCAGATTGTAAGACAGGAGAAAAGTTTGTTTTGAAAACCAGGTGTATGGGCGCCAATCGTATTGCCATACTGTCACTTACCCACCCGGGTTCCAACAGTTATCCATCTGGTGCCAGTAGGTTATTTCACTTGAAAACCAGAACCTCGGGTGACGAATCACTCACCCCATGTCAAAAAACCAGCAATCAGCCACCACCGCAATAACCTCTCATAGCGGTCAACAGGTCAGAGCCGGACATGCCTGCCTTGGAAATGAGCCGGTAATATATACCGGTTGTGTTTCCTGCAGCTTTTCCATCACATTTTTTTTCTTCGCGGCAGCTCAAATACATCTCCATCCCGGGCCGCGCTGGTATGCTGATGGACCGCCTTTGCCTCTCGATGCAATGGCTTAACAGACGCATATCGTTGGGAAAAATGGGTAAGGATCAAATGATCCGATAACGATTCCTTGGCAATGTCGGCAGCTTGGATGGTTGTTAAGTGCCCGTAGGAATCTGCCAGTTCGGTATGTTCTGCACTAAATGTCGACTCGCAGACAAGTAAATCCGCTTTTGAAGCAAGCCTGGAGACATTTTCACAATGTCTCGTATCAAACACAAATGCAACGCACTGACCGGTTCTGGGGATACTTACATCTGAAAGCGATATGGAGCGATCACCTTTATTGATAGTCCCTTGTGCTTTTAATTGACCGATTTCCTTACCTTCCAGGCCGTACAGGTCCAATTTTTCAGGTAGCAGATTCACAGTGTCCTTTTCCTTGATGCGATACCCAAAAGTGTCAATCGGATGATCCAGCCGATACGCTTCAACCTGCAGTTGTTGATCTTCAAAAACAATCCCGTCATTCGTTACAGGCTGAGGAATTAATTCAAGCTGGTTTGAGAAATAGGACACATCTTTTAATCGTTCAAAATAGGCCAGTCCGGAAGCGGGGAAATATACCTCTACCGGGTGAGTAACCTTATCCAGGGCTATTCTTTGTAAGATACCCGGCAAACCCAGACAATGATCACCGTGAAAATGGGTAATCAGAATCTTGGTGATAGAGGAAGCTTTGACGTTAAAATATGTTAATTGACGCTGGGTACCTTCACCACAATCCACCAGAAAACCATGATGATCCCAGTAGAGAAAATAAGCGGAGTGGTTTCTATCGCGAGTGGGAACCTGGGCTGCAGTTCCTAATACGACCAGTTTTCGTGTAGACATTTAATTCGTTTGATACGTTACATACATTTAAGGGTTAACTTAAAACGTGCTAAGTTTATCGTGCTGTTTCAAACATGTAAGGACTAATCAAGCTGACATTAAGGGACATCTACTTTGTTATGTCATGTCGTCCTCTTCCAATTGAAGATTTTTACTGGCATTCGCCTTGCTGTTAAGATAGAGAAACTTTACAGAAGCAAAAAAGGGACTGTTATCGAAATCACCCGGAACTATCTGGCTGTAATTTTTCTTGAACAGTTTAACCATTTTTTCGTAATCGGTCAGCGTACGAAGCGATTTGATTTTTGTCCTTTTTCTCAGCCGAAGGGAGGGAACAATTGGATACCCGGCTTTTTGAAATCCATGGGCTATCATTCCCGAACAGATATAGTATTTTTCAAAATCGGTGCTACCGCCAATGTAAACCTTGGTATCTGGTCTGAACTTGGTATACCAGTATTTAAACAGCAATTTTTCCATGTTCACGGCATCGTATTTTGGTTGCAGTGACAACATTTCCTCCATGTGTTCCACCACTGTTTTTTTTCCTTTCGACGGGAGCATGACCGGCCTGCAAATCCTTAAATCCAGATTCATGTATTTGTCTATATCACTTACCAAAACACCTTCCGGCTCCGCTTCTATGATTTTACCATCACCATAATAAAATGCAGCGTGGCTATAGGGCGATTTGGTGAGAGTCTGGATAATGTGGCTGATTCGTAAATTGCCTCTGATAAGTATGACATCACATGGTTTTGCCACTTCGATGAATCTGTTTTTTTTATACTCCAGTAACATGGCTTCCTCTTCTTGTGACCCCAAGAGAGGCATAGCTGCTTCATAACCCGGGTTTACCTGAAGCAGGTATTTCAACAGGTACCTGTACACAAACTCACTTGATTTTTTGGTCAAGAGGCTTTTACTTACCTCGTTTAGTCCGTTAAAAAAACGAAACAGGGCCCTGTCCATCCTTGGATTCTTTCCCTCCAGCAGTTTGCTTGTAATGATTTTTCTAAAGATATTTTTACTTTTTTCGGACATGGTTTTATTGAATGTGTACTCTGAGTGATCAGCTATTTTTATGTAATCATGTTGTTTTTGATTCCCACTTACTTTTAGTATATTTAAAATGCCACTTGTGGAAAAGAAAATAATCGCTGCTGGAATAAATTATTACACTATTCCTTATTATTATACTTTTTCAATAAGTTAACTGATATTGTGATACTTTCCCCTGCTTAAAAAATTGCACTACTCATTCCCAGAAAATGCTTGCAACTTCCCGGTAATTTGTATACTTAGGCTATGAGCGGTAGTTATTCACTGAATCAATCAGGAGATCGTTATGAGTGCCCGACAGGATGTTTTCCAGTATCTAGAAAAAAAACCGAAAGCACCACTGAATGAAGTATTAAATCAATTTCCCGGTGCAAAAGAATCCACCATCAGACGATACTTTTTCGAATATCAAAAACTCGATAAAAAAGTGGCAAAATCGAAGTCGAAAAAAGTGACTTCCACCAAACCTAAAGCAGCGGCAAAAAAAGCAGCTGTAAAGAAAAAGTCGGGCAAAAAAAGTATTAAACAGCAAGTGTATGATTACATGTCGGAAAATCCGGACTGTAATCCACAAGATCTGGTCGATGCCTTTCCCGCTTCACAGAAAACCACACTCAGCAACTATCGCAGGCAATGGCTCAAAGAGAACGATTCAGCCAAGCAAAGTCTCACTAAAAGTAAAAAAAGTGAGATCATAAGCTTTTTGGATAACAACCCGGGGTCTAATATAAATGATTTGAAAAAAGTTTTTCCGGAAGTAGCGAACAAACTGGTAACTGTCTTCAGATCCTGGAAAAACAGTCAATCCGTTGGCACCAAAGAGCAAAAAACCACAAAACCTAAGGTATCCAGGGCCACAAAGCCCAAAAGCTCCAAATCTCTTGAGATAACAAAAAAAGCGCAAGGATGGTTGGAGAAGCATAAGGATACCATTGCCAGACAAAAAGAGATCATCGAAAAACAAAAAACCCGAATCGAAATGCTTAAATCCCAACTTCCGAAAACAAAGAAGTCCGGGGTGATCGATTCCATCAAAAGTTTTATTATTAACAAGTTTTCAAAAAATTAAGATTTGTGATGTAGTCAATGGCCGAAGAAAATGCAGAAGGACAGGAAGGTCAGGAAGGGGAAGGTGAAGCGTTACAACTAAGTCCATCGAAGCCTGAACCGCAGGAAAGTAACAAGATGCTGCTCATCATCATTGGTGCTGTGGTTCTGTTGATTATCATTATTTCTGTGGTCCTGTTTATCCTTTTTACCTCAGACGACGATGATTTCCGAATAAAAGGTGGTCCTGAAGAGGCTGAATTTGTGGAGGAATACAACAGGCGGATGCAATACACCCTGGAGCCGATCGAGAAACCGCTCTACACTGAGCCTTTTATTTATACCGTCAACATGAAGAATGGACGAAATTACATTCATGTTAAAATACAGGCCATTACCCAGGATCCTGCAGCCATTTCCTTTTTGGAAGCTCGAACGCCATTGATAGATGACAGACTTATCAACTTGCTTAGAGCAAAGTTCCCGCAAGACATAAAGACCCGAACCGGTCTTGAGTTGCTGAAACAAGAGATGTTCATTGAATTTAACAAATTGTTTCCGCAGGAGTTCATTGATCAATCGGCTTCAAAAGACCGCATGCCGGTAAAAGACATCCTAATTACGGAATTTTTTATCCAATAGTTAACTCAACTGTAGTTCTCTTTGAACCAGTCAATTAGTCTCCCTGCCACACTAAGATTACCGGTTGGGCACTTAGGCAGTTTATCCGCACTGTACCAATCGGCTTCAATGATCTCCCGGTTGTCCACTGCAATCTCACCGTCTTCATGATCCGCCGTAAAAGCGATCATGAGTGAGTTTGGAAACGGCCAGGGCTGGCTTCCGAAATAGCGCAGGTTTTTTATGGTTAATCCCACTTCTTCTTTTACTTCACGGGCGACACATTCCTCAAGTTGTTCAGCAGGATCCACAAAGCCCGCTAACACACTGTAGAACCCCTGCCTGAACATCCTGTTTTTTGCCAGTAATATTTTGTTGTCCTTAATTATAGCCACCATAATAGCCGGTGCTATTCTGGGAAACACAACATGACCGCATTGCGGACATTGCTTCGCCCTTTCACCCGCCAGATTACCTGTTTCTGACCCGCAAACGCCACAATATTGGTGATTTTTATCCCAGACCACAATTTGATGAGCATAAACAGCGGCTTTGTAGGTACATTCATCCAATTGATGAAACAGCTCTTTCAGGTTGAGGAATTCGCAATTCTCAGGCCAGATGAGGTTTAGTGGTAGCTCTGCGGAAAAACAGGGAATTCCTTCTTTCATTCCTATGAATTGTATTCGAACAGGTTTGATCCCTTTTTCATCCAGCTGCCGGAGCAGAGGGACCAATACCTGGTCATCGGTTTTTTCCAGCATCAGGTTATTGTCCTGAAAGCAAAACCAGTATGCCTTATCCCATTCTCCATCCGGTTGTTCAACAGAGGATACAAAACTCATTCAATATCTCCAGATTTCGTTAACTTCAAATACAAGGTTCTTCATCCAAAGTGATAGAAAAATCATTGCAAATCTGATGCACTCTGCACAGAAGTGTTTATCCTGTCCCGGTCACAAATCCCCTGGTTTTGGCAAGCTGGACAAGATAGGCACGGTTTGCGATGCTTTTGTTGGTTGAATCAACGTGCTGTTTCATTTTTCCGATTCTTCACGAAAACCTCGTAATTTCAATAGGGAGGGATGAGATGACTGATCAGGCATTACTCAATAAAATAAAAATTTTAAAAGATGACATTACCCGACAGACGACAGATGCCATTGTCAACGCCGCTAACGAGTCGTTGCTTGGTGGCGGTGGAGTTGATGGTGCCATTCATAGGGCAGCCGGACCACAATTGCTTGAAGAATGCAAAAAAATTGGCGGCTGTCCAACCGGTGAAGCTCGTCTAACCCAGGCTTATAATCTTCCCAGCAAGGCTGTCATTCATACTGTAGGACCGATTTGGAAAGGAGGGAATCAAAATGAAACGGAGCTGCTCGCCTCCTGTTACCGAAATTCACTGGCACTGGCTCGTGACAATTTCTTTCAATCCATCTCGTTTCCTTCCATCAGCACCGGTGTTTACGGGTTTCCTTTTGAAAAAGCCTGCAGGATAGCACTAAATGAGATTACGACATTCCTGAACAGCAATGTTTCATTTAAAACCGTTCAACTCGTTTGTTTTTCCGAGCAGGACCTGCAAATGTACAATTTGGCGGTGGGTGAACTCTCAGGCTAAAGAACCAATCTACAAGGTAAAAAATCATGGGAACTGTTGAAGACAATATTATCCATTCATTAAAGAAAAACGGCTTCCCTGACAAAAGAGTATCTCTCCCTTTTCAGGCTATTTTTAAAGCCTGCAAAAAAGAAGACACCACTTTGTCCGATGTCCTGAACCAGTTGGAAAAGAAAGATATTCTCAATTCGGTGGAAGGTGATAAAATTATCTTTTTTACAAAAGAAACGGAAAAAAAGCCGGAAGAGGCAAAACCTTGGGAAGGTATCGATTTTAATAATGACATGGTTAAAGAAGCCATGGAAAAAATTGGTGGAATGGACCCTGCAGAACTGGAAAAAATTAAACAACAGGTAGCAGGAATGAGTGACGCAGAGAAAAATGAAATGTTTAAAAGAGCCAAGGAGATGTTTAATAAAACGAAGAAATAATCTCACACGACCCTGACATAGCGACAATGTTTGGATTTCAGAATTCCATAGAAGTAGATTTTTTATCAAAATCTTAGTATGCTGAACATTAACAGTGCGTTTGTATTCGGAAAAAAGGGTGTGCACCAATTGCAAATTTTTGTTGTCCGATGGCAAAGAAATCCAACGAGTTTATCTACAATAACAACAAAGAGATTGTTAACTATCTCAAAGAAAGTCGTCTCTTTGGGCATTTGCCGGAGGATATCCTTGAGAAGCTGGTGCCTCTCTCCAGTTTTAAGTCTTTCGAAAAAGATACCCCCATCCTAATTGAAGGCCAAACCAATACCGAAGTTTATTTCCTGATACGAGGGCAGGTATCAGTATTTGCCCAGGGGGAGCTGATCCTTACCTTGAAACGAACCGGTGATATATTTGGTGAAATGAGCATCATCAGCAACAAGGTCTGCTCAGCTTCCGTCGTCGCGGCCACCCCGATCGACCTCTTTTGTATCCGTGCCAGAGACATCGGCCAATACACGGATATTCAGGGCGACGGACTTCAAAATATACTGTTTCGTTTGTTTTCCCTGATTCTAACAGACAAACTCCTGCTGACCACTCATAAAGCGCAACAATACGAGGAGATCAGCCAGCGATTGCAAAAAACCCAGGAAAAGCTGGAAGCTTCATATAAACAGTCGTTGCATGAGATCTCCGAAAGAAAGAAGGTTGAGGCCCAGCTGGCGCAAGCCAAAGAAGATGCTGAAAGTGCTAATCGGGCCAAGAGTGCTTTTCTGGCTAACATGAGCCATGAAATCCGGACGCCCATGAACGGGGTAATCGGCATGAACAACCTGCTCCTAAACACCCAGTTGAATTCCGAGCAGCAATATCTCTCCAGTGTGATAAAAAAATCCACAACCTCGCTGCTAGCGATTATAGATGACATCCTGGACTATTCAAAAATTGAAGTAGGAGAACTGGAACTGCAGGATGCCGAATTTCAGCCTGCCGAAATCATTAAGGAATTGATTGACCTGTTAAGCATCAAAGCCCATGAAAAGGGTATCCGGTTTTACAGTCAAATTTCCACCGAATGTCAAAGAGCGGTGATAGGCGATCCTGTAAGAGTTCGGCAGATATTGCTTTATCTAGTCAGCAATTCGATAAAATTCACTGAAAAAGGAGAGGTTGTCATTCAATTAAACCTTGTCGAAGAAGACACTGAAACGATAACCCTGGAATTTGTTGTTAAGGACACCGGAATTGGTATTTCGGAAGATGAGATCTCTCAAATGTTTAAGGTTTTCTTCCAGGGCGATTCCTCGCTCTCCAGAAAATACAGTGGAACCGGTTTGGGACTTACCATCGCCCAGCAATTGGCAGGTTTGATGGGCAGTGCTATTAATGTCACAAGTGAGGTTGAAAAAGGATCGATTTTTTCCTTTAGCGTCTGTTTCAGCAAAGAACTGTCGAGTTCCGCAAAAACTGAAACTGACATTCAACAACCTGTTCCGGTTAAAAAACCGGAACCAATCGTAAAAGTGCCCGAGGCTCGTGTTCTTGTGGTTGAAGACGACAGAGTCAACCAAAAAGTTATCATGATGACTCTGATTAACCTGGGTTATAGCGCAGTGCCGGTAATGAACGGACAAGAAGCAATCGATATTCTCAAGAAAGAGGATTTTGGTGCTGTTCTCATGGATATCCAAATGCCTTTAATGAATGGATTTGAGGCGACGCGTGCCATCAGAAATCCTGAAACCGGAGTGCTGAATCCGAATATTCCGGTTATAGCATTTACAGCCCATGCGCTGAAAGGGTACAGGGAGCAATGCCTTGCTGCCGGTATGAATGATCATCTCTCCAAGCCTTTCCGCATGGAGGTTTTAGACCGGGCATTGAGAAAATGGATGGATCCTGAAGAGGATGTGCACCTGGTTGCTGAAACAGAGATCTCACTTAGTGAACCAATCTTGAAAACCCTGGAAAGGGACGCCGGGGAAGGATTTGGGCAGTTGCTCATGATGTTTATCGATGAGCTGCCGGAAAAACTAAGAAAAGCAACAGATGCCCTGAAAACCGCAGACAGGAACGAGCTTAAAAACATAATTCATAAATTGAAATCAAATTGTGGGACATTTGGCGCCTTCAAAATGGCGGAAATCTGTCGTACCATGGAAGAATCATTTGAAGAGGAAATTACTGACAAATCCAATGAGTTGTTGGATGATTTAAAACAGGAATCAAAAATCGTTCTGGAGGGCTTAAAGCAGCACGTGAAGAAATGATTGGGGCTGGCAAGATTAAAAATGCCATGCTAGACTTTGGCATCGTTCGCTGAACTTAAGAACCGGAAAATAAAACAATGAATCTAGTTGATAAACGAGAAGACAATTACCTAATTCTTTCAGTTACGGGAAATATTGTACTTGAAGACACCACCAAGCTCAAAGAGTGTGTCGAGCAATATATTGAAGATGCAACGATTGAAGGGATTATTATTAATTGTGAAAATGTAAAATTCATCGATTCTTCAGGTCTGGGGCTGATCGTGTCTATTTATAAAACCCTGAAAAAACTTGAAAAGCGCTTTGCCTTATCTTCCCTTTCCGATCGAACCATGGAAATTTTTACGCTTACCAAATTGGATAACATCCTCACCATCACCAAAGACGACGCTACCGCAAAGGAAGCCTTTGTTACCGGCTAGCCAAAATCTGTTAAAAAAACAATTATAACGCAATCAGTTTACCAACTGCATAAAAACCAAAGGTTATTACTTAATCAAATCGATGGTTTCCCATTGCTCATCCAGCCTTGAGACATTGGCCCACAAACCGATAACCGATAACGCTACCAAAACCGCGATAAAAGACTATGTTCGCGGACCAGACAATGCCAGACCGACCCTAAAATGTCTGAATTGCGCCCGCAAATACCGGTCAAAGGCCGTAAGCGCTTAAATAATAAGATTATTCGAAGTGCCATTCAAACGGTAGGGCGGGGTTAAGACCCTGCCAACAGGCAAGAACTTTGGCGGCCACGTAGGACCGCCCTGCCATTCGTTAGTAGATTTAATCAGAGTCTTTTGTTATTTAAGCGTTTATAGGCCGGCAGCATGACCGACCCGAAAGTTATGACTGCTTAAGACCGGAATCAGTTCCTTTACATCACTTCGACCACACAAGCCATCGAGACACCGCCACCTCCGCAAAGAGTAGCCATACCAAGAGTTTTATTTCGATTCTTGAGAGCGTGAATCAACGTTGTTATCAACCTGGCCCCAGTAGCTCCTACAGGATGACCAAGACCGATTCCGGAACCGTTTACGTTAGTAATGTCACGATTTAATCCCAGTTCTTTCTCGCAACCAATATACTGGGCTGCAAACGCTTCGTTTACTTCGATCAACTCGAAATCATCAATTTTATAACTGCTCTTTTCCACCATGTTCTGCACGGCTGGCACAGGAGAAAGCCCCATGACGGAGGGATGACATCCACCGGCACCCACCGCTTTGATTTTTGCAAGCGGATTCAAGCCCAGTTCCTTTGCTTTGTCTTCTGTCATTAGAATCATGGCAGCAGCACCATCATTCAAACCGCTGGAGTTACCTGCTGTGACTTTGCCGGTTTCCGGCACAAAAGCCGGTGGCAACTTTTTTAGATCATCCATTGTTAACCCGGGTCTAAAATGCTCATCTTTGTCAAAAACAATTGGTGGTTTCTTTCTTTGGGGTACTTCCAGGGGTACAATCTCCTCTGCAAATGAACCGTCGGTATTTGCCCTTTCTGTTTCGTTGTGACTCCGCAAAGCCACCTCATCCATTTCCTCCCTGGTTATCCCCATATGCTGGGCGATGAATTCGGCCGTATGCCCCATGATATAAGGCTTTCCCTTGAAATAACTCAAAGGTGCCTCGTTTTCGTTAACCGGGCCATCAGCAGCGTCTTTCAGCAGATGCGAACCACAATGCAGACCTCTGATCATACGGTCTACAAACACATTGTCCTGTAACCGGCAACCCCATCTGGCTGCGGGAACTGTATATTCGGCACCCGACATATGTTCCACTCCACCAGCCAGCACGACCTCAAAAACCCCTGCTTGGATCATCGCCATACTGGAAATGACAGCTTCCATACCTGAAATGCAAACCCTGTTGATGGTGACTGCAGTGGATTTCTCAGGAATTCCCGCCATCAAAGCTGCCACTCTTGCAACATTCAAATTGTCCGCATGCTCCATACAGCTTCCCATGCGGACATCATCAATCAAATCGGCTTCAATACCAGCCCTGTTGATGGCTTCTTTCATCACCACGCTGGCAATTTTCGGTGCTATCATATTCTTTAGCGTTCCTCCAAAGGTTCCGATAGCAGATCTACACGCTGATACTATTACTACATCTTTCATCATTCTCTCCTTTTTCGATTCATTGAAAGGATTTATATGCGACGCAAAAATCCTAGGGTATTAACGATCTCCAGTTCCTCGAACAAACCTGATGCCAGAGCAAGTTTCCATATCTCATATGGTGCTTGGCCTCCTCGGGTGGGATCAGGAAACAGATCGTGAATAGCGAGAATACCGCCTTGAACTATATGCCCTGCCCAGGATCGATAATCTCCCATGGCAGCTTCCATGCTATGCCCACCATCTATAAAAACCATGGCTAGTGCTGTTAGCCATTGTTTTGAAGCAATTGCTGAAGACGTGACGATTGGGATAACCGTCTCATCCAATCCTGCTTGATCAATGGTCTTTCTGAATTCTTTAAAACTATCCATGCTGTTGATCTCCTGATCAAACAGGTCGGGATCATGGTATTCTTCTCCTTTTTGATGTTCTTCCGAGCCTCGATGGTGATCCAGGGCGTATAATACACTATTGCTGGCTTGACAGGCTGTAGCCAGATAAACCGTTGATTTACCGCAGTAGCTACCCACTTCAAGACAAGGACCGGTTTTAGAGGCTTCAAGAGCATAGCGATAAAGAGCCTGTCCTTCATCCTCAGCCAAAAATCCTTTAATCCTTTCCGGATCAATGGAGAAATTTATTTTCATGATATGTTCCCGGGTTTAATCCCCTGCCTTGGGAAAAAGGATCGACCTTAACCAGCCAAGCGTACTGTTACCCTTTAAAAAAGAGCGATCAAAATTATCCATATACCTTTTCAATTCGCGGGGATTTTCAAATAGTTTTTCTCTTTTGACGATTTCGATATCGGGATCCAATTCCTTAACCACCTTGGCTGGATTCCCAACAGCAACGCAATTATCAGGAATATCCTTGGCGACCACAGATCCGGCCCCTATTATGCTGTTTTCACCAATTGTGACTCCCTTGCAGACAATGGCACTATCACCGATCCAGACATTATTTTTCAATTCAACAGGGTCTGAATCCCCGACAGTCTTCAGTCGATCATAAATTCCATGCCAATCGGCATCAGATATGTATGCTCCATTGGCGATCATGCAGTTATCACCGATTTTGATTCCTGACGCGGAAGTGATCCTCACTCCCGGACTCACCAGGCAATAGTTACCAATTGTTATCTTGCCCCTGCCTTTGGCTTCAGACCAGATCACAAATTTAATTTTCTTGTCTGCTGCACAAACGATATGCGCAAAATCTCCAATGATTATCGGTGATCCAAAGATTTCTACATTCCAGGGGCGTATGAAATGATAGCCTTTGCCCAAAGAAGTAAACTGAGGTCTTAGAAAGTGTTCAACGTATTTATCCTGCAGTTTGTAATAAAGGCGCTTTAGATAATACGGGCGGCGGTCGTGGTTCATTACCGAGAATGATAAAGCTTTGGGTTAAATAACAGAAGTTACCGTTGTCAGCTTCAGATTCAAGAAAATGGCATCGGCTAAAAACTAAATGGACAACGGCCACGTGACATTGTTTACAATCTTACCACCCATCCAATAGTGCGGTGAGTTGATGATAAGCCTGAACAACAAAATTCGTCAAAGCCAGCTTGCAGATTCACGATACACTTTAGCTTATTCTCTTATGTCTATGATTGTTCGAAATCAGGTTTTTCAGTACTTTGAAAATGGATTTTGTACCTGCCGGTTCAGTTTTCCCCTATACAAAATTCATATTTGAGACTATGATGTCGTCTTACATCCGCTTGCTGGCCTCCGAATTTATAGACCAATTCAAACAAGTCAACATTCACTTGAATTGCCTCTAACAGCCGGCCATTACAATATTGTCCATTCGTTATCTCAGTTCGATTCCAGATCCGGAAAATGAAAAAATTCGTCGATACCGATCTCCAAAACAGAGGAACCTCGTCGTTAGCATCCAGCATCAAACCTCTTAAAATATGCTTATTAGGGTATCGAAGCAAGCCGCATTGCGGTGGGCAAGGCATTTATATCAAGTATTTAAGTTCAGCGCTTGCAGACCTGGGTCATTCCGTAGACGTGATCTCCGGCGAACCGTATCCCGAACTTGATGACAGAGTCCGACTGATTAAAATGCCGGGCAAGAATATGTTTGAAAAAGAGAGCAGGTTTGGTGCTCTTGAATGGAAAGACCTCACTTCATATACCAATTTCCTGGAATGGTTCAGCGTTCTGACAGGCGGATTTCCGGAGCCATATACCTTTGGAAGACGTGTGGTTAAGTATTTTAAAAAACACGGCTTTCAATACGACTTGATCCATGACAATCAGAGCCTGTGCTACGGTTTGTTGCAATTGCAAAAACAAGGATTACCCCTGGTGGCAACCATTCATCATCCCATCACCAAAGATAAGGAAATTGCCTTAGCCACAGCCAATGGTTTCAAGCACAGATTGTTGATCAAAAGATGGCATTCTTTTCTTAAGATGCAAACCAAGGTGGTCCGGCGCTTGAAACATATGCTGACGGTATCCGAATGTTCCAGACAAGATATTGCCAACGCATTTAAAATTGATGATTCACAAGTATCTATTGTCTACAATGGCATCGACACCAAGGCTTTTGCACCGATGCCGGAAGTCAAAAGACGGTCGTTCCGAATTATGGCTACAGCCAGCGCCGACATGCCCTTGAAAGGTCTTGATATTCTGCTCAAGGCTCTGACCGGGCTGATCCCACAATTTCC
Source organism: Pseudomonadota bacterium (assembly GCA_022360105.1). The sequence continues at coordinate 19,548 of JAKSDL010000046.1, forward strand.
CGAGCTGGAACTTATGGTCATTGGCTCACCGAAACCCGGCGGTCATACTGAAAAACTGATTGGACGCCTTGGATTGGAACAAAAGGTGATCTTTATTAACAACTTAAAGACAGAGGAAATAACAAGATTATACGCCGAAGCCACCATGGCTGTTATTCCCTCTCTTTATGAAGGATTTGGATTACCGGCGGGTGAAGCCATGTCCTGCGGAACGCCGGTTATCTCTTCAGACGGCGGTGCTTTACCGGAAATCGTAGGTGATGCCGGTATCATTGTTCCCGCGGGTGATATCAAAGCGACGGAACACGCCATTCGGGATTTATTGGAAAATCCTCAAAAAAGAGATCGTTTGGGCAAACTGGGGCGACAGCGAATCCAGGACAAGTTCAGCTGGGAGGTCGCAGCCAGGCAGATGACTCGCTATTACATGGACGTATTGGAAAATGTTAACCATTGATTTTGACAAAATTGATCTACAGGATAACGATCATATCCTGGATTTGGGATGTGGTGTCGGCAGGCACGTGATAACCGCTTACACCCTGAAAAATGTTCATTCCGTGGGGATTGATCTAAAACTTGATGATTTAAAAACTGCCAACGATCGATTCAAAACCGAATTTGAAGAAAAGGACAATCCCGGTAAAAATTTTGGACTCTCTGTCGCTAACGGACTTTCCTTGCCTTTTGCGGACAACAGCTTCGACAAAATTATCTGCTCCGAAGTTCTGGAGCATGTTCCCGATTATAAAGCCGTGCTTACCGAGATTTACAGGGTGTTAAAACCAAGCGGTATTTTAGCAGCCAGTGTCCCCAGGAGTTTTCCCGAATGGATCTGTTGGAAACTGAGCAAAGACTATCACAATGAGGAAGGCGGCCACATAAGAATCTTTAACGCTTCCCGCCTTCGCAAGGAAATAGAACGAAAAGGCTTTACATTTTTTAAACGGCACTGGGCTCATGCTCTTCATGTGCCTTATTGGTGGTTACAATGCTTATTCTGGTCAAACAAAGAAAAATCCCTAATTATCAAAGCATACCATAACTTTCTGGTCTGGGATTTAATTAAGAAACCTTGGCTGACGCAAACCATGGATCGGTTGCTAAATCCTCTAATGGGGAAAAGCGTTGTAATGTATTTTAAAAAGGATTAACCATGTCCAAACTATTTTTTTTCAAAGGGTTTTTCCCCAACGATTTCTTTCTGGATACAGCTGATTACATTGCCTCGGTTCAGGACAAGGATGGTTCCATACCCTGGTTTTCGGGAGGATATACCGATCCCTGGGATCATGTCGAAGCTGCCATGGGTCTCAGCATCTGTGGGCGATACGCCGAAGCTGTAAAAGCATACTACTGGTTAAAAAACACCCAGCGCAAAGACGGCAGTTGGTGGAATGCATACAAGGATGGCAATGTTGAGGATAGATCCAGAATCGAATCCAACTTCGTAGCCTACGTTGCTACGGGGGTTTGGCATCATTTTCTGATCACTCGAAATTCTGCGTTTCTCAAAGAAATGTGGCCGGTCGTTGAGCAGGCAATTGAATTTGTTCTGACTCTGCAAACAGAGCATGGCGAGATTTCATGGGCTGTAAACCCCAGCGATGGCATTCTTGAAGATGCATTAATCACCGGATGCAGTTCCATTTACAAAAGCCTGGAATGCGCCATCAACATAGCTACCGTGCTGGAACAGAAAAAAAACAACTGGGTGGCATCCAGAGACAAGTTGGGAAACACATTGAGAAATCATCCCGAACGGTTTGATAGAACCTGGGAAAGCAAGGAACGATATTCCATGGACTGGTTTTACCCGGTTTTGACCGGTGTTGTAACCGGCCCTGCTGCCAGAACACGTATGAATGCCAAGTGGGATAAGTTTGTGGTTGACGGTCTTGGCTGTCGTTGTGTTTCGGATGAACCATGGGTAACGGTTGCTGAATCATGTGAATTGACTATGGCCTTGATAGGATCAGGTAATCACAAAAAAGCGTCGCAATTGTTCAATTGGCTGCACGATTATCGGGATGAAGACGGGGCGTATTGGACCGGTTATGTCTATCCCAAAAAAGAACTGTGGCCTGAAGAAAAACCAACCTGGACAGCAGGAGCTGTTTTGCTGGCTGCAGACGCCCTGGCAAAAGCAACCCCGGCCTCGGAATTGTTTACAAAAGTCTCCCTGGTGGGTTCAGATGAGGCAAAAACGAAAAAGAACATTCACTATGCTTGACAACA
>JAKSDL010000077.1 GCA_022360105.1 Pseudomonadota bacterium
AGCCAGATTGAATTGTTGGAAGGCTGAGCATATCTCAGAAGCGGTTCCTTGCTACGATGCAGTTGCCTGAGTTCATCCTTTTGTATTTTCAGAATACCGGGAACATCAGCCAGAGCTTCTGCTTCTGCTTGGGTTAGTTCAACTACGATTGCATTGATGGCTGTTTTAAAGGAGGACACTTCGTTTACCTGGTTTCCCAGAACTGCTTCGATTCTTCTTTTTAGATCTGCCTGACTATTGGCAAGCAAAGCTTTTTGAGCACTGCTGGCAGCCGAATTCAAATCAAACTTGCCATCCTTGGCTGCAGCGGCGACAACTGAACGTTCTTTTCCCTGAATAATGAAACGGAATGTTGGTTCTGCTGCTTTTGCAGCCATAAATGGCGTGATCTGAGAACCAGTTTCTTTTGCAGTCAACTTGGTTTTTTCAATGACTTCTCTTTTAGTCTGTTCGGCTGCAAACAGCTGACCAGACAGGAAACAGGAGACTGTAATGAGGAAAACCGGTAACAGCATCCGATTCAGTGTAACAAATCTTTTCATGGCAACCTTTTCATGAAAGAGTGGAAAAATAATCAGCATAGTGCTGATGGGGGTTAAACTACTTGTATGGCAACGGGCCATTCATTAGGGTACGAAGTTCGTCAGCACGAATCTGTTTGATTCCTTCGATATTTCTGATTTTTGACACTTCCTCCTTTTTCATCCGGGTTACAATGCCAAAAAAACTGACATCAAAACTTTGAATGACAACCGGACGGCGTTCCAGTATTGCCTTGATTTCGTCCAGATAAATTCGTTTTTGCTGATCCAGAAAGGCTCGATAGCGAACAACATCAGATTGTTTGAAATCCAGTTTTTGTCCGGTTTTGGATGGGGAAGTGGCAGGATAACCCTCAATGCCGCCTTTGTATTGGGCAACCGGCTTTTCTATAAACTCAATAATATAAACCATATCGGCATCCATATTCGATGCTGCTTTTATGTTATTGGTTAGAAAAACGCACAAGACAGTCAACAAGGGCATCATCAAAAAATACCGCAATGGTATACACGCTGTGTATTCTGAAATCCTTCTCAACAAAGCCTGTAAATCTCCGACGCAATTGAATCGTTTCAACAATATGCTTAACTTAATACCCATTCGAGTATTTTAAATTATACAAACACAGAAAAGAAGGTTTTTTTAAAGTGTTTTTACACATTTTTCATCATCCAAAATCGACGATATAAGAGTAAATAAAGGGGATCGGAGTGGATGAGATTGAATTAAAGGGACGTATATAAATAAATAAGAAATTCACTTATTTTTATATTTCATCAATGGTAACAATTATCTTTTGCAAACAAGATTAACTTGTTTTAATTTTATTTGAATGTTATTATTCTCGACTTTGTTGAGAGAGCCTTTTGCTCGTATTTGAGTAAACATTCGCAAAAGGTTTGTTATGACCGGAGAATCAACTGCCAGTGGAAAAATCGTCTCTGGTGGTTTCAGATTAAGGGTGTGGTTCTGTTGCTTCGATAAGTAAGGATTTTCAAAAAAAATCGAGAGATCGTTTGTTCCGTGTGGGTAGACTGAGATTCTTCAGCAGTCGGAGCAGTTTGCCCGGAGATGGATGAGCTCTGCGTTTTACTTCTTTCTCGTTAATATGCAGGTTGATACCATTGTCGACATGCTAAGACATTTTATGGGTGATGCCTAGAATTAGGCAAATTACGGCGGGGAACAGCTAAAAAGAAAATTCAATAGGGAATGAACAGGATTGTGTAGTACTTCAAACCGCACAATCCTGTTTTGTTTTGAGCAAGACCTTGGTCCGGGATCTTTATCGACCTAATTATTTAACCCTGCCGGCTTTCCAGGCAGCGATCAGTTTATCATAGTCAACGGTTTCGCCT
>JAKSDL010000211.1 GCA_022360105.1 Pseudomonadota bacterium
AACCAACACGACCTGAAATTCGGGAAAATTCAAGTCCGTACGCGACGAAACTCCGCTTTATGTCAATAACCAAGGGCAATTCCAATGGATGGCCCTTAAAACGATCAGACACTACTGAAAATCGTTGATAAATACAAAGGAGATTTTAACACACGGCATTTTAAGACATGGGATCAACTCCTTTGCATGACATTTGCCCAGTTGACTTATCGAAGTAGCCTTCGTGATATAGAGGCATGTCTGACTGCTCAGCCTCAAAAGCTCTATCACATGGGGATAAAAGGAAATCCTACAATCAGTAACTTATCCAGAGCAAATCAAAACAGAGATTGGAAAATCTATTTTGAACTTGCTCAACTTCTGATGAAAGATGCCAGAGAACTGTATTGCGATGAAACCCCGTTCTCCGAAGAGCTAGAAAGTACTGTTTATGCATTGGATGCAACTACTATCGATTTATGTTTGTCCATGTTTCCATGGGCAACATTCAGAAAAACGAAAGGCGCCATCAAGCTACATACATTGTTGGATTTAAAGGGTTCAATCCCATCCTTCATTCAGATTACTGAAGGTTCGATACATGAAGTAAATATCTTGGACAACATTACCCTTGAACCCGGATCGTTTTATGTAATGGACCGTGGCTACCTTGATTTGAGTTATAACTGAATCTTGTGTTTCGGAGTAAAGCGGTGTATCCCAATCGTTATTGATTTAACGACCAAATTAAACGTTAACGAGAGGGAAACACCACATGAAAGAGAATAAGGTAATCGAATTGAATACGCCAGGGGAAACTGGCAACGACATCCTAACCGAGATGATCAGACAAGGAGCTCAAAAGATACTGAAAGAAGCTTTGGAAATCGAAATAGAAGCATTCATTGATCATTATAGAGAGCTTCGAACTGACCAGGGACAACGTAGAGTCGTTCGAAATGGATACCTGCCGGAGCGAAAGATAGTAACCGGTGTCGGGGAGGTTTCTGTCAAAGCCCCTAGACTGAGAGACAAAGAAAGTCAGGGTCATAGTAATAAGATCAGGTTTTCCTCATCTATACTGCCCGTCTATCTCAGGAAGACGAAAAGCCTCGAAGAGCTGATTCCCTGGCTATACCTCAAAGGTGTCTCGGCAGGAGATTTTAGCGATGCTTTATCGGCGCTTGTCGGCAAAAATGCTAAAGGGTTTAGCCAACCAGTTGTTAGCAGATTGAAAGCAAAATGGAAGGATGAATATAATGCCTGGTGTCAGCGAGATCTCTCCAAAAAGCATTATATCTATTGTTGGGTGGATGGTATTCATTGCAATGTGCGTATGGATGACAAGCAGTGTATTCTGGTTATCATGGGAGCCACTGCTAATGGTAAGAAAGAATTGATTGCAGTAGAAGGCGGGTATAGGGAAAGCCAACAATCCTGGAGAGAATTGCTGTATAAACTCCAAAGCCAAGGACTGCAAACATCACCTGAGCTGTTTATAGGCGATGGCGCGTTGGGATTTTGGTCTGCGGTTTCTGAGGTGTACCCCGATAGCAGATGGCAACGCTGCTGGGTCCACAAGACAGTCAATGTACTAAATAAACTACCAAAAAGCATTCAAGCAAAGGCGAAAAAACGGATTCATGATATCTATATGGCCGAAACCAAGCAAGCCGCTATCAAAGCTTACAACCTGTTCATAAAAAGTTATGAATCAAAATATTCGAAGGCGACAGAGTGTTTGTCAAAAGATCGGGAATCGATGTTAGCGTTTTATGATTTTCCGGCTGAACACTGGCAACACATCAGAACGACCAATCCGATCGAATCTACTTTTGCAACAGTGCGTCTCAGGACAGCAAAGATTCGAGGATGTTTTTCAACCCAAACAGTCATTAATATGGCATTTAAACTGTGTCAAAGTGCGGAGAAGAAATGGAGGAAGTTACGAGGTTATCGACGACTTGCAGAGATAGTTGAAGGCATCAACTTTATTGACGGAATTTCAGAAAGGGATATTGCCGCTTGAATTTCTCAAACACAACTATTGACTATAACTCTTAGTCTTATAATTAATAGTTAAAACTAGTTACCCAATAAATTCAAAGTCTGGTGGTCTCTCAAGTGAGTATTGCAATTCTAATTTCAACACTCAAGTCTGATTTTTCAAAGAAAAAACCGCTAAAGATGAACCCTAATTACAACACGACTGTCTGTAAAGAAATATATTTCGCATTTAGGAAGTAAAGTTTATTCTCGATAAGCTGGAAAGCCTTACCATTGACAAGCCGGGAATTAGGGATCAAGATTATGTATTAAAAGTCTTAAACACCTAAACAGCAAACCTGCATTTACACTCATCCTCACTGTCAATTCCCTGATTAATAGACTCCATTAAAACATTTATGAAAAAACTGATTGATATTGTGAAAAAGCTTCGGTCGCCGGGGGGGTGTCCTTGGGATCGGAAGCAGACGCATGCTTCTCTTTCACATTATACTTTGGAGGAAGCCTGGGAAGTGATTGATGAGATTGAGAATGGGCGGGTGAATGATTCGTTGAAGGAAGAGTTAGGGGATTTGTTGTTGCAGATTGCGCTACATGCTGAAATTGCTTCGGAGGAGGGCAGGTTTGATTTTGATGATGTGGTGGACGCGATTTCGGAGAAAATGGTTCATCGACACCCGCATGTTTTTGAATCTAATTCCAATAATCTCAACGAAAAAGAGCTCCGTCAGCAGTGGAATGCTCTTAAATCGAAAGAAAAGCCGGAAAAAACGATTTGGGATAGTCACATCAAAGGAGCACCTTCCTTGATGAATGCCCTGACCATCAGCAAGAAAGCCGCTGGAATGGGATTTGACTGGGAAACAGCATGGGATGTATTATCGAAGGTAGAAGAAGAATTAGAAGAGATTCGGCAGGAAATGAAAGACGAAAATGTCGAAAAAATCGAAGAGGAAATCGGAGACCTGCTATTCACCATCACCAATCTCGCCCGGTTTTATAAAATCAATCCTGAAATCGCCTTGAAAAAAGGCAACGATAAATTCATGAAACGGTTTGAATCTGTTGAAGAAAAAATTAAAAAAGCCAAGAAATCAGGAAAAGATCTTACTTTGGAACAGATGGAGCACCATTGGCAGCAAACAAAATCCTCATAAACCGACACCAAAAACCACACCCACCATTCAATGAAGCAGGTTCAAGATCATTATTTTCACAAAGCAAAAAAAGAAGGTTTCGCAGCCAGGTCAGCCTTTAAACTTAAAGAAATAGATAACAAACACAAGTTGATCAAACGGGGAGATCACATCATCGATCTTGGCTGTTTTCCCGGAAGCTGGATGCAATATATTTCCCAGCGAATTGGTAACAATGGTTTGGTCGTCGGTATCGACAGAACGGAGCTGAAAATACCGCTTAAAGACAATATGCGTTTCATCCATGGAGACATCAACGACATTGACCTTGCCTTGCTCGACGAATACAAGCGGACTTTTGATATTATCTGCAGCGACATGGCCCCCAACACCACGGGCATGAAAGATGTGGATGCCGCTCGCTCCTTTCAGCTTTGCCAAATGGCTCTGCTGATCGCTCAAAACAAATTAAAAAAGGGTGGCGCAACCCTGGTTAAAATTCTCCAGGGTAGTACGTTTAATGAGTTGCTTACACAAATGAGATCGGAGTATGGTACAGTGAAAATCGTAAAACCTAAAAGTTCAAGGAACGAAAGCAAAGAAGTTTTTGTATTGGGAATTAATAAAAAATAATAGAATAACAGGAAACTATGACAACAATCTTAAGTGTACGAAAAGATAACCAGGTAGTCATCGCGGGAGACGGCCAGGTCACTCTCGGTAATACAGTAATGAAAGCCAATGCAGTTAAAATTAGAAAGACGTACAAAGACAAAATTCTCGCCGGATTCGCCGGATCCACAGCAGACGCATTTACCCTTTTCGAGAAATTCGATGCGAAACTGGAAGAGTATAATGGCAACCTGGTGCGATCTGCAGTTGAACTGGCCAAGGACTGGCGTACCCATAAAATGCTTAGAAACCTTGAAGCTTTGCTTGCTGTGGCTGATGCAGAGAAATCCCTGATAATTTCCGGAAATGGTGATGTCATTGAGCCTGAAGATGGGATCCTTGCTATTGGATCAGGCGGTCAGTTTGCCCTGGCTGCAGCAAAAGGGCTGATTGAAAATACCAATCTTTCCGCCAAAGACATTGTCACCAAATCGATGGAAATAGCGGCTTCAATCTGCATCTATACCAACCCTAATGTTCAAATAGAAGAAATATCAATCAGTTAACTATTAATTAGAAAAACCACCAAAGAAAGTAATCAAAAGAGGAAATGTGAATAACGAGGAAAAGGCTTTAATCCCCAGTGAAATAGTAAAATTCTTAGATAAATACATTGTTGGACAGCATGAGGCTAAACGATGCGTATCCATTGCACTGCGAAACAGATGGCGCAGAATGCAGGTTCCGGAAGATCTGCAGGAAGAGATCATGCCGAAAAACATCATCATGATCGGTCCTACCGGGGTTGGTAAGACAGAAATTGCGAGAAGAATATCCAAACTGGTCAATGCGCCGTTTATCAAAGTTGAGGCTTCCAAATTCACCGAAGTAGGGTACGTAGGAAGAGACGTGGAAAGCATGATCCGTGATCTTACAGAAATAAGTGTCGGGCTGGTACGAAAAGAAGCCATGGAAAAAGTCAAAGACAAGGCTAAAGAGAATGTTGATGCCCGCATTCTGGATATCTTAATCCCCGCTTCTCCCAACAACCCGGGCGATGATATTGAAACCCAAATTCGGGACGATTCCAACCTGAGAAAACGATTCGAAGATAAACTTAAAAATGGTGAGCTGGACGACAAAATGATTGAAGTGAGCGTGAAGAAAGGCTCTATGGGTCCATCCATTGAGTTTTTCCCAATCACCGGTAGTGAGGGCATGGATATCAATATTAAAGATATGATGTCCAGTCTGATGCCAAAGCAGACAAAAAAGAGAAGGGTCACCGTTGCGGAAGCCAGAAAGCTTTACGAGCAGGAAGAAGCTGAAAAACTGGTTGACTTGGATGATGTCAATGCCGCAGCCATCAAAAAAGTAGAAGAATCAGGCATAATATTCCTGGATGAGATCGACAAGATTACCAGCAAAAGCGATAATCAGGGCCGCGGTGAGGTCTCAAGGGAAGGTGTTCAGCGAGATTTGCTACCCATCGTTGAAGGCAGTACGGTCAATACCAAGTATGGTACCGTTCGTACAGATCACATTCTTTTTATTGCAGCCGGAGCATTTCATATTGCCAAACCGTCCGATTTGATTCCGGAATTGCAGGGCCGTTTCCCTATTCGTGTTGAGCTGAAATCGCTTTCCAAGGACGATTTTGTCAGGATTCTGAAAGAGCCTAAAAACTCCCTTGTCAGACAATACGTGGAATTGCTGAAAACAGAGGATGTTCATCTGGAATTTAAAGATGAAGCCATCGACGAAATCGCCCTGATGTCAACCGAAGTCAATGCAAAAACGGAAAACATCGGTGCCAGAAGACTCCATGCTGTTCTGGAAAAATTGCTTGATGAAGTCAGTTTTACAGCACCTGAAATTGCAGGACAGACAATTGTCATTACCAGAAAATATGTCCAGGAGCGCCTGCAGGAAATTGCCAAGGATCAGGATCTTAGTCGCTATATTTTATAAGCTTATTCTCATTTTAGAGGAGATACATCATGGAAGAATTAGGGATAAAAAAAATGACCACTGTTGAAAGAATTCAAGCAATGGAGGCTTTGTGGGACTCCCTTTTAAATGATGACTCCGATCTTCAATCTCCTCACTGGCATCAAGACATATTAGAAGGCAGAAAAAGACAGATAGAAAGCGGCAAAGCAAATTTCATTTCGATTGAAAAACTAAAAGCAAGCCGCAAATCATGAAGATACAAGAAGTCATTGTTCTGGAAGAAGTTTCAATTGACTTGAATAACGGCAGAGATTTTTATAATGACAAGCAAGCTGGAGTTGGAGATTATTTTTGGGATAGTTTGATAGCTGATATTGAATCTCTCATTATCTATGGTGGCGTGCACAAAAGAGTCAGTGGATTGTTTCGAATGCTGGCAAAACGATTTCCTTATGCGATATACTATGAAATTGCAGGAAACCTTGCATATGTCATCCCTGTCCTTCCCATGAAAAGAGATCCAAAATAGGTGAAAAATCAGCTTTCGTCCAGAACCTAAATTAATACTTCCCAACAAGATCCATGTCAACAGCCACCAATCCAGTTGTTAAGATCGTAAAGTTCTTCGAGCTGATAAAATTTTCCCACACGGTTTTTGCGCTGCCATTTGCCTTTATTTCAGCCATTCTGGCCATCAGAACGCTTCAAATTCCTTCCTTTTCAGGTGAAGC
>JAKSDL010000601.1 GCA_022360105.1 Pseudomonadota bacterium
GCCGGCTGAACTACTTTCAAGGCCTGTTTGGGCAGGGTATCCTGCAAAGCTAATCTCAATTAGTCTTTTGATTGGGTTACCTTTTACTGATTTGTTTATATCATTTACTTTATTGATAGATATTACTATATCTTCCTGAACCCAAAAGGCTAGTTGGCTAAACCAGCTTTCTGTCTGAAGATTTGGTGTAGTCCCGGATTTGCCATCGTGATTTTTCCAGAAATCATATAATACAAAAGAGGATTCGCTTGAATAAAGACTTATTTCCTCGGCTTTGTTTTCCCTATATTCTACTAATAGTTTTTGATCAGCAGAGCCTGACATTCCACCAACTCCCATGCCTGCTCCAAAACCATCAGCACTTATTCCTGTAGCACTGGTTGTACCGCGAGCCCGACGGGAAGAATTAAGATAGTTTTGTTCTTCTAATTGGGAAGGTTTGTCGCCCGAATTTAAACCGGAACTTCCAAGCAGAGAATCAATATTTTTTACATACTCTTCTGCAAACTTTAAATAGTGAATCCTGCTTTCATCTGCTTTGGCTTCTGGGAAGATTTTGGTATAAAGCAAAGGTCTTTGGCTGGTTTTTGTGCAAAAGCCGGTAACCGCATCTCCATCCGCTTTAGCTTTGAGAAGATTTTCATTAAGAAAGTCCAATTCATTTGTATGAACCGCTTTGGAACTCAGTGAGCTGGCGATTTTATATTGATTGTCAATTTTCTTAAAACCTTCGGAGTTTTTACCATTTATCATCAGACCCCAAACATAAATTCCGATGGACAATAGTAATATTAAAATATAAATTCCAAAAATATAATATTTCTTTATAAATTGCATCATATCTTTTATTTCTTTCGCATTATATAGTGCTTACAGTTGAGCTTGTCCGTTCTAGCATGCCACGCTAAGAATAAATATTTACATTTTAACACTAAGATTCCTGGCGATCCATATCGTGTACTGGGTGTATTTTGTTGAGGATTCTAAAACATTCCATTTCCAGCTGGAGCTGGAGTTTCAGTTGTTGAATTACTATCAGTGGGCTTGATTGCTATCTTCATCTTTAAACGAAACCAGTAATCGTGTTTAATGGTTATAGGTTCGCCATCTTCCAGAATAATTTCGCCATCTTCATCTTCTTTATATTCTATGCTTATGACTTCCTGAGTAAACGGATCGATTAATATTGGCAATTGATTGCTTCTATTTCCACCGCCAATGCCCATTCCGCCTGGCATTCCCATACCACCTTCAAAGTTACCCATACCGACTCCGCCAGACCTTTCTTCAACAGGCTTTGTCACACCAATCCCTATTGGCTGGCCAAGACTGCCAACTCCGGAGACATAGCTGCCTTCATTAGTATCAAAGTATAATTTCA
>JAKSDL010000080.1 GCA_022360105.1 Pseudomonadota bacterium
CGACACAATAACCTGATAAATCTAATTCATGTGTCGTTCCTCTGGAACTCTGGAAAGTGCGTGATTGGTCTACCAGCGGTTAAAACCGCTGGCTACTTTATACCGCTCCTCCGGAGCTTAATACCACTTGGTAGAAAATCAATAACGATAACCCTGGACTTAGAGGTTTTCCAGATTGGAATGTCAATCATTTATAATCAGAAATTATTAAGCATATTTATTGTATTAATGCTGTGCTGCCCAAACCAAGCATTAAGTGACAGTTTCCCGGATTACTGGCCAACAAAAGGCTGGAGAAAAGTGTCTCCTGAAAGTAAGGGCATGGATTCTAAAAAACTCCTCGAGATGCTTCGAGTATTAGAGTCACATCCAATTGATTCAGTTACTATCATCAGAGATGGCTATATTCTGCTTGATGCTTATCTACACCCCTATCAACCAGATCGGCTTCATAATACTTTTTCATGCACGAAAAGCATAACGGCTTCTGCGGTCGGAATAGCTATTGATAAGGGTTATCTTAAAAGTGTTGAGCAGCCGTTACTTTCATTCTTCCCTAATGCAAACATCACTATCGATAAAGAAAAAAAACAAACGATAACGTTGCATCATGCCTTGACTATGACAACTGGTATCGATTTTCGTGATACCCACGTTCATAAATGGAAAAACCTGAAACAGATGAATCGAACCAAGGACTGGGCGGAATTTGTTTTAAACCTTCCTGTTAAGCATAGTCCGGGATCTCATTACAAATATAGCAATATTACATCCTTTTTGCTTTCCGCTGTGATCCAGGAAGCTACTGGAATGAAGACCTCTGAGTTTGTCGATAAGTATCTTTTTTCAAAGCTGGGTATTAAGAATTATGCCTGGCGTGAGCATCCGGCTGGTATTACTTTGGGTTATGGCAGTTTAAGAATGAATAACCTGGACATGGCAAAGTTAGGACTTCTCTATTTAACGAACGGCAAATGGGATAAAGAACAGGTGATCTCAAGAGAATGGATTCGTGTCTCGACTTCCCCGAATGTAAAACAGGATAAATATGATTATTATTACGGGTATCAATGGTGGGTGGAGACTAAAAATTTGTTTTTTGCTCTTGGCAAAGGAGGGCAAATAATTTTAGTGGACAGAAAACATAACCTGCTTACTGTTTTTACTTCTTCGTTCCCGAACAGGCATACACATAAACCGAAAAGCATTTATTCCACCTATATTTTACCTGCAATCGTATCCGATAAAAAAATACCTGAAAATCCAGGAGCCTTTAAACAATTAGAAGCTCACATCCAAAAACTACAAAAGCCGGAAAATATAGAAAAAAGGAGCATTCGAATTCCGACTTGGCTGGATAAATATAACGGCAGTGTCTTTACTTACAATCAGAAAATATTTAGAACAAATAAGATTAAATTTGAAATCGATTATGAGAAAAATGAACTGATTGTGACCGAATACGATGAAAAAAATAAACCAACTCAATATAAACCAGGCATTACAGGGCAGTTCGAAGTAAACAAAAGGAAACCTGTGATTTCTGCATCAAAAGCTACTTTTACTAAGAACTTAATTGTCGTTGATATCGCTATGCCGGAGTTGGGATGGAGGGCAAAGGGCAGATTTCAATTTCTAGAGGATACAATCGAAGTAAATATAGATGATTTTAACGGAAACAGATATTTTACTAAGGGAATTTTAGTTCAATAAATCCTGTAAAAATTAAGTCGCAACATGCTTTTATACACAAGGCTCGCTAACAAAAACTTACAAACAGATTGAAAAGAGTATAAATCCGGATATAAATTATTCCATAACCAACAACAGGAGGATTATGATTGCCAAATCACTTAGAATCTTGCTTACAGCCATTCTCGTTGCTTTACCGCTGTTATTTGTTAGTTATGCAATTTCCTACTTTGTTAATGATTCTGGAAAATCATTGGATCTTATCCTCTTTGTAGTAGGTGCCATACCTATTGTCTCATTTGGGGCAGGAATATTTACTCGATCAACTAGTGGAGCATTGCACACACCAAAAGTTATTTGGCGCACGGTTGGATTTTCAAATCAAAATGACGATGGCTCGCACAGCGGAGTTCTTTATATTCCGCAAGTCATTTACCATTTGGTTGGATCTCCAAATCGAGACAAAAATGAGGCGCAAAATGCTGTTGGAAACAAACCGCATGCTGCAGCGCATTTGAGTTTGGTTTTATCCGGAGTCATCCTTTGGGCAGTTAGCTTTTTTGTATAAACTGATGTGGATTCCTTCCCCAGTTTGGATTGTGTGGATAAAAAAAACACTTTTGGTAAAGAGCAGTATCTTATTTTTGTTTTTTGCACTGTTGACCCTGTCAGTATTTCCTCAACCTGCCTGGTCAAACGAAGTAGAGATTAGGCACGAAGTTGGGTTCAATAGCGTATTTCGTTTAAACAATTGGACTCCGGTTACAGTTTTTTTGGAAAACAAAGGGCCGGAAACGAGTGGTGATCTATCCATACGTGTCCGATCCGGTAGCGAACTGGATGAAAACCTGGGCGAAACGCTTTATTCAAAACCAGTTTCGCTGCCAATGTTTGCAAGTAAGCGGTTTTCATTTACTGTCTTTATTAACTCCTATTCCCATCCATTGATCATTGAATTTGACCAGCAGGGGAAAGCTCCATACCGATCTGCTGTTAACCTGAGACAACACTTCACGGTAAATCCACTGGTTGTGGTGGTAAACACCCCTATAACTCTTCCTCTTTTTGAACATTCCGGAGTTAATTTCGTTTCGACATTATCCCTCCACCTACCGGAAAAATCGATCGGTTACGACAGTGTTGAAATGCTTGTGGTTGGGACAGATGTTTTGAGGAGTTTGACCGATTCACAATTAAAGGCCTTGCAAGACTGGGTAAAACAAGGAGGTACCCTTGTACTTACGGGAAATCTTAATTATGGAACCATTAGAGATGAAAGCGTTCAGAGCTTTATTCGGACAGAAGTATTCGGAATTGAAACCGTCTCCAGTCTGAAAGGACTAAAAGCCTTTAGTGGCGAAGAATTTCTGTCAAACCGTCCTTTCATTCTGCTAAAAACGAGACCTAAAAACGCAGAAGTCCTCGCGCAGGAAAATGACATCCCAATCATCTACCAAAGGTCCCTGGGGTTTGGAAAAATTATTGTTCTGGCTTTTGAATACCAGCAACCTTCATTTGCTACCTGGTCAGGTTGGCAGAGCTTTTGGGAGAAAATCTACCAACTGAAGCCGGAACAAACCTCTTTTGCTGTCACTTTCAGTAGTTCCTCGCTACTCAACGCACTGATGTCAGAAAACCCTGCTGATTTCCCATCGTTCAGGCAGACAATGATCCTGTTATTTGCTTATCTCTTCTGCCTTATTATTGTTTTTAAATACATGAATCGGGATGATGCTGAAGGCAAAACAAGCCTGGTACTTTTGATAGGGACCGGCACATTATTTTCTGTCCTGGGAATTTGGTTTTTCAATAATTATATAGGAGAGAAGGCTCCAACCTGGGCCGGGCTGGGACAAGTAAAACTGTCCAAACATGACTCCACAGCGTTAATCAGGCAGTTTAAATCTGTCATGGCTTTTCAAAAAGGGGAGTTTCAATTGGACCTTGATTCAAAGGCTCAGATGGTCCAACTGCATGATAAGGGATCAGACGATGTGAAGCATGGTATTTTATTGAATCAGATTCGTCATCATAACTCAGCCACTTTTCCAATGAAAAAATGGTCATACAAATTCCTGCAGACGGACCACCTGGCTGATTTATCGATAGATAGTGACGTTTCCTTTGAGAATGACAACTTGGCGGTAACTTTTAATAATCAATCCTCCCAAAGTTTTCACGGTTGTTACTTATTATTCAAAGACAGTCTCCTGGAACTGGGAGTAATAGAAGCTCGAAAAAAAATGACCCGTCTTTTTACCAGGGTGGCAATTGATCAAAACAGGTTGGTTAAAGAGAATCAGGTGGATCGAACACCTTCAGACAAGATTATCATCGATCGACCTCTTTTTTTCCCCGAATTGAATCGATCATTAAGAAAGGAGTTATTAGATAGTGTGCGTAATAGTTTCGAATTGAGAAAGGACTCAATCATTCTAGTTGGTCATATGCTTCCCGAAAAGGGATGGGAAAAAACTCGACCAGAGGACTTGTCAGGAAACAAATCGATTTGGATAGTTGAATGGGAGATCCCGATAACTTATCGGTGATATCAGTAAATCGCTATGTCAGAAAAACGATAGTGCAAGCACAGGTTTACTGTGGTTGTGTACTAATACCAAATCCCAAAACGTGTGTTTTATGAATTCTTATACAAAAGTGATTGCACAAGTAAAATCATTGACGGTTTGGTGGGAGAGCAGCATACAGTCGACAGCATTCTTTGCCGCTTTTATTTCGGTGGTCATAGTGCTGCTCAGCTGGCCTGATAAGATGCTTTACAAGTTTGTCTTAAATGGCGAAATCCCTAAAACATTCTCTATCGTGTCGATATCGATTGTTTTATTAATTTCTCTTGTAAGTCTTGTCTTTGGGAGGGCAGAGGCTCGAAAGACTCTCGATGGTTTATCACAATTGCCTGAAACTAGCGAAAGCCCCAGGGAAAATGAACTATGGTTTTTCGCTATCTTGTTTTTTCGATTCGTTATGCATACCATTTTGCTTTCGGTTCTGTTTTTCCCGATGCTGTTGCCCGGAGTAGCAATTTCCAGGTTATCCTGGGTAGATTTGGCAAAAACCATTGCAATCATATACAGCACAGCCTTCTCATTCAGGGTCTTTGGTTTTTCTGTTTACCTTTTTTTGAATAAGCGGGATATCCTCGACACATTCATTACCAGCTTATTCTTTTTATCCTTTTTTCTTTTTACAGCGATCTGGTTGCATTTCATCAACCCCCTTGTTTTGATGTATCATTTAAACCTAAGCCGAGAAGTGATTGCACCGGTACCAATGAGTGCGTTTAGCTGTTATCATCTGGTTTTACTTGCTTTAACTCTTCTTCTAGGGCTGATTTGTTTTCTGAAGATTCATTTCAAATTAAGGTCAAAATGACCTCCGGTATGGCATGTTTGGTTAATCTATATTGGTAATTTATCACTTTCTAAGAATGAATAGATTACGTTAAGATCAAAACAAAAGATCCTGGAAATACATATTCGTTTGATTACATGCCGATGCAACCTTCAACATCATTTTCACGTTCTATTGATCGCATTCGGAAATCGGTGAAAAAATCAAGGCTCAGGAGTTTCCTGCTGCTTTTCCTGTTATTTTCATCGTTGTTCGCGTGCATCACTCTGCTGATTTTCCGGATTCTGCTTACAAAACCAATCTATCCTCTTCCGTTTATAGTGCCATTGATACTTGGCGTAGTTGTTTCGTTTCTCATCACACTGTTAAGGCGCCAACGTTTATTGGATCTTCTGATCGATCTGGATACTCGTTATGAACACAAAGAACTATTAGCCACGGCTTACGAATACTACGCATCAAAAAAAAATTCTGTTTTTAACCAGTCCTTGCTGCAAGAAGCATCCGCAAAATTGGACAGTTTAAGTGAAAAGCAGGTTACACAAAGAAGAATTTCATCCCTAGTCGCTGCAACAACAGGCCTAACCATCCTCGGGGTTGTTTTTCTGTTTATAGCACCATTCATTTTGAAACAAACTCCTCATGATCCCAGGTTAAACGCCCTGGCAACCAGAATGGAAGAATTTACGAATCAGCAACCCATTCGAATTCTCAGAGAAGAAAACGAGCAAGGATCTAAAATTTTTGCTGAATTGAGAAAGCTGGCAGAAAAGATAAAAACCCAATCGATCGAGCAAGGCAACATAGGCAGTTCAGTTGCAGGCTTGCAGGACCAGGTTTCTCAGGAAAGACGTCAGATTGTCGATAGCCTGAACCAACAATTGCAAACCAATGAAGTCCCCATGAGAAATGCTTTAGGCGATGAAAAAATCGCGATGCAGGAGCTTGTCAACATGATCGAAAACTTTTTTGAAGACGGCTTGCCTGACGATCTCAAAAAGCAGTTGAACGAACTGGAGCAGTTTAACATAACAGGGAAATTTCTTGATCAAATGAGAGATGAACTGGATGATTTGTATGATAAATTACCGAGAGTTGACCGAAGAGGAAACCATTCAACAGATGATAAACACGCCAGCAAATCGGAGGAGGAAAAAACAATTTCCGATAAACAAGGCGAATCCGGAGACCAAAATAGCACTATTGGATCCCGGAGAGGTTCCGGGAATAGCAGGGACAAGCTACAGGATCAATTGGCGGAACAGGAGGAAGACAAGTTAGGTGACGGTTCCAATCAGTTCTCATCTGCCAGTAAAAGCAAATCAACCGGAAAACAAAACGATTCATATAACATTGCCTCGTCAACAGAACAACCTGACATCCTGAGAGGCGATCGAGGTGACGGTGACTGGACAGATGTTAAAATACGATCCTCTACCGCCATTGGTGAAGTAAAAATGAAAAAAAGACTTATCATTCGGGATTATCAAAAGGATCTCAATAGCGTTTTATTAAAAGAAAAATTTCCTCGAAAACATCAACAAACCATTAAAAACTATTTCTTGCAGATCGGTCTTGAAGGAGGAGAAGAACCATATGGAACAACTGAGTGAGCATTCCCAGCTATTAATCAGCTATCGGTCGGTAAAAAATGAACTGTCAAAAGTGTTTGTCGGTCACGATTCACTTGTAGACGACCTTTTCTGCAGCCTTGTCTGCGGAGGACATGTCTTGATCGAAGGTGTTCCGGGGTTGGGAAAGACTCATTTGGTCAAAGCCCTGGGCCAGATATTAAATCTTGACTACTCCAGGATTCAGTTTACACCCGACCTGATGCCGGCCGATATTATTGGAACCAATATTGTAAAAGATGATGAATCAGGGAATCGCCGTTTTGAATTCTATAAAGGTCCTGTTTTTGGGCAGCTCATACTCGCTGATGAGATCAACAGGGCAACGCCCAAAACCCAATCAGCCCTGTTGGAAGCAATGCAAGAGCACAATGTAACAGTTTTTGGAACTGAGTATAAATTGCAGCGGCCTTTCATGGTCCTGGCCACCCAAAACCCAATGGAGCTGGAAGGAACTTATCCTCTGCCGGAAGCTCAAATCGACCGGTTTTTCTTTAAATTGAAGGTGTTGTATCCCAATTCAACCGAGTTGGAAGAGATTATTGATAAAACAACAGAAGACTATCAAGCTGAAATCGAAGTTGTGATGAATGCCGATATGATTCTTGCCTGTAGAAATCTCGTCAGGCAAGTGCCAATCGCGTCCCACGTAAAGAAGTATGCCATACGACTGGTTTTAGGAACCCATCCAGACAACGACACTGCACGTGACTCCATAAAAGAATACATTCGTTACGGAGCCAGCCCAAGGGGTATCCAGACAATGGTTCTGGCTGCAAAAATGTCTGCCTTGTTAGATGGCCGCTCCAATGTGGCGTTTGAAGATATCAGGAAATCAGCAAAACCTGCATTACGGCACAGAATCATTCGAAATATGAAAGGGGAAGCTGAGGCCATAGATCCCGATTTTCTTATTGATGAAATCCTTCGCTCAACATCCGAAGCAACCAAATAAATGGCTGGAGAATGGCCAATACTGAAAAGACAGATCCTTTTCTCAGCGATGATTTTTTAAGAGGACTGGATCAGCTACAAATTTTGACACGAAAAAGAATCAATACTCCTGGTCCGGGAAGTCATCTCACTTGGAAAAGCGGGGGAAACCTGGAGTTTCTGGATTATCGAAAATACCAACCCGGGGATGATCTCCGTTATGTCGACTGGAACGTATATGGCCGACTGGATCGGTTGTTCATAAAACTGTTTCAGGCCGAAAAAGACCTGGTATTGACCATTCTGATTGACACCAGTCTGTCCATGAATGTCGGTAATCCGCCAAAATTGGTCCATGCAAAGAAAATTGCTGCAGCGCTGGGTTATATTGGACTGGCCAATCAGGATCATGTTGGGGTTTCCGCTTTTAATGATTCCATTTTTTTCTCAAAGCCCGCTGAAAAGGGCCTGTCAACCTATTTATCACTGCTTGGTTTTCTTAAGAAATTGATATGCCTGGGCCAAACTGATCTCTCATCTGTCATGGAGAGTTTTTCCGTTGCATCGAAACAACAGGGCATATTGGTTATTATCAGTGACCTGCTTGATCCGGGTGGATTTGAAAAAGGACTCCGGTTTATCAATCGAAAAAGAACCGATGTAATAGTGATCCAGGTTCTGGATAAAACTGAACTGGCTCCGAAAAGAAAGGGCCACTTTAACCTGGTAGATATTGAAAGCGGAGAATCAAAAAGATTGAGTTTAAGCGACGATCTCATCGAACGTTACAAAAAAAGCATGGCTGAGCGAATTAAAGCGGCAAATGATTTCTGCACAGAGCGTGGAATTAGTTATACATTAGCTGAAACAAACCAGCGGTTTGAAGAGTTTCTGACCGATTTTTTAGCCTCTGGAACTATTACAGTATAATTTGATATTACACTCCATTCACCCCGAAACAACGGGGAATTGTCGGAAACGTGTCCTCAATTGGAAGAGGAGTCAAAAGCGATGATGTTAACCAATTTGGAAGGATTACTGGCACTTAGTGTAATTCCGCTTCTGGTTTTGATACACAGCTTGAAACCCAAGGCCAAAACATTGGAAACCTCCGCCTTGTTTCTGTGGAAAGATGTTCTTAAAGAAGAGAGATCGGGCTTTCGGTTGCAAAGATTCAAATCCGGTATTTTGCTGATTCTGCAAATTATCATTGTCTGCCTGGTGGCTCTGGCATTGGCTAAACCTGTCTGGACTCGTGAAATAAGGCAGGAAGGGGATCGAATTCTGGTTATAGACACAAGCGCCAGCATGAAAACCCGGGCAGGTTCTTCTACCAGGTTTGACCTCGCCAGGAAAAAAGCATTGCAACTGGTAAAAGATCTTCCTCCAAACAGCCGCCTATTGCTTGTGCAAACCGGAATCCAACCTTATTTGGTTCACCATTTCACGAATGATCGATCTGCATTGAAAGACTCCTTAACTAACCTGAAACCAGTTGACACTGCCGGAGACATCAGGAGTGCCATATATTTTGCCCTTTCTTTTTACAAATCGGACCGCAATGATCAGATATTTGTTATCACCGATGGCGCGGGGAAGGATATGAAAGGCTTAGGGAGCGTCCATTCGCAGTTAAACCTGGTTACTATTAAGGGAGGGGAAAGGAATATTGGAATAACCAAATTCAGGATACGAAGGACATTAAACACCAACGATTTGTTCGAAATATTATTGGAAGTAAAAAATTTCACTAACTCTTCGACTGTGAGCCCTTTGCGCCTGGAATTGGAAGGAGAAGTCGTGGGAGAACGCACCGTTGGATTAAAGGCAAATGAAAAAAAATCGATGATCTTTCCTGCAGTCCAGTTATACCCGGGAAAATATAAAGCTGTTTTGGATATTGAAGATGATTTCCCGGTCGATAATGCTGCATACTCGGTCTTAAAGCAATCCAGTACAATTTCTGTGCTCCTGATTTCAAAGGGCAACTACTTCGTTGAAAAATTGTTGCAAACCTTTCCAAATTTTCAGGTTAGCAAAGTAGACGGTATTATCCCCGGTTCCTGGAAAGACCAAACTCGTCTAAATGACATTGTGATCGTTGATGGGATTGATTCTCCTCCCGTCAAAGAAGGAAACCTGCTTCTGATCAACAGTTTCAACCCTTCTGTTCCCATAAAAAAAGTAGCAGAAATCAATTATCCCAAGGTACTTGGTTGGGATCGCAATCATCCCCTTACGGCAAATCTCAATTTAGACAAACTAATCATCGAAAAGGCATCTATGGTTACTACAGATAAAACCGTATTGCCTTTGATCGATTCAAACCGAACCAGCCTATTGTACACTTTTCAAAAAGACAAACTGAGGGTTGCTTACCTGGGATTTGATATCACCCGTTCTGACCTGTCTTTGAGAGTCGCTTTCCCTGTGTTGATGAGCAATATCTTTGAATGGTTAAACCCTGGAAAAAGGCAATTCACCGAAGTCCAGATCAAAGCAGGGGAGCCGATGCCTCTCTTTTTCAAAGCCGATAAAAAAGAGATCGCCATTCGAACACCAGCTGATACCCGGACAGAATATCCTCTAGCCTCTTCTCCGTTTATTTACGAATCTACCCATCACGTCGGCATCTACAAAGTAACCGGTGGAGAAAAGAGACAATATTTTGCGGTAAACCTGTTTGATGAAGCCGAATCAAATATTCTCCCCTTGCACGAAACTGATATATCAAGCAAGGGTACCATTTCAGACTCCATCAGCAAACACACTGCGGATTTACCTCTTTGGTGGATTGTCTTGATCCTGATGGCTGCTGTAACCATGGTTGAATGGTTCTTCTGGCTTCACAGGAGAGCCCTATGATTCACTTGCCTTTTACGTTTGTGAAACCGATTTTTCTTTTGTTTTGGCTACTTATTCCCATTGTCTGGATATCTTACTATCATTTTAATAAGGATCGAAAAAAAACTATCGGTCATCTGGTCGCAGTCGGCATCCGTTCTCTCCTGATAGTGTTTATCGGACTAGCCTTGGCCGAGCCGGGGATGCGGCAGCATACTGACAACGTTGATCTATTTTTCGTCCTGGATCAATCGGACAGTATAACCAAAAAAGAAAAAACCAAGGCGCTAGAATTTATCAAGAAAACAACCAGCCAAATGACTGCGGACGACAGAGGCGGTCTGATTGTTTTTGGAAAGCATCCTTTCCTGGAAGCAACCCTTTCCAATAATTTTGGTGACATTGAGATCCAATCAGATATTGAAACCCGGCACACCAACATCTCCGAAGCACTCCAACTGGCAATAGGAAGGCTTCCCACCTCCGGTATCCGCAGGATTGTGCTGCTGAGCGATGGAAACCAGACAGTGGGTAACGCCGGGCAAATGGCCGGGCTTGCCAGTTCCCTTGGTATTGAAATTTATCCTGTGACCTTTGCGTCCAGACAAATTGGTAAAGAAGTTTTTCTGGATAAATTGGAAACCCCAAAAAACATCTCTCTGGAGACGCCATTTGAAGTAAAAGTTCAAATCTCAAGCAGCGATAAAAACCGGGCTGAACTACTATTGCTAAGAAATGATGAACTGGTTTCTAATACCCCAATCACCTTACATGCCGGAAAGAATCTTTTTCGTTTTACTGATGTGCTGAAAGAACCCGGCCTGTATTTGTACAAAGCCATCGTCAATCCGCATGCAGATACAATCCATCAAAACAACTCTGGCTCCTCGTTCACTTATGGCACACAGAAATCGGGTCTTTTAGTTGTAACCAAAAAGTCTGGTGTGAAATCCTTGGTAACAAGGGTTTTACGAAAGCAGGGATTTAGTGTCACCGAAATGCCCGCAGATAAGTTATCTCAAAACATGAGCGCATTGATCGATTATCGGGCAGTTATTCTTGACAATGTCCCGGCAAGGTCCATTAACCCGATTACGATGAAAAACATAGAAAACTATGTAAAAGACACCGGGGGAGGCCTGCTAATGACAGGCGGCGATGAGAGTTTTGGTGCAGGTAGATACCAAAACACGCCAATTGAAAGGGCTTTACCGGTGTTTATGGATATTCCGACCACCATGGATTTCCCGAGCCTTTGTCTCATCCTGGTGATCGATAAATCATCGAGCATGTCAGGTTATATTGCCGGAAATAATAAATTGCAGGGCGCCAAGATAGCAGCGTTTTCCACAATTGAAATGCTCAATCCCTTTGACAAGGTAGGGGTGTTGGCATTTGATTCCCAGTTCGAATGGATTGTTCCCATCACTAAAGCTGAGAACAGGCAGGATATCGCAAATAAACTAAATGCGTTGGCAGCAGATGGCGGAACAAATCTTTATCCGGGTTTAAACAACGTGTTTCAAAAGTTGGGTAAAGTAAAAGCCGCCAGAAAACATATCATTGTTTTGTCGGATGGGATAACGGATGAAATAGATTATGCTCCTTTAATTAAAAAAATACACAAGGCCGACATTACCATTTCAACCGTGGCAATCGGTTACGACTCTAATCGTGAGTTCATGGAATCAATCGCAGAATGGGGCGAGGGTAGAAGCTTTTTCACCGATGATGTTAATCAGATTCCCAGGATCTTCGTTTATGAAACCAAAATTGTCACAAAAAACATCATCACGGAAAGGCATCTGCAACCCAGGGTGGCTTTTAGAAATGAAATCTCCAGAAATTTGATTTCAGACCAATTGCCCCCTATTTACGGAATGGACATTAGCTACTCAAAGCCTGGTGCAACTAACATCCTGCAAACAGACCACGGCCCCCTGCTGGCTACCTGGCGGTATGGATTGGGCAGGAGTGCGGCTTTTACATCGGATCTTTCCGGAATATGGAGCCAGGCCTGGTTGAATTGGGATCACTTCGGGAGTTTTTTATCAACGCTTGTCCGCTGGATACAACAACCGGAAACAGAACAAAACATTATAACCAGGACCGTTTTAAACGAAGGACAGGTTACTTTTACTGCTGAAATAACCGATAAACAGAAGAACTTTGTAAACAACTTGTCGTTGCAACTCGGGGTGCTATTTCCATCTAATTCCAGTGCTACCACTCCTATGGAGCAGGATGCCCCGGGGGTATACAAGGGAGCATTCACCGCCGAAGAGAGCGGAGAATACTACTTGAGCCTCCATTCAAAAAACAAATCTTCAGACATAGGTACAAAAGTGTTCGGTTTCACCATTCCCTATGGGGATGAATATCGAGCCCGGTCAGTCAACTATGCTCTTTTGCATAATTTGGCCGAAACGACTGGTGGTCGTACTCTTACAGCCGATGAAGAGGTAGAATTTTTGTTTTCTGCAAACCTGTCTAATCAAGAGATCAAATCCAGCTTTTGGCCATACCTACTGGCAGCCTTTCTTTTCCTCTTGATCCTCGATATCCTTATCAGACAAGTCATATTATTAAAAGCGGCATAGTCAGCCTTCATTCCACGTGCCTTCACTAAAAATAATGATAACAATAAGAGAAATTAAAACTACTGATGCTGCGGCTTTCCTGGAGCTATGCAAAAAACTTGATGAAGAAACAACATTCATGATGCTCGAACCCGGAGAAAGAGATACTTCGCTGGAAAAACAAACAGAGATAATCAACGGAATCGTTGTGAAATCTAATTCTACTCTTCTGGTCGCTGAAAGTGATTCCCAACTGGTTGGTTACGTATCTGCTGCAGGTGGAGACTACAAGCGCAACTCCCATAAAGCGCACATAGTGATCGGTATCTTACAGAGCCAAGCAGGGAAAGGTTTAGGAAATAGCCTGCTCCAGCGCCTTGAAGACTGGGCAAAATCAACCGGATTGCACCGACTGGAATTAACAGTCATGACCCACAACCAAAGGGCTATCAACCGCTACAAAAAATTAGGTTTCAAAATTGAAGGTGAAATCAATCACTCCCTATACATTGATGGAGACTATGTTAGTGAATTTTCGATGTATAAATTGATCAATTAGCAATAAATATGAATTTATATGTTTCGACTACCCTTTTAACGATATAAATCATCAAAAATCCTTTAGTTTTTAAATCTGCTCCAGAATTTTATTGTCTTACCAAACAAGGACAACGGATTTCCCGCCCCAGTCGTTTCTCTCAGAACCACTCTTGCATCATTGAGTAACTATTTGAATATTTTAGCTTCACTCTAAGTCTAAATTTTCAATTTGATCTATTCTCCGCAATGTGAGATAGCAATTGGCTGAGTTTTTAATAAATGAAAAGTTTTTTCAAATCCGATCAGTTTAGGGTATTTCCTCCTGGTCGAACTCATGCAGTCGCCCCAAGTCATTTGCCAGACCACTTCCCAAACCGATATGAAAACAATGAAATTATTCAAACACATCATATTCAAAATTTTACTAGCTCTCTTAGTTAATCAAAGCATTTTCGCTGGTATCGAACCAGATGGTTCTTATACCCATGTCATCCCGATTGAAATACCCAAAAGCATCAACGACGTGCAGCCCAACCTGGCTTTGGTTTATAACTACAACGCTGGTAATGGCATATTGGGAGCCCGAAATTGGGGTCGATAGCTACATAACCAAAAGCAGGAGTTGGATGAACAAAAAACAGGC
>JAKSDL010000735.1 GCA_022360105.1 Pseudomonadota bacterium
ATATTGGATGCCGGGTCAAGTCTGGAATGGCAAAAAGAAACCAAACAATCAGCTCATGATTTCAAGGTATAATACCCGCCAATGATGCGAGAAACAATGGTTATCCAGCAGAGCCCGGCGAAGCTGTAGGCCAGGATGGGAAAGTGATTTGGAAACAGGCAAAAGACTGAAAGGGCAATAATGGTTTCCGTGCCTTCGGTCAGTCCGCCCAGGTAGTAGAATGATTTCTGAGGGTAAGTGATGCTGTCGATATTCCGTTTGGCCGCCAGAATCGCAAAAGCCAGAAAACTGGACCCCGTACCCACGAAAGAGAAAATCAAGGTGGCTGCTGCCAGGGCATTGTTGGAAGGATCAGCCAGGGCAAAACCCCAGACGATGCCGGAATAGAAAAGAAAATCCAGGGTAATATCCAGGTAACCACCGGCATCCGAAGGTCCTACTAATCTCGCCAGCGCACCATCCAGCCCGTCAAATAGCCGATTTAGCAAAATCAATCCCAGGGCTAAATAATACTGTTGTTGCCATAATGCCGGTATGGCACCCATGCCAATCAGAAATCCGACAACCGTCACCTGGTTTGGGGTAATATGCAATTTATTAAAACCCTTGGCAATGTTCTGTGTCAGCGGTTTTATCCAGCCCAGGGTCCATTTATCCAGCATGATTCTCCCCATTCATGGTTAAATCAATCAACTGGCCGTTGGGGCAGTCTTTTCGATCATGGGTGACCAGCAATGTAGGAATGTTCATGGAGGCAACCTGTTCAAAGACAAACTCACGAATCTGACCTTTCAGCTGTTGATCCAGTTTGGAAAAGGGTTCATCCAGCAAGAGCGCTTTGGGCTCAGCCAGCAGGCTTCGTAGCAAGCTCACACGTGCCCTTTGTCCACCGGACAGGGTCGCCGGGTCCCTGCGTTGAAATCCTTCCAATCCGGCTCTTTTCAGTGCATTGGCAATCCGATCCTTTCTTTCCGGTTTCGGAGTATCCCTGGGTAATCCGAATGCAAGATTACCGGCAATATCCAGATGAGGGAACAGCAAATCATCCTGAAACAACAAACCGATCTGACGCTTTTCCATTGGAATATCAAGGATCGATGTTCCATCCAATAAAATATCTCCTTCCAACGTGAACGATTCGGAAAGATTACCACAGATCGCAGAAAGCAGGGTGGATTTACCACAGCCGCTGGGTCCCATCACCGTTGCTACTTCTCCCGGTCTGATTGTGATGTCGAGAGGCTGGAAGAGCGGACCTTCCTTTAATGAAATTTGAACATTCTTTAAATCCAGCAGCATGGTACTATTGATTGATTTGCATTGCTTTGCGGTTTCTAAAATAAAACTTGGGAAAAAGAAGCGCGACCAGAAAAAAGATCAACGGTCCCAACAGCTGACATAAGGCATAAACGGCCACAATCCTGCGATCAGACCCTCCGGCCAAGGCAACCGCTTCTGTGGTAATGGTATCATATCTTCCGGCACCGACAAACAAGGTCGGCAGGTATTGGGAAACACTGACGGAAAATCCGATAGCCAGGGTAAATAAAATGGGTCGCAATAGAACGGGAAATTTGATCTTAACCAGTGCTTTCCAACTGGAGCCACTGAGTGTGACCGCCACATCTGTCATTCTTTGGTCATAAGCCCTGTAGATGGGCCCCAATGTTAAAAAAACATAGGGCAAAACAAACAAGAGATGTGACCAGACCAGGCTAAACCACTTACCATCAAGTCTCAAACTAACCAGAACAACCTGGACTCCGAACAAGAAAGCAATTTGTGGAATTAACAACGGCAAATAGATCAGCCAAAGTATCTTTTCTGTGTTGGTACCCCTGCCTTTGCGCAACAGGCGTAGTTCATTTTCCAAACAACCGATCACAATGATTACTGCGACTACCGAAGCTGTCAATCCAACAGAAATCGTATTCCAGGCCGGTAAACTCAGGGAATCCAATCCTTTGTTCCAGAATTTCAAACTCCAGTCCTCCGGTAAAAAATCGGGAAATCGCCAGCGCCAGGTAAC
>JAKSDL010000741.1 GCA_022360105.1 Pseudomonadota bacterium
CCAACACCACCACTCTGGGAAATAATAGATACTTCTCCCTTGCGAATAAACGGCGTCAAACGGGGAAACGGCACACAAAAACCATTGTCCATATTGATCGCCCCAATGCAATTTGGCCCGATAAATCGGATATTGTATTTGTTAGCAACCTCGACCACCTTGTCCTCGATCTCTCTCCCTGCATCACTATATTCGCGAAATCCGGCAGTTTCTATGATTGCTCTTTTTACCCCTTTTTGACCGCACTCTTCCAAAACATCAGGTACAAACCTGGCAGGAACAAGAATAACAGCAAGATCCACATGATCCGGAATATCAATCACTGATTTATAGATACGTCTGGTGGTGATAGCCCCTCCCTTGGGCCCTACAGGATAGACAATACCGTCAAATCCGAAATCCACCAGATTCAACATGATATTACGTCCCAAATTGTCAGGTTTGGCAGAAACACCCACAACCGCAACACTTTTAGGATAGAAAACATCTTGCATGATTTACTCCCTTAAATTATTTTTCCTTCATCAACTATCCAGATACTTCAGTTGAATAACAATACTTGTTTAAAACTGGTTTTATTGAATAGAATCCACCTTGTTTTCAAAGGTAACAACCGGTGAATTCTACGCTCAGCATATCTCTTTATATGGGGGTTTGAAGCATAAAACTCTTATTTTACAGATTATACGAAGCTAAGTTGATTAAGGCAATTGCAAGGCTTAATAATTTACCGAGATTTCATCCGGGTGTGTTTGCACATCAAAACACATGCATCAAAATCTGATGACACTGAGTGTCGTCCCTGCGGCAATGTCATTTAGTCAAGGGAGGGACTGCATGTCATCCTCAACGAATGTGAAGGATCTGCCAGAGCCCGCGAGAGATTCTTTTTCCAAGCTGTGAACCTCGCTTCTTGATAAACCATCTGAAACTTTTTGCTGCGCCGCTTATTTGCAGAACGGTTGGCAATTTTATTTGTTCTATCTATGATAAGCCTGCCTCTTTTTTGAAGTATTCAACATTCACAACCAACATCGCCTAATGAAACGAAAGCCACTTAAAATTTCCTGGAAATCATGGTGCTTGTATAAACTGGCAACACGCGACTATTCCTCTTTCGAGATGAGCCAGATGATTGTAAAAAGGGCAATGGAATCAGATCAGGAAATCGATCCGGGACCGGTCATTAATGAATTGATAAAAGACGGAGCCATCAACGACGAGCGCTACCTTAAGAATCAACTTGCCATGGCAACAAACGGTCCGCAAATAAAGGGACCCGGGGAAATCAAACAAAAACTGTTAAAGCGGGGAGGATTAAGCGAGGCACTCATCACCAACTACTTTAATGAAAATGACCAAATCTGGTTTGAACTTGCCAAAAAAATCAAAGATCAGACTCTTTCGGCCCAAGGATATGGTCACAGCAACAAATCAAAAATACCTTTTAAGCTTCACAAAAGCTTGAAACAGAAACTATACAGAAAAGGATTCACCAAAGATCAGATCAACCATGCCATGGAACACCTGGTTCCGGAATATGAACAAAAAAAACCCACTGTTGAGATCGACATTCAACGCCACGTTGAAAAACTTAGTCTTTCCGGCAAAGGCCCCAAAGCCATACGTTACGATCTTAAACAAAAGGGTGTATCGGAAGCGGAATTAGATGCTGCCCTGGAGAACCTGGATATTGATTGGATCAGTCTGGCTCAGCATCAACTTCGAAAAAAATATGGAACCGGCAAAAAGCTGACTATGAAGGAACGAAAAAAACAATACGATTTTCTGGCAAGAAGAGGTTTCACGACCGACCAAATCCGTGCCTGCATGAACAACCCATAATTCGCTTGAATCCCAACAAAAAAATACACAATTAAATATAAATGGGGATTGGTTTGTGCATTTCAATACTGGAAAACCTGAATTGAACGCACGCGTTTAACATCCATCGGGAGAAACCAATGTCTGAAATATCAAGTCTTTATTCTTCCAAACAAACCGTTTATCGAAAATCGGGCACACGCTCCAACAAACATAAGCATGGAGATGTAAAGCATATTGTTTACAAGGATGGTGTTCCGGCATATACAGAAGTGATCAGGGTTCATCGCAAGGAAGGGGATGAACCGGCCCGGGATGATCAAACTAAAAGAAAACGGATCAAAGCTGGTGCATCAAAGCCTCGTGAACGCAGAAGCAGTGAAGCGGTGCTTGAAAGAAAACGCCAAAAACTGTCTGACAGGCTAAAAAAAGCAATACGAAATTCACAAACCTTATGGAGCGAAAAAGATGGAATCTGGATTTCCTACCAGGGAAGCCAGGGCTTCATTGTCAAACAATTTGATAATTCCAATCGAGTAGTCGACCAGCAACTGATGACCCAAGCCCAGATCTTGGAATGTGATATCCCGGGGCTCCTGGATACCGGCTGGGAAATAGTTTAGACCATTTGGAAAAGGGATATCCGAATCGATAACTTCGATTTCCCTTTGCAGCTTCACTAATTCAGGGTCTATTCCACGTTATCATTCTATAATAACGATAATTTCCTAACCCCGATTATCAAAGAATCATCCCAAAACTCCACTTTTATAACTGCCATTCGCCAAACCTTTTCAAATTGCATCGAATAATTGTAATTATCATAGGTGGTTGTGCCTTTAAAGGCTTGTTTGGTTTACCCCTCCTACTTTTTTTCGGTTGACAACGCAACACTTGAAATATAAGAATTGTTCAAATTTTCGGCATTCATTGGTTTCAGCCTTTAGGAGCATCCCGGGCAACCAGATCAGTAGTCTGTGTCAAATTCCATGTTTATGATGGCAGAGGTCAAAATTGCCAACCGGCAAGGTTTTGATTAGATGCAAATAACCGGATTTGATGTTGTCAAAAGGCAGGTACAATATAATTCTGAGTACGCGTCAGGCAGCATCAGTTATAAGTTTGGAAAGAACCGGATTATAATGGTTTAACCATTATATTTTTTTAAGCTTTCCGCTTGTGAACAATGGGCAATAGGGGATGATGGATGATAAGGGCGGGAACCCGGGTGTTGAATCGTCGGGCCGGACCATTTGCCCTTGGTTTTGTTCACATCTGTTGTTCAATGATTATTGTAAATAAGGAGGGGTATCATGATTAAGAGAGTTTCTATTATCGCGACGTTGATAATTGCTTTTGTTGCGTTTTATGCGAGCCAGAGTCTTGCTGCTGAGATCAAGCTGGGAATTATGGTTCCTACCACCGGTAGTGTGGCTGCTGATGGGAAAACCATGGAAAACGCCATGAAACTGGCTGTGGAGGAAATTAACGCCAAAGGCGGTGTTTTAGGAAACAAAATTGTAACAGTGACCGGAGATGATGCGTGCGACCCTCAGCAAGGAACAGCTGCCGCCAGTAAACTGATATCTGAAGGTGTTGTAGGCGTAGTTGGAGGATATTGCTCAGGTTCAACGCTCCCTACATTGAAGCTTTATGGTGACGCAGGCATTCCGTTAATTATTCCGGCTGCCAATTCAACCAAGCTGATTCCGGCCAATCAAGGCAATGCTTTCCTGATTAACAGTACAGGTGCTGATCAATCAGATACTGCTATCAATCTTTTCAAGAAACTGGGTGTCAAGAACCTTTCAGTTGTGCACATGGGGGATGCTTATTCGGAAGATTTAGCAAAGCTTTCCCGCGATAAATGGAAAAGAGTAGGAAAAGTTGTTTCTTTTGATGTAGTGAACCAGGGTGAGCAGGACTTTTCAGCGCTGGCTTTCAGCATTAAACGTAAGAAAGCTGATGCTGTTTTCTGGACCGCTTACTATTCAGAAGGCGCTTTGCTGATTAAGCAATTGAAACAAATTGGATTCAGAGGAACCATCGCAGTAGGGGACGGCTCGAATAACGCAAAATTGATTGAGATTGGTGGCAAGGCAACTGAAGGTGTTTACTGCTTCTCCAACCCGACAGCTGATTACCTTCCAGGTGCCAAGCAATTCACCATGGATTATAAGAAGCAGTTCAAGCAGGCACCTGGTGCTTACTCACCTCTTTCTTATGACGGAATGTACTTGATGGCCGATGCTCTTAAAAGAGCCGGTTCAACCAATCAAAAGGCGATCATTAATGCCTTAAAAAACACCAAAGCTTTTAAAGGTATTGCCGGATCGATCTCTTTTACCAAGCAAAACACCCTGGCTACCAGTAACTTTGTTGTTCTGAAAGTTGAAGGTGGCAAGTTCAAGCTTCATAAATAATCACCGAGTCGGAAAAAACCAACGTCGATTCACGAAAGTAGAGCGATCGACGTTTTTTCTCCTTTCTTGATTCCAAAGCCCCGGTTGTTGGAAGGCCTGATCTGAACACAGGTTTTTCGTGGTGCGAAGAACCGGGGTTTTATCGCACGAAGTTTCTACAAACTTGTAACAAAGGAATTTGTCGTGTCTGTACTGGATATATTTCTTCAACAACTGGCCAACGGCCTGATCCTGGGCTCCTTCTACAGCCTGGTGGCTCTTGGTTATACCATGGTTTACGGAATTATTAAGCTATTGAATTTCGCCCATGGTGATATTTACATGGTGGGTTCCTTTGTAGGATTTTCCATCCTGACCTTTGTCGGTTCAGTCCTGGGTGATACCTGGCTGGGAATCGGGGTGTCCATGCTGCTCTCCATGCTGATCGTTGGTAGTTTTGGCATCATCATTCAGCGTGTTGCCTATGTCCCCATGCTCAAAGCTCATCGGCTATCGATCCTGATCACCGCCCTGGCTGTTTCCATGATATTGTATAATGGCGTCATGGCCATGACCGACGGTGAATACCTGGCTTTTACCACGAGTTTGGGTTTCGAAGGATTCGAGCTGGGCAACGTTTATATTACAAAAACACAGATTATTCTTGTTTCAGCAACAGCTATTTTGATGATTATCCTGCATCTTTTTGTCGGCAAAACCATGTATGGCAAAGCCATGCGGGCCATATCCATAGACAAGGATGCCTGCAGATTGATGGGAATAAATGTCAACAAGGTTATCGCCGTCACTTTTTTTATAGGATCAGCACTGGCCGCTGCCGCAGGCGTTATGGCAGGAGCCTACTACGGCAGCATCCATTTCTTTATGGGTTTTATCATCGGATTAAAAGCGTTTACTGCCGCTGTGATCGGCGGAATCGGAAGCATTCCGGGCGCTATGATCGGTGGAATTATTCTTGGGTTGTTGGAAGCATTTGGAACTCAGATACCTTATATCGGATCTGAGTGGAAAGACGTTTTTGCATTCGCAGTACTGATATTGCTACTCGTTACCAAACCAACAGGAATTCTGGGCAAAACAGAAATAGAACGAATGTAGAAATGCACACTATTAGGAATTAAAGGATTCGAATATGGAGTCACCAACACTTAAAAATCGCATCTTCGATTTTTTCCAAGTCAAGAAAAACAGGGTGCTTGTCCTCACAGGTTTATTTGTCTTGGCAATGATACTTCCTTTTATGGCAAATAACTATGTGCTTGAAATCATGTCCAATGTTTGGTTTTATGTGATCCTTTGCCTGGGGCTGAACATCGTGGTGGGTTACGCAGGACTGCTGGATCTGGGATATGCAGCATTTTTTGCTGTGGGCGCATACACAACAGGTATACTAACAGCCCAATTCAATATGAATTTCTGGTTGACCATTCCTTTTGCCATAGTCTTTTCCATGCTGGCCGGTTTTATTATTGGCGGTCCCACATTGAGACTTCGCAGTGACTACCTGGCTATTGTGACCCTGGGATTTGGCGAGATCGTTAGAATTACGGCCAGAAATATGGAGATTACCGGTGGTGCCAGCGGATTAATTGGCATTGAACGTCCCAGTTTTTTTGGTATCGCTCTTAATGATATCAGTGATTTTTACTTTGTTTTCTTTATTCTGGCTCTGCTGGCAGTTTTTGTGAGTTATCGATTACAGAACTCCAGACTCGGTCGTGCCTGGAAATATGTGAGAGAAGATGAAGACGCCGCAGAAGCAATGGGGTTAAATCGCATTGCCGTAAAACTCTATGCATATATTATCGGCGCAGTTTTTGGGGGAATCGCCGGCAGCTTTTTCGCAGTTAAAATGACAGCAATCTCACCGGAAACCTTTATGTTCACTCAATCTGTACTCATCTTACTGGGTGTTGTACTGGGTGGAATGGGAAAGATCCCTGGTGTCATTGTCGGGGCGTTTGCTTTAATTATCTTCCCCGAAGTTTTTAGAGAAATCGGATCACTAAGGCTTCTTTTCTTTGCCGTCCTCATGCTGTTGATTATGCTCTACAGACCCGAAGGCATCTGGCCCGAAAAAAGAAGTTAAATTGAACTGCTACCAAAGCTGAAACAAACGGAAAATCCATGGCGATACTTGAAATAAAAGACATGAGCTTGAGTTTTGGGGGGTTGAAGGTAATCGATACCTTGAACTTCAATATCGAGCACAACTCGATCTCCAGTCTGATCGGGCCCAACGGTGCCGGAAAAACCTCGATCTTCAATTGTATGACCGGGTTCTATAAACCCAGTGAGGGAAAAATTATATTTGAAAACACCCGTATTACCAGAAAAAAGCCGCATAAAATCACCAAGCTGGGTATAGCCCGCACTTTCCAAAACCTTCGGTTGTTTAGAAACATGACAGTTCTGGAAAATGTTATGTCCGGAATGCACTGTAGATCTTCTGCCGGCTTCTGGGGTGCCGTACTGCATACATCCCAACAGAAAGAGGAAGAGGAAAAAATCCGCACCTTTTGTGAAGAGTGCCTGGATTTCGTCGGTATTCTTGACAAGAAAGACTGGATGGCGACCAACTTACCCTACGGAGACCAAAGAAGAGTAGAATGGGCTCGAGCACTGGCAACACAACCAAAATTGTTACTGCTGGATGAACCTGCCGCCGGACTCAATTATGACGAAAAAGAGCAATTGATTGCCCTGATACGGAAAATAAGGGAAGAAAAGGGAATTACCGTTTTTCTGATAGAGCATGACATGGGACTCATTATGAAGGTATCAGAGCATATTACTGTGATAGATTACGGGAAAAAGATTGCCGAAGGAGATGCCGAAACCATTCAAAACGATCCAAAAGTAATTGAGGCCTATCTCGGTAAAGATGAGGAGGCAGCCGCATGAGTGAAACAGTCCTGAATATTAACGATCTAAATACCCACTACGGTAAAATTCACGCCTTGCGTGGAATTAGTTTATCTGTCGAAAAAGGTAAAATCATCGCTCTTTTGGGGGCAAACGGAGCGGGTAAAAGTACCACTTTGAAAGCGATATCGAGCCTGGTGGATGTCACATCCGGTTCCATCGATTTCATGGGAGATGACATTACCAAGTTGCCTGCACATGAAGTAGTCAACAAAGGATTAATTCACGTGCCTGAGGGTCGCCACATTTTTAAAGGCATGACCATCAGGGAGAACCTTGATTTGGGCTCCTTCACCCTAAAAGATGATGCGGAAAGAAAACGCCGTATGCAGCACGTATTCGAGATGTTCCCCATTCTTGATGACAGGCAAAACGGAGATGCCGCCCTGCTATCCGGAGGAGAACAGCAGATGCTGGCGATTGGCCGGGCCATGATGACAGAACCCAGGTTGTTGCTGCTCGATGAGCCATCCATGGGACTGGCACCGTTCCTCGTGCAAAACATCATGAAGATTGTAAAACGCCTCAACAATGAAGGAACCACTATCCTGCTGGTTGAACAAAACGCCAAAGTGGCTCTCAAAATCGCTGATTACGGATACGTGCTCGAAAATGGAAAGATCGTAATCGAAGGTCCCGCCGAAGAACTGCAACAAGACGAAAGCATCATCAAGGCTTATCTGGGTCATTAAAACATAACGGATGGGTACAACGTACCCATCACTGACCAAAAATTAACAATTCACAATTAGCAATTGATTATTAAAAACACCATTCGAATAATCAATCATTTCGATGTAGGATGGGCCGGCGAAGCCTGCCCATCAATTACAACAAAAACTGAATCATTGAATGCGACGAATCCCCTGTCGCTTGATCCACCCTACGGCCCTTCGTTAACAATTCAAAATTATTAGCATCATGTTGGTGGGTTCGTCGTTACACTCCTTAACCCACCCTACATTAAAACCACGACGGTTGAGTATACAAACGCCCCTTTTTCTAACAATCAGTAATCAATCATCTCGATATACGAGCAATCATTGTTCTAACCTTGCCACAATCTTGAAGCTGTAGCCGGAAGCCGGTAGAAACGATGGAATGACTAAGCTTTTTGCCTGCGAATGGTTGCCAGAAAAATCGTTCCCAAAATTACAATGCCGCCAATCCAGGTTCTTAGGGTGGGTATTTCTTCCAATATCAGCA
>JAKSDL010000229.1 GCA_022360105.1 Pseudomonadota bacterium
CCAACTACTCCCTTTTGAAATGCAGTTGCCGTCAATTCCGCACCGGTCTGGCCGCTTGACCAGGCACCTGTCAGGATCAATACCAGTCCTGTCATCGTACAAACGATCAAGGTATCGATAAAAGTCTGGGTCATTGAAACCAGGGCTTGAGTTGTCGGATGCTTGGTTTTAGCAGCGGCGGCGGCGATAGGCGCGCTACCAAGTCCTGATTCGTTTGAAAACACACCTCGAGCAACACCAAATCGGATTGCCATCATAATAGTCGCACCTGCAAATCCACCGGTAGCTGCAGTTGGGTTAAACGCCTGCTTAACTATCAAGGCAAAGGCTGCCGGTACACCGCTGATATGAGTGATAATGATGTAGAGGGAAGCAAGAATGTAAAAGACAACCATAATTGGTACCAGGTAGCTTGTAACCTTGGCAATAGACTTAATACCACCCAAAATTACAACAGCAGACAGGACCATCATGATCAGACCTGTCACCCAGAAGGGAACGTTAAATGTAGCTTCAACAGCATCAGCTACTGAGTTCGCCTGAACCATGTTTCCAATTCCGAAAGCGGCGATGGCTGCGAATACGGCAAATACGGCTCCAAGCCAAGGCAGTTTCAACCCTTTGGAGATGTAGTACATGGGACCACCACTCATTTCACCGTTCTCATCGACTTCACGATACTTCACTGCCAGGATGGCTTCTGAATACTTTGTAGCCATTCCCACCAGTCCGGTAATCCACATCCAGAACAGGGCACCAGGGCCTCCCAGGGCAATAGCTGTTGCCACACCGGCTATGTTTCCGGTTCCTACGGTCGCTGCCATTGCGGTCATCAGGGCTTGAAAATGTGAAATGTCACCTTCGCCGTCGGAGTCGTCTTTTCGCTTAACGAGTGCCAGCCAAAGCGCGTGCCACAATTTTGTAAACTGAAGCCCCCTTAAACTCAAAGTCAACCAAACACCGGTACCGACGAGAAGAATCAACATCGGCGGCCCCCAGGCGAATGAATTGATTGTTCCAATAATGGCGTCTAACTTTTCCATAAAATCTCCTTTTTTTGCTGGGTTTTAACAGGACAAGTCCTGCCAAATTGCATTTTATAAGAACAAGGATAAAAAAATCATAGTTAAGTATGGAGACTCAACTATTTTCTAGATTGAGACAGCAACACGGTACCCTTAGCGTTGTATTCTTCCCAAACATCATTTGGAACCATGGCCCCTCCTGTCGCCCAAACCAGATGGATCGAATTCCGGATTTGACCAGGCGATAGTTCGAAACGGTCCATTTCGTTTACTATTCTGCCAAAGCCTGAAAATCCTACCGTTGCAGAAGGTTCAAGGTGAATCCCTTCGCTTTCTGCAAACAAGGTCAACAACTGATAAATTTCATCATCAGAAACGGTGAATACTCCTGAAAGCAGATGTTGCATCGTTTTGCATACAAGACCGGATGGCCGGCTGACAGCTAAACCATCAGCATCTGTCTTTCCCGAAATTCCAAATTGTTTTGCTGAAACTTTATCATGAAGACCGGTAACCAACCCCACTAACATGGCAGGAGCCTGGACCGGTTCCCCGAAAAAACAATGAACATGATCTCCAAAGATGAGCTTTAGTCCGTAGGCTATGCCTCCAGGTCCCCCGCCAACTCCGCAAGGGAGATAGACAAAAAGCGGGTTTTCCTGATCAACAGAAATACCTTGCTCATCAAGTTGCTTTTTGAGCCTATCAGCGGCAACAGCATATCCAAGAAAAAGGTCTTTGGAGTTTTCGTCATCCACAAAGTGGCAATATGGGTCTGCTTCTGCCTGCTCACGGCCCTGTGCCACAGCGTGACTGTAATCTGCTTCGTATTCAACAACATCGACACCTTTGGCACGAAGCAGGTCTTTCTTCCACTGTTTGGCGTCAGCTGACATATGAACACTAACCTTAAAGCCAAGTTTGGCCCCCATAATTCCAATACTTAGTCCGAGATTTCCAGTAGACCCTACCATTATCGAGTAGCGACTGAAACAATCCCGGATATTCTCAAGGCTGAGCTTTGAATAATCATCGTCAATTTGTATTAACCCGTTCTTTATAGCTACACTTTCCGCAAATTTCAATACCTCATATATTCCGCCCCTGGCTTTGATTGATCCTGAAATCGCAAGATGACTATCGAGTTTTACAAACAGGTTCTGAGGTAGAACGTTTGAATAAAACGGCTCGAGAGCTTGCTGCATTGAAGGAGCTTTTTGAACGGGAGATTCAATCAACCCATCCATTGCTTTGGTTTCAGCAAAAACGTCAGCTAGATAAGAACGAAAACGGGAGAGTCTTTCAGCCGCGTCGGCGACGTCTGACGAACGGAAGGGTAGCTTCGGTTTCACCTGCAAAAATGACTGTCTTTCCGGATTCAGCCAAAATACAGGCATAAGCGAAACAATTTCACTCAAAACAGGTTGTTGATTTATCCAATCAGTTATTGGTTTCCCACTGATCATTGTTTCCATCTTCAGGTCTTTCTCATTGGCAATGAATCAGAGTCACTGGGCATAGATAGATGAGGAAACTCAATCCATCGCAAATTGATTTCAGACTAATATATTGTTTTACTTACTATTGCAACCCCAATTTTTGCCCGGCAGATTATTAATAAACACTCTTTTTTTACAAACCGGTGACTGTCCTTGATGCATTAGCCGGGGGCAGGCATGGATTTAAACACACTTTGACGATCTTTGCCGCTCTTGCCTGTATTGATATGTGCTGCCAGCCAAAACATCATCCGCTTTGTCAAAACGGGATTACCCCGGCTTTCAATCTCCCTGGAAAGCTCTTGAATTCTGTTTGTTGGTGAGTTCGTTTTCCAATCTGACAATAATTTTGTCAAAAAAATTACTTTTTGTTATTTATGTTAATTTTGTCATACTGCCGACAACCCTCACGTCAGAGTTAAATCATTAAAATAATTGATTAATCAATAGAAGGCACGATGTTTGAGATAAGGAATGAACATACAACAACACCATTGTAGTTAAACCCAAGGATTGTAACCTCAGGAGGTAACATGGAATTTACGGTAGAAATTAAATACGTTTTGGATTCAATTTGGCTGATTTTAAGTGGCTGCCTGGTGATGTGGATGGCTGCAGGATTTGCCATGCTCGAAGCCGGACTGGTCAGAACCAAAAACACAACAGCCATATTAACCAAAAACATTTCGTTATACGCAATCGCATGCATCGCCTACTATCTGATTGGGTATAACCTGATGTACGGATCAGGCAATGCTCTCTTCGGCTATGGATTTGCCCTGGGGGGAACCTCAGTAGAAGGCGAGGCCCATAGTTTGTTATCTGATTTCTTTTTTCAGGTCGTGTTCGTAGCAACCGCAGCCTCCATTGTCTCCGGGGCGGTAGCCGAACGGATGAAGTTCTGGGCATTTATGCTGTTTACAGTGATCCTGACGGCTTTCATTTATCCTATCCAGGGACATTGGAGTTGGGGTGGATCTGAGTTAGGCGGATTAATTTCCGGTTTCAGCGATTTTGCCGGTTCCACCATTGTTCACTCTGTGGGTGGCTGGGCCGCACTGGCTGGCGTCTTGTTACTCGGACCCCGTTTGGGAAAGTATTCAAAAAGTGGAAAGGTTAACCCGATTCCCGGTGCAAATCTGCCGTTATCTACTTTGGGAACCTTCATCCTTTGGTTGGGATGGTTTGGTTTCAACGGGGGGTCACAATTGGCCATGAGCACGAAGGCTGATATCGACGCTATCTCCAGCGTAATTGCGAATACAAACATCGCAGCCTGTGCCGGTGCTGTGGTTGGTATGCTCCTGACTCAATTTCTCTATAAAAAGGTGGACCTCACCATGGTTCTCAATGGTGCCCTGGCCGGTTTAGTG
This sequence comes from Pseudomonadota bacterium, assembly GCA_022360105.1. The sequence continues at coordinate 3,898 of JAKSDL010000229.1, forward strand.
GCAATCACAGCCGGGCCTGATTATCCAAGTATGGGGTTAGCCTGTTTAATCGGTGGTATTGGAGGTGCCTTGGTCGTTTTTGCAGTACCTTTGATTGATCGTCTCAAAATTGATGATCCAGTGGGTGCTTTGTCCGTACATTTGGTTAATGGAATCTGGGGTACTTTGGCAGTCGGAATTTTTAATCCGGATGTCACTATTTTTGGACAGCTCAAAGGTATCTTTTTCGTAGGAATTTTTACTTTCTCAATTAGCTTCGTTGTTTGGGCCGCGATCAAATATGCTATGGGTATTCGGGTTTCTCCGGAAGAAGAAATGGAAGGGCTCGATACCAGTGAATTCGGTTTGGCGGCTTATCCTGAGTTTACCTCGGGAGCAGGAACATTCTCATCCGGTGCCTATCCACCTTCAAGTCCCGCTCCAAAGCAAGCTGGTTCGGGTGAGCTGGGCTCAGAAACTGTTTAGTAAGATAACGTTTGAAATTCTTGTATTACTTTCTGCTTAGCATAACTATCAGAGATGAGTGAAATATGAAAAAAATAGAAGCCATAATCAAACCGATGAAATTGAATGAGGTGAAAGAGGCATTGGGAAAGCACGTTAATATCGGCATGACCGTACTTGAAGTGAAAGGATTCGGACAGCAAAAAGGTCATACGGAATTATATCGAGGTGCTGAGTACCAGGTTGATTTTGTCCCCAAAACCAAAATCGAAATCGTGGTCGAAGAATCCATGGTTGACAAAGTGGTCGATACAATATTGGATGCGGCGAAAACCGGTAGAGTTGGAGATGGAAAAATCTTTGTCTCTTCCATGGAAGAAACGATCCGCATCAGAACCGGTGAACGCGGCGATTCTGCTGTTTAACTCCGCGGAACCTTTCAGCTTCCCCTCCTATCAGGATTATTGCTGCTGATCAAAACCAGTCTTCTGCTCAGCAGCGGTGAAAATCGGTCGATAAATCAGTAGATTACACTAGGTTCCCAACGCCTTTTCCACCTTGATTAAACCGAATCGATTATTCCGCCGAATCAATTCCATGCTCAATCCCAGCAGAATTCCAACAAAAAATACTGAAAAAGCAAGGATGTAGTAAACGCTTTGCCTTTTCAGTTCAAAGGATCACCTCGAATTGGCTCAAACACAAGCCCGTGCTTAACTGTTTTTTCAGTCTCTACAGAAATCAATATACCGTCATCTGATTTACAGGTGGTCGCCGGCAAAGCTCAAGAGAAAAAGTCACATTGAAAGGTTTGACCCTGGTTTTACGCGGGTAGTTGCTTATTGAAATAATACGATGAAAGGTCTTTTTTATGACTTGACAATCCTCGAATTTTGCACGAAGGTGAACATATGTATACATTCTTTTTGTCATTGTAGCAGGGTTTGAAACTGAAGAAGGGTGCGGTCAAAGGTCGGTTTTGCAGGCAAATCGTTTCATTCTGCATTGGGAGGACCATGGATTGGAATAATCTGAAAATACCGGGAGGATACCCATGGCAAGAAAAAATCGCGGAAAAAAGATAGAAGGTGTAAACCTTCCCATTTCCGACTTAAAACATAAAATGCCGTCTGATTACGAGAGCTTCTTCAAGGCGTTAAAAGAGAGAATTACAAGTGAACGGATAACATCTGTTTTATCGGCAAATTCCAGAATGATTGTCCTGTATTGGGATATTGGAAACATGATTCTAAAAAAGCAACAGGAGGAGGGGTGGGGCGCTAAGGTGATTGATCGGTTATCCAATGATTTGAGAGAAGCTTTTCCGGACATGACAGGTTTTTCTCTCAGAAATTTGAAATATATGCGAAAATTTGCCGAATCATGGCCGGATCGCAAAATTGTGCAACGCACCGTTGCACAAATTCCCTGGCGCAGCAACTTAACTTTATTGGATAAACTGAATAATCCGGAGATGCGACGTTGGTATGCTCAAAAGACGCTGGAGTATGGCTGGAGCAAAAATATCCTTGTCATCCAAATCGATAACCGGTTACACGAAAGACAAGGTCAAACCATCAATAATTTTGATGTTGCCTTGCCCCCGCTTGAGTCCGACATGGCATCCCAGGTCTTCAAGGATCCCTACATTTTTGATTTTCTGGGTACTGACGATCCAAGAAGAGAAAACGAATTGGAGCAAAAGTTAATCGATCACATCGAGCGTTTCCTGTTGGAGCTGGGTCAGGGATTCGCTTTTGTGGGGCGTCAGGTGCATCTGGAAGTGGGTGATGATGATTTTTACATGGATCTGTTGTTTTATCACCTTAAACTCAGACGCTACGTGGTGATCGAATTAAAAGCGGGAAAACTGCAGGCGGGTCATGTGAGCCAATTGGGCATGTACATGACCATTGTCGATGAAGCAATGAGACATCCGGACGACAAGTCGACCATCGGACTTTTGCTTGTGAAGGAAAAGAACAGGTTTGTTGCCGAATATGTGCTGGCCGGATACACAAAACCTATCAGCGTGGCAGAGTGGGAAAAAGCACTTACCAAATCACTCCCGGATGAACTGAAATCAAATTTACCAACCGTGGAAGAGATTGAAGCGGAATTGTCGGATTAACAACAACTTTAGAAAGTGTTTGCCCGTAAACCATGCGGTAAGAACCAGTGAAAGGTAAATAGTTTGTGCAATTACTCCTCGTATTTTTTTCCAATATCCGGTGTGGCATAACGTTTTGTCAGTTCATTTCATCAACAATACCGCCGGCAATGAGAAGATCGTTTAAGACCTCGCATTCCCGGCAGATTTTAAGCTTTTCATTGCAATTGTTATCTACGGTGCCGTTACACCTCGTTCCACAGATAAACCAACACATATCACCACTTTGAAACTCAAAAGCCGGACATTGCTCTTTGTTGATACACTTTTTTCTTTCCCAGCATGGTTTATCAACCCTGTTGTGCCCGATCTGTTTTGTCAGGAAAAAATAAAGTTGGCGTTCCACATGTATGGGAACATTGCGCCAACCCTGCTCATAGCTGTGGATCGTCTTGATCGAAACTCCAAGTAACTCACTGATCTGTTTTTGTGTTTTATTCAGAGTTTTGCGGACAAGGGAGAATTCACTTTTATTCAATAGCCCCTCCTCTTTGAAGCTATAATATCAAATACGCTTGTGACGATTCGATATCGCATTTCCGGGTGGTCAAACACAACGCTCAATCGGCTTCAAGCTGCAGGCTTTTCTTTGACCGCTGCCATAACAGACGACAATTCAATCAAAATACCAAGACCATCCTGCACATCGCTCCGTCTTAAAGCTGAGAGCATACCAAAAACACCGCGAATGGGCTTGGCATTTTCCAAATCTGTTTCATTAAACTTGAGTCCGATTTTTTCGAGGATAGTAGTCATTTTTTTCAGAAAGGTAAACAAACCCTTGTTTTTTACGATTTCGAGTTTGTCAACTAAATCGTTAAAAAACAGCAGGCTAAGCGATCCCACATCTTTTTTAAACTCCAGGGCGGAATTCAGAAGCCTTATCGATTCAGCCAGATTTCCCATATTGGCTAAGGTTTGCTTTAAAGCCTCTTTAACATCCTCTCCATCGATGCCATGGAGTGTCGAATGGAGAAACGAAACGTACGACTGAAAAATATCCCTGCTATAAGGTTCAATTTCTTTTTTTAGCTCGATCATACTGCTTAAGGTCTTCAAAGCTTCAGCCATATTTCCGCTTGAGATTAACAACTGACCAATTAAATCACCAATATCCTCTATTTTAAATTTCTTATCGAGCCCCCCAAGTTTGCCAATGACTTCCTGCATCAGGTCATTAAAAACAGGCTCCAACTCCTTTTTCAGCTCGACATATGGCATGATGGCTCGTTTTGCTTCTTGAACGTCGTTAGTTAGTTCATCAAGTTTTGCTAGAATTTTTTCTTCGTTGGTCATGTGAGGTCCTCCTTAAGTGAATTGCATGATTAACCAAAGATCCGAAGCTGATCAATCATGCTTTTGGATAGTGATATCAGCATGATTTGATTAGCCAAACCAGTTCATTTGTTTTCAGTCACTGAATTTTCCGGCCATTGACATTTGTGATTCCAGCGGCAGGTCTTCACCGGTAATCATTTTATTCCAGTAAACCCACTTAAAGAGCATTTTACCCCAGTGATTCGATTTTGATTCTCCCAGGAGTGAAAAAGGGCCAAGACCCGGTAAAGGAAACTTTCCCGGGAGTGGTTCGTAGTCATAGTTGAAGTCGATCAATGCTGCCTTATCATATCCTGTTTCAATGAAGCAGTTTGCATGACCGTCATACTCCTCTAACACAGGTTCGTTGTTGATCTCGCGTATAAAGTTGTCAACCATCACCTCTGCAGAAAAGTGGGCGACCGATCCGGCTTTGGAGGTAGGCAGGTTCGAGCTGTCTCCAACCACATACATATCCTCATGGTCAACTGCCTTCAGGGTATGTTTGTTTGTTCTGACATAACCGACCTCGTCCATGGCCACACCGGAATCAACCAGGAATTTTGCACCCACATTTGGAGGTATGGTGACCAGCAAATCATAATCGATAACCGCACCCGTAGCCGATTTGATATGCTTATACTCGCAATCGACTTCCACAAGATCAAAGCTGGTTTCGATCTTGAGATTTTTCTGTTCCGCAAGTTTCGAAAAGAAGGCGCTGGCCTTTGGTTTGGAAAAAGCTCCCGGCATCGGGGTCACCATTTTAATCTCAACCTCGTTTCTAATACCCCGTTTGGTAAAAAAGTAGTCAGCCATGTAAATGAACTCCAAAGGGGCCACCGGACATTTGAAAGGAATCTCGGCAATGTTTAAAACAAGCCTGCCCCCCTTGAATTCACGCATGGCCTTAGCCAGATTGACGGCACCTTCCAGTGTGTAAAAATCGAATACCTCTGTCTGCCATTCATCCATCATTCCTTCAATTTCATGGGGAGCGAGTTCGACCCCGGTGCACACGATCAGTTTGTCATAGCTATAAGTACCAGCCGTTGTTTCCACGGTTTTGTCATTTGTGTTCACCTTTTGAATCTCATCAACCACAAATCGAATCCCCTTTCCCATGAACTCACTTCTGGTACGAATCACATCACGAGCCTGGTAGATGCCAAACGGGATAAACAGAAGACCAGGCTGATAAATATGTCTGTCATTCTTGTCTATTATGGTGATAGACCATTCAGACGGATCAAGCTTTTTCCGCAGCTTATTCGCAACCATTGTTCCTGCGCAGCCGGCTCCCAGGATAAGAAGTTTTTTTTCCATGGTTTCCTCCCTATGGATAATTTTTGATTTGGGCCAAATTGATTAAAATCATACTACATTGTGGTATGATGATTGATGGCTACCACAATGTAGGACTTGAGTCAATTTAAAAGTTAAATACATTAAAACACCACAAACTACAGTGATCACGACTGAACTCCCCGGCTGTATCAATTGGTTGCGGGTCTTTCAGTCTGACATTTCATTGATAGTGCTAACAAAGCTTAACACCGTACAACAGGGCAAGAGTAATCTTAGGGTGTTAAGTCAATTGGTATGTGGCTGGTTGCTTTGAATTTGAATGACTATGGGAAAAGCTCTCCGGTGTGTTGCGGACAGCCTGGTCCAATCCGACCTGTGTTGAATTAGCCTGTAAAACCGTAAGTTTATGTTAGCTGATCTGAGATCTTTTCCTGTTGCCCGGAATTAGATTTAAAGGGTGTGCAGCTGGTATTTGTTAAGAATCTGACATTTCTTTAATGTTTTTCAATCATCGATTTCTATAATGACCAGATGAGTTCAGCCGAAATCGTTCCGCTGAGTGAAGCTATTCTTGAGTCGCAGTCCGGTTTATATTCAGAATAATACAATGAAACAAAGCATCAAAGGGGCTAGTGTGGCATTTGTGGTTATCGTTTCCCTGACGCTAACCAAATTCGTTCTCTATTTTGTATCGGGCAGTATCGCTGTCTTGTCGGAGGCCTGGCACAGCTTTACCGATATTGCAACGACACTGTTGGTGTTGATATCAATCGCACGGCAGGAACATAAAAATCGAAACCATACAAATGAAAAACCCCTTTCAGACAGTTCATCCCGGTTAGCTTCCAACCAGCAAAAAGAAGCGTCTCCGTCCGGTCCCAAAAAGGTGTATCGTTGGATACGGGGCATCAATACCGAATTGAAAATTTCAACTATTATCGGTTTCGTTTTGATTTTTGCTGCTTCAATGATATTGTGGCGGGCGTTGGTTTCGGAACCGACTGAAATTTATGCCCCTTTAACAACGGGGATTGTATTTATCGTCTTGTCATTCGGTTCATTCTTTCTCTATCGCTTTGAAGAAACACTGGGTAAAGAAGAGAATTCAGCGGCACTGACTGCCGACAGTCATCATAATCGTGCTGATATGGTGATATCACTGCTGACCGGAATTTCGCTGATCATTTACTACTTCGGAACCAATCTGGATCGCTGGATTGGGATTGTGATTTCGCTTTACATCCTCGTATTTTCCATTGAACTGCTGTTTAACACATTCAGGGCTATTTATTATAACAAACAGGATGTTGTTTTTGACTATCGTTTTATCGCCATCATTCAAAAGCTGTTTCATCCGCAGTCCTACAAAGCACTGTTAAACCGGATAGAAGACAGAACAAAGCTGGGTGACAAAACCCGGTTATTCGTCCAAGCGTTGCCCGGGATTGCCAGCCGGATCGGAACATGGTCTGTGCGACTTGCAATGATCACTGCAGTCGTTTTCTATGTATCAACCATGTTTTACACCATAAATCCCGATGAAAAGGCATTGGTTACCCGGTTTGGAAAAGTAATCAACCAGCAGGAAACCATCTCACCTGGTTTACACTGGAAATTACCATATCCAATTGATTCGATTATTGTTTTTCAGACAGAACGGATCAATTCACTGACAGTGGGAAACAAATCTGCCGAGGATTTAGCCATGATCTGGACAAAGGAACATGGCGATAACCTGACGTTTATCTCCGGTGACAATAATCTGTTTCTACCCTATATCGTCATTCATTATCGTATCAAAGATGTGTACCCGTATTACCTGCTCAACCGAAATGGGGTTCCTGAAAAGTTACTTGAATCTCTTTCTTACCGACTGCTCAACCGGGTTTTTTCCCAAACCTCCTTTTACGACCTGATTCTAACCAGACGCAGCGAATGGACCGCTCAATTCAAAGATTTGCTGCAAATAGAAGCTGATCGACTGGACACCGGTTTGGAAATCGTTGAGTTCTGTGTGAAGGATCTGCACCCGCCGATTGAACTGGCCGGTGAATACGAAGCTGTGGTAGCTGCGGATCAGAAGAAGGAAACTCTTGTGAATACGGCTCAGCGCCTTGAAAATACTCATTTAAGCAGGGCTCGTATGCAGGCGTTTGAGAGTGTTACTGAAGCGGAAGGGTATCGTATTAAGAAAAAATACCTGGCAGAAGGCGAGGCTTCTAATTACCTTCTGCGATACCAGGGTTATAAAGCGGGAGGCAAACTGACACAGAACCTGCTGTTGTTAAAAACAGCAGAAAAATCATTGGAAAACAAAAAAATTGTTCTCGTAGACGAGAATAGCGGTATTGACAAAAAACTGATTTATATCGAAAAGCACATGGCAGGTAGAAACAGACAATGAAATTAAAAATTACGATTATAGGTGCAATTTTGATGGTGGCAGTTCTGGCCTATTTCTCAATTTACACCATTCGGGAAAATGAGCTGGTCATTGTCACTCAATTCGGGAAGCCTACCAGAACCATAGACCAATCAGGATTGCATTGGAAAATGCCTGGTTTTCTTGAAACAGTGAATCGATTCGATAAACGATCCGATTTGTTTGTTACCAAACCAACCCAATTGTTGTTGGGGGACAAAAAGCCCATTATTATCAGCTGCTACATATTATGGAAGATTCATGATCCCCTCTTATTTTTCCAGTCGATGGGGAAAATTGAGAGTGCCGTGCAGCGAATTGGCGATGTTATTAATTCCAAATTGAGTATTGTGCTGGCTGATTATACTATTTCCAACATCATAAATGTTGAGCGGAAAAAAGTGCTTCTGACCAAGATTGAAAACCAGGTAACTACAGAAGCCAACAAGAACAGTGTGGAAAAATATGGAGTGGAAATTCTTAAAACCGGCGTGCAACGATTGGCTTATCCTGCAGGGGTTATTGAAGCTGTATATGACAGAATGATATCTGAAAGAAGAAAAGAGGCTGAAAAAATCAGCGCTGAAGGGCAAGAGGTGGCCCAGAAGATCACTGTCTCTGCCGAGAAACAAGCCCGGGAAATCATCGCCGAAGCCGAAAAACAAGCCCTGATTCTCAAAGGAGAGGGAGACCACGATTCCATGGTGATCTATGCTGAGGCCCAAAAGAAAGGAGGTGAGTTTTTCGAATTCCTGCAATCACTTGAAACCTATAAAACCATATTGGGGCAGGATACCACCCTCATTATCTCCACGGAGTCCGATCTATTCAAATATCTTCAGCTGGATAAAAAGGGGACAAAGCGATGAGTAAAGGATCCATCACCGCTGCCTGGCATAAAGCAGTTCACCAGCTGTTGTTTAATTACTTCAAATGGCTCATGCTGATTGCCCTGGTCGTATATATGTTTTCCGGCGTCTATAAGATAGACCGTGATTCTATCGGGGTTTTAACTCGATTTGGCCAAGTCATTGACTCTAACGTTCTGCCCGGGCTTCATTACAAGTTTCCCTGGCCTCTGGATCGGATAGAAACTGTTCCCGTAAAACAGGTCAAAACAATTAAAATCCAGGATTTTGGTTCAAAATTTACCCTGGTTGAAGGAGGTGAGTCTTACAAGTTCTACAATGACACTAACCTTGAGCCTTATTGTATCACCGGTGATAACAATATCGTAGCGATCACTTTGGTGATAAAATTCACCATTGATAATCCGGTTGACTATCTGTACGGAACCAAACAGCCTGAAGCGTTTATTGAACGAAGTGCAGCCAACTTGATCGTGCACCAAATGGCTCACCTGCATATCGATGAGGTGCTAACCACAGGGAAAAAGCAGCTCGAATTTAATCTGCAAAATTTATTAATTGAAGAACTGGAAAAACGTAAAACCGGCGTGCGCATTTCATTTCTGGAGATAAAGGAAATCAGCCCGCCCGACAAGGTACAGGAAGATTTTAATAGGGTGATCAATGCGGAAGTAGAAAAGAAACAGATGTTGAATGAGGCACAGGGGTATCTCAATCGGATTGTACCGGAAGCGCGTACCGAGGCTGATACCATCATTCAGGACGCAGAGGCCTATAAAAGAGAGAAAACCCTTCTGGCAGAAGGTGAAGCCTCACGTTTTCTATCCCGGTTAAAAGGGTTTAATCAAAACCCTAAGGCACATAGAGAAAAAATCTACCTGGAGTTTATCAAAGCAGTTTTTCCCAAATTAAAAGAGATCCGAGTGGTCGACGCCAAAAAAAGCGGTGGGTCCTATGTTCTGCCTTTGAAGTAATCCGGCCCGCCGTTAATTCATGAAGTAACTTTTTCGAATTAAATCCTCACCTTTATTCAATCATGTCTGCTTCCGATACCAATTCAACTGTCAGCGGGATCAAACGCCGCGAGTTTCTGAATTTTGCCTGGTTAGGCTCTTTAGGATTTCTGACACTTGGTCTTTTTTCCGTTTTTGGCAAGTTTTCATTACCTGTCAGAAAGAAAGGAGAATTCGGTTCCGTAATAGACATCAGCTCTATTACGGAACTTCCTGGGATCGATGAAGCACCGCTCAATCATGCCAAAGGAAAATTCTGGCTGGTTAACTCGGAAAAAGGTCTTAGTGCATTTTACAAAGCCTGCACACATCTGGACTGTCTGTTTACTTGGAGTGATCAGGAAAACAACTTTGTCTGTCCCTGCCATGGATCCAAATTCAGCAAAGAGGGGATTGTTTTAACAGGACCTGCCACACGATCTTTGGATCAGTTTCCGGTTCAGGTTTACGATACCAAGGGGAAACTTCTTATCGAAAGCGATCCTGCCAAAGGTTCCCGATTAAAATACAAAATTGAAACGACTCAATCTGAAAGCGATGAAAAAAGAACCATCTTTTTTTATCTATATCAGAATCAACAGCTGGTAAAAGAATTCTCAGCTACTGAGAATACTATTGTCAGCGTTGATACCAGTCGAAGAATCCTCTCCAGTTGACCCGCATATATTGTTTATTATGAACACGCAAAACTGTCCAAAAAACAAAAGAGCGATCATAGCGGGTCTGGATTTAAAAGATATTCGCTCTCTTTTAAACAACGACCATTCTGCAGATAGCGCAACCGCAGCACAGCAGTCTCATCGCCTAAGTTTTTTTCTCCACTTCAGGCCACGGCACTATCCGCAAAGCTCGACACTTTTTCGCCATACTTACTATTTGGGGTTTTTATTGGTTTTGCTCTTTTTCGTGGAGCTGATAACCGGCCTGTTTTTAATGGTTTATTATGTGCCCACACCGGAAGGAGCATATTCAAGCATTTTAAGAATTATCAACACCGTACCCTTTGGTAAACTATTAAGAGATATTCACAGACTCTGTGGAGAATTGATTGTCATTGTTTCGGTCCTTCATCTGGCAAGGGTGTTTTTGACTCAATCTTATGAAGGCCAGCGTAGATCGACCTGGATGACAGGTGTGGTTTTGTTGATAGGCATGCTGCTGCTGGCTTTTACAGGGTACCTGTTGCCATGGGATCAACTTGCCTACTGGGCCGTTACCATTGGCACCAGCATGGCGGAAGCGACACCCCTGATCGGAAAGCAGATTAATCTTCTGTTAAGAGGAGGTGCAGATATTGGCGCTGATGGTTTATTGCGTTTCTATTTGCTGCATATCGCTGTTATTCCGATATTTTGTTTTGTATTTTTAGGCATTCATTATTACCGGGTTTCCAGATTGCATGGATTGGCAATAAAAGACAAAGCCGGCAATAGTAGTGAGGTGGCTGTCAAGAAAAGGAAAACCGGTTTTCTGCCCGAGATATTTCTCCTGGAAATCTTTCTCGTTTGTTTGTCGCTGTTCCTGATCATTAGCGCAGCCCACTTTTTATATGATGCCCCCCTGGAACATCATGCCAATCCTTCACAAACTCCCTGGAATGCGCAGGCACCCTGGTATTTTTTGTGGCTGCAAGGGTTGCTAAAAATTGGCGACAAGACTATCACGGGGGTTATCATCCCCACCATCTTTTTGATATTGCTTTGTATCTATCCTTACTTAGCTGGTTTGGCTCCATTTCGGTTTCTACGGAATAAAGCGGCATCCCGGATGGTTGTTGGTGTGTTTGTCATCTTGATGGGCGGTCTGAGTTACATGGGGACTCACTACTACGGCATACAGTTACCTCCGCATATTCGTTTGGCGAACGAATATATGCCGTTGGATGGGAAAGGGTTGATCCACGGGATTCCTTTCAAGCAATTGAAAGCCGGTCTCTATTTTACGGATCGCAATAATCCTGAAGTACCTTCGTCAGCCCTAAAGGTTTTTTTAGAGAGACTAAGGCAAAATATCGAACACCATAAAAATGATACTAACTTTTACGAACCGGCAGCCATTGTTTTGGTTGAGGAATGGCAACACCGGTTAAAAAGGGTCACCCTGCGAATACAATGGTTGGATAAAACTGAAGACGGTGGCCGACAAAGTAAGAGTTTTCAGCGGATCTTGCATCTGCATGAGATGAATAATAATTAAGCAAAACGATCTTAAATGAAACCATTATCAGCAAAACTCCTCGGCATCTTTAGTGCAGCGGCGCTGACTGTGTTGCTGTTTTTTCTTTTCAGCAAGGAGCCGGCAAGGCTGGAGGCCAGGGCAGAAAGCGAACGGGGACAGTCTATCGAAATCGGTGCAGGTCTTTATGAGCTTCACTGCCGGACCTGTCACGGCATTCGTGGAGAAGGTGTAGGACAATTGGGACCGGCTCTCGGCGACCAGTTTTTCTTTACTGAGCGTTTAAAGGAAGTTGGTTGGCAGGATACCTTGGAATCGTATGTTTTTGCTTCTTCTTCTCATGGCAGAATTGTTGCCACCCGCCCCAAATATGCCGGCAGTTCGTCAATTGCCGTAATGAATCCCTGGCTGGATAAATATGGCGGTCCCTTACGCAGGGATGAGCTGGTAAATATTACACATTTCATCCTGAATTGGAGAGCTACGGCAATGGGCGAAGTCGAATTAACCCCATTGAAAATTGCTCAAACCAGTCTTGATGATCCGGAAACGATTTCAAAAGGTAAAAAGGTGTTTTTACACAACTGCAAGGAGTGTCACTCCATTGAAGGTATTAACCAGGCAGGTAGTAAGGGACCGGATTTAAGCAAGATCGGTTTGGTTGCATCAACCCGTGTACCGGACCTAACGCCGGAATTGTACATCAAGGAATCTTTTTTGATTCCAACTGAATACATTGTTAAAGGATTCGAACCCGAGGTTTTGGGGTATAAATGTGGCGGTATTTTAACCAGGCAGCAATTGGATGAAGTTGTGGCATTTCTGCTAACCATGAAATAAACATGATCTCTACCGCACCGACATTCAAAAACCTGCTTTGCATAGCATTGCTCGGTCTTTTACCGGTGGTTATCATCTTGATTCCCAGCCGGGCCTATATTGAAGCAGCGGACGATGTGCTGGCAGATCCCATCGCCCTGGGTGCCTGGTTATATGAAGGCAATTGCGAACGTTGCCATTTTGACTATGAAGATGCGCGCTTTGCTGAGGAATATGAGGACATAGACGAGTTAAAAAGTGCCATCGAAGCTGATAGATGCCAGGTAGAGTGGGGGATCATCTATGGTGGCCCCCTGAGAAACCGGGATATTCAAGCTGTTGCCGAGTTTTTACTAACCTGGGAAGAATTGGATGAAGCCCCTCCCTTACCTGAATTGCCTCCACAACCTAAGGATGAACCTGTTCCGCTTAAAAAAGCGGAGAAATTAAAACCTCGGGAAGTCATTGAATCGGAACAGGAAGAGAATCCGAAACTAAATCGGATTCTTGCCGACAATCCCCTGGCCAAAGGTGGGTATCTGTATACCCGGAACTGCTACCGTTGTCATTTGGAGTACGAGAAAAACCGTATGGGACAGAATTTCGCAAGAGATTCGATTAGAACAACAATCAGTGATGGAAAAACCTCCACCCAAATGACTCCTTTCAGCAATATGAAGGGAGGAGATTTGAGCGGGTCTGAAATTGATGCCATTACCGATTATATTATGACTTGGGAAAGACTCAAATCACCTCCGGCTATCCCTGAACTTGTTTTGGAAGTTCCGGGAGAAGATCCTTCTGCTTTGCAACCTGTTGGATTGCCGCAATTTAAAGCAATTTCCGGGGACATCCGCCAGGGGCATAAATTGTATATTCGACACTGCAGTGCCTGCCACGGTCAAAAAGGAGAGGGTTACATCGGTAAGCCTTTGAATAAATCCTGGTGGGTAAAACGATACGATCTTTTTGCCAAATCGGTTATCAAAAACGGTGTTCCTTTAAGCTTAATGCCTCCATGGTCAGAAAGTGCAGGTGGACCCTTGGGTGCTGTTGCTGTTGAGGATTTAGTGACGTTGATCGTCAATTGGGCGGAAAAACAGTCCGGTAACAATTAATCACCAGCTAAGGTCTTTAACTTAAGCGGGGTGTGACTGCATGTCATCCTGAGTTTTGGAACTGTTAGCTTTTAGCGATTAGCTAAAAGAGATTCTTTGCTCTCGCTCAGAATGATATCGTGGCCTTTACTGAAGTTAATGACATTGAATCACCAATGGCTTTATTTGAGAAGAGGCTGCTGCAGCCAGCTTTTAGGCTACAGCCAACCTAAAGTGATTTTTATCTCAGGCTGATAGCTTGAATTGCTTCATAAACCTCAGCGTTATTGCTTCGGCCAAGTTCAACCCACTTAATGCTTAAACTTTGATCGCTGTTTTGTTTGACCTTGGCAGCGTAAAGAGTTCCAGCATCCAGTTTTTGCTCCCTGTCAGCCACAAATTTGAAAAGAACTACGTTTGTACCGTCATCTCCGCTATAAACGGTTCTGTTATCAGGCATCACTTTACTCATTTCGTAGCTCATACGGCCCATTGCATAATGCTTAACCAGATTGGTCGTTACCACGTTTCCCCGGGTGTCAGGAATCAGCTCCACAGGATAACCATAGTGATAAGGATTCGCCTGTCTTCCCAGGTACTGAGTGACGTCTTGTACGTTTTTCTTCCAGCCGCTTTTGGTTGCTTTGGGCTCATATTCCTCACTGGTCAGCCCGGTGTTCCAAGGTGTAACAGAAGCATTGCAATTGTTCCAGGTACCGTTTACGGAAGCGAAATCTACGTTTTCACCTTCAAGTACTTCCCAGGATTTACCATTGTTCCGGATGTAGGTTTTTACCACACCACCGGGTCGACATTCGTAGTTTGTGTACAGATAGCCAAAGGAACCGTTGCTGTTGATAGGCAGGTACATGTTTCCGTCCGGATGGTTACAAACAATTTTCAGAGTGCCGTCCATATTATTGATCTGACCGAATCTGTTAGCGTATACACCATTGGGAATCTGCTCACCAACTCTTGAAAGTACCTGGTAACTACCTTTGGCAACTTTCACATCCAGCATATCGTCACCCTTTGGCACTTTAAGCTCTCTAAAGCTGTCAGTTGCCTTGAAACCATTGATAACACCAACAACAGCCCTGTTATAAGGAAACTTGCTCATTGCAGAAGGATGTTGAACGTTAAAAAAGATCTCGTCATTGGCTGTGATATGCAAACCGGTGATTTCAGCTTTCTTGGGAACAGTAGCAAATCGCATCAACTTCTTTCTTTTTACATCCCATTTCCAAAGGACGTTGTTTTGGTGATTGCTGGTATCTTCAGCAATCCAGACGTTACCTTGGGAATCCACATCAACACCGTCCGGGTTGGCAATCTTGTTGACATCACACCGATCCATATTTTTTTTATTGTACTTGCCACCAATAACTTCAGGAATCATTTTGTTTGCATTGTATTTGCTGTTTAATGGCAACGCATATACGATTCCGCATTTGTTCTGAGGGAGTTTAATGTCGCCCTTGTCGTCAGACATCCCCCTGTCAATTGCACTCATGGCGATATAGACCATGTTGTTTTTCCTGTCATAGGCTACCCCTTCCATCTTGCGGAATTCAGCGGTTGCACCCATTTTTGCAGCATAAGCCCTGCTTTCCAGAAAAGCTGCCATTTTGCTATTCAGGCTCACCAGATAATCTGCAGCCATCGTAGCCTGACACATCATTCCTAATACAATTGCGGAAGTAGCAATCGTCTTGAACATCTTCTTCATGTTAGCTCCAACGTATTTATGTTTTTTAATGATCTCTCTAAAGAAGTTGAGATACTAGATACCGCCTTTCATTAACGACCAAGCGGAAGGGCTATTCTAGACGGAAGCCGTAAAAAAGATGTCATTAATTGTTAAAGATATTGTAATTCCATTAATGACAGGGATTTAAGATTGTACACTGAAATAGAATTCGGTATTCGGGACCCAGGTAAAACCACCTGTGTGATGCCTAAGCTAAACCTTCTCTTGCTTACGGACTGATCCGGAGTGTCAGCATGAGCATGTTTTAAAAGCAACTTGGTACTTTGAAGTGTAGTGCTTTTAGCATTTGGCGATCAGCTCTCAGCCGGTTTTTGCCTGTAATTATGTTGTTTTAAGCTGAACGCTGAAAGCTGATAACTGACAGTAATTTTAATTTTCAAGTTGAATTCCGGTATCTGACACAGGGCTGTAAACGAAGGGAGGGCTTGAGAATAAGTGAGTGTTTATTCTTGTCAATACTTGCTTCACAGTTTTTGCAATTGGAATACAAAGTTTTTGTGTTTAATACTTCTTTTCTATCAGGTGGAATATCTCAAAGAATTTTTATTTATGTTTGACCAGACACACTCCAGAATGGGATGTCATTTATGCTGCTAAAGATTTTCAGCATACAGGCTATGATAATAACCCTCTGCTTCCATCAGGTTTTGATGATTTCCTGTTTCGATGATCTGGCCCTTTTTCATGACGAAAATCCTGTCAACGTGTTTCACGGTCGTCAGGCGGTGGGCGATCAGGATTGTAGTTCGATTTTGACTTAATCTGATCAACGATTCCTGGATCAAATGTTCGGATTCCGTATCCAGGGAAGAGGTAGCTTCATCAAAAATCAAAATTGGGGGATTTTTAAGGAATACCCTGGCAATGGAGATGCGTTGCTTTTGTCCTCCCGATAGCTTGATACCCCTTTCCCCAACCAGTGTCTCCAAACCTTCGGGGAGCTTTTGTATGTAATCCCAGATATTAGCCAGTTTGGCTGCTTCAATGATCTCTTTTTCCGAAGCACCTGGTTTTCCATAGGAGATGTTGTCACGAAGCGTTGTGTCGAACAAGAATACGTTCTGCTGGACGATTCCGATGTTTTCCCTCAGAAATCGTTGTTTCAGATCCAGAACGTTGTGACCGTCAATTAAAATCTCTCCCTGCTGACATTCATAAAAGCGTGGAATCAGGGCAGCCATAGTGCTTTTCCCTGCTCCGGATTCACCCACCATGGCTACACTCTGGCCTGCAGGTATGTTAAATGTGATCTTGCTTAAAATATTGTCAGGGCTTGTTTCATATTTGTAGGTTACATTCTTGAATTCAATTTCTCCGTTTACAGCAGGCAGCGAAACAGCATTTTTGCGATCCTTGATATCGGGTTCGATATCCATGATTTCCACAAATCGTTCAAAAGAGGTCAATCCCTGGTAATACTGTTCCGTAAAATTGATGAGGCGTTCTATGGGAGGCAGAATGATACCGACAAACAAAAGAAATGCTACCAGATCGGCGGCATCTATTTCTCCTCTATAAATATAATAGGCTCCTCCTGCGATAACGGTAAAATAATAGATTTCTCTCAGAAAAAACATCACGGAATAAAACAATCCCATAACCCCATAAGCGTATTCTTTGGCACTACGAAACTTGACATTGGTATCCGTAAATTTCATATACTCCAAGTCCTCATTGGCGTAGGACTTCATTTCCCTGATTCCCTGGACGGAATTCTCCACACAGCTATTAATGTTGGCAATGGTTTTGCGGATTTGACGAAATCCATGTTTCATTTTCTTGCCGACCAAGCCACCCCAGATCACCATCAACGGGAACGGAAGCAAGGAGATAACAGCCATATTCGGATTAAAATAGAACATGAATCCGAAAGCCCCCAACAAAACCGATGCCGAGATCAGCAGGTCTTCAGGCGCATGATGAGCTACTTCGGTAATGGTGTTAAGATCATTGGTGATTCTGGACATGATGTGACCGGTTTTCACGTTGTCGAAATAGTTGAAGGACAACTTTTGCAGATGTCGAAACATATCGGCTCTTAAATCATACTCGATCCTGACTCCCAGAACGTGCCCCCAGCGAATACGAATATAGGAAGCATAGCCGGCCAGGCACTGCAAAACCAAGATCAGGCCTAAAATCCAGATGATCATTTCCACATTTTTATCTGGTATGTGTTCTTTCAATAAGATTCTCGTTAAAAACGGAAAAAATATTGAAAAAAAAGAAGCCAGTACAGCGACTCCCATATCCAGTATAAAGAGTGGTAAATGCGGTTTGTAGTAGCTAATGAATCTTGCGAGCATGTGATCATCCTAATTTTTTTTCTTCATATTCCACACCTTCAGTTCCTTTTTATAGCCGGAAAGCAGGGCTGTTAAGAGATATAGCATCAAACCGGGAAGGAAGAAATGAATTTAAAAAACAACTATTCAAATTGGAACCTTAACATATCATTTTTTTCGCTGGTGAATAGAGATGGTTTTTTAAAAACATTGTTTTTTCAGGAGGACAATCATTTATAGGTTCTTGTTGCAACAAGAACTTTTTTAATCTTCCCAAACGTTTAATCTCTCCAGTGTTCAGGTTGGTCCAGTACGTCGGAACATTGGATTTTTCCCGCAATATTCCCGATATGATTTCCATTTAATTCCAAAACCATCCAGGCGTCTGCAACGTCTTCAGGAATAGGGTATGGGGCTTCAAAACCTTGGTTACCTGCCGGTGAAAATCCACACTTGGAGTAATACCCGGGATGCCCCAAAACAAAAACCAGTTCGGTACCGGAAGCCTCTAATTGCTTGAGTCCTTCTTTAATAAGCCGCTGGCCAATCCCGGAATTCTGCTTACTGGGAATAATTCCCAGGGGAGCAAGGAGCTGGATATTAACTGATTTTTCTGATCCAACGAGAGTGGCTTTTGTAAACAAAATGTGACCGATGATTTGATCAGCTTCAACTGCAACCAAAGACAAGTATGGTTTTGCAGTAGGATCATCCAGTAAATCAACGGCCAGCTTTCCAACCTCCGGTCCTTCTTTTTCACCGAAGGCAGTTATATGAAGGTTTTCAATTTCCCTGATGTCACTATTGTTAGAGGTTCTTATTTCCATTTTTTTATCCTTTCTCAGTATTTGAATTGATATCACCTGTTTAGTTATTCAGGAATCAATGCGAATTGCAATAGCTGTTAAGTCAGAGTAACTATTGACCACAGAAACACAGGGAAAAGATTTGGAACTAGACATATGTAGGATTAACACTACTTTTACTGACCAGGTTTGAAGTCACTTCAATGAATAAAGCTTTGTGCCCTTTGTGTCTTCGTGGCGAAATCAGACAAGGGGGTCACTTATGCTGAACAGATACAAATCCTAAAGAATACATTGTGAACTTGTAGATCAGTTGGGAATATACTGGAACCAGTTATTTCAAATGCAGGTGGAAAAACGGCTGCCTTCCCAACAAGTCTTTTTATAAAAGAATCGGATCGAGTATCGGGAGCATAGCATGACAAGAATAGTTTGACTGATAAAAAGCGACTTCTTATCATTTATTTATAATCCAGATGCCCAAAAAATTGATCGCAACCAGAATCCTACTGAATTTCAATGGTGAAAGAGCAGGAGAATAGGGATGCACGCTGAAGCAAAGCAAATCACCGGTTATATAAACGAATATGAACTTTGGAAAACAAAATCCCCGGGCAATATTGACGGTATGAGCCAGATTGCTACGAAACCCATAGAGATGGTCTCCAAAAAGATCATTTCTACAGAAATTGGTGACAAGGTTGCTGATGCCCTGTTTACTATCATTGAAAAATCGATCCTGGGAACCGAAAAACTGGTTACTGATCAGGAGATCATTGAAGAAATTCAACAGCATGATCCTTCCATAGGTAGTATACATGATATCAGGCGGTCACAGAATATTGGTGCGATGAATCAGGCAGCCCTGGGTTTTATCAGATCAAACACAGCTTTTGCAGCAGCCCAGGGAGCTGGCGCAGGCGCTAAAGGTCTTTTGGGGTTGCCGTTAAATATTCCGGTACTGTTTACGGCAGTTTTCCGAATGATCCAGCAGATTTGCTCCTGTTATGGTTTTGACTACCAACGACCGGAAGAGAAATATTTTATTCTGAAAATCCTGGCTATTTCGGCTTCAACCAAAGAGAAAGAAAAAAATACTGCCTTGAAGGATATTGAGCTTTCCGATGCAATAATCAAAGCGCAATATAGTGCGGTAGCTACAGCGACCTATTTGAAGCAAACGGAAATTGCCCTGCTGAAGCAGTCCTGGAACCAGATGGATGATAAATCGGCGTTAATCGTGCTGAGAAAATCGTTGAAATCGATCGGGTTTCAATTGACAAAGAAGAAAGCCCTGCAAATGATCCCAGCCATTTCCGCCGTTATCGGAGCAGTATTTGATTCTGTGTATACCAACGATGTGGGAGAGATAGCCAATCTGCTCTATCGACAGAGGAGAATAAACACACGGTCTTTTGAGGTTACCCGGGTCGAATACAAATTTCCCACGGAAAAGCTCGACAAAAAGGAGCCTGCTGTCTCCGGAAAAGAAAAATCAGATGTATCTGTGGAAGAATCGGTTTTAAAACCTTTGTCGGAATCCACCCGAATCATTACTCAGTTTTTGACCATGATAGCCCTGTCAGACAGCTATTTTGACGACTCGGAAAAAAACTACATATTGGAGACTGTCAAGGAAGATATCTGCGAAGAACTTTCGGAAGGTACCCTTCAAAAGATGATCGATGAAATCAAGGAAAAGGATATTACTGAAATTTTGAATGATCACTCAAAATACGATCAGGATTTTAAAGAGAGCCTGATATTAATGGGCATGGTCGTATCCATGGTAGATGGGAAGGTGGTCCCGGAAGAATCAGCACTCATCTACCATGCCTGCCAAATGTTTCAGATCAGCCCCGAAAAATACAAGGAACTCAACAAGGCTGCCTTTGAAATCTATGAAGGCTTCAAGCCTGCATGACCAGCAGTTATAACCGACATCCGCGGGCCATCCCCTAAATCCGACATCAGTGCCCAGACGCTTTTGAACAACGTTTCCCTGCCCTTTGGCGGCAGTTTTCATTGTAAAGCCTTGTATCGAGCGGCTGCATTGAAATTCACCAATATTGCTTCTCATGATAAGTCCGGTTGATGGGCAACGAGTTGCCCATCCTACATCTGGCTGGAAATTCCGATTCGAAATAAAAATTGTACTGACTATGTAGGGTGGGCCGGCGCAGCCTGTCCATCTTTTTGAACCAGGATCAGACTACTCTTTGAATCTGGCTGATGGGTAACGAGTTGCCCATCCTACTGTCTTATTTCAGTTTTAAATTCGACACCCAAAGTAAGCAGACGGTTTTTCTTTTTTCTAACAAGTTATATTTTATTAGAATTAACTATCTTAGATGTAATCCAGCGATTTTTAGTTTGAACACGGTTTGGTTTGTCAGATTTTCAGCCACAGGGAGTAAGCCTGGGAACATGGCCTTTCCTTGACACCAGAATTGTGAGATACTACCATATGACTCGACATAATTTTTCCGAAGCAACTGACCCAAAACCCGGCTGTCAAAAAATAAAAAATGTTTAAAAAGATATTAATTATCTCGTTGGCACTGGTTTTCAGTGCAACAACGATATTTGCTGCGACGCCAAGACAGGCAACGTTAATTTTGGTTTCTATAGGTAAAGACATTTCAAAAAAGATTAAAAGCAGGCAACCCTTCGTGAATTATCTGGCGAAACATTTACGCAGTGAAGGTATTGAAAAGGGCCAGGTTAAAGTTGTTGAAGGTATTCCGCAAGTCGCTTCGATGATCAACAGTGGCGAAGCGGATATTTTCGTTGATAGTCCTTTCCCTGTGCTGATGGTTGACTACCTGGCGGATATAAAATACCCCCTGAGACGATGGAAAAGAGGGGTTGCTGAATATTCCTCCATTATCTTTACAAGGAAAGACAGCGGCATTCGAAAATTGGAGGATTTGAAAGGGAATATGATATCTTTTGAAGAACGCTTCTCTACATCAGGCTATTTTCTGCCAAAGTCGCTTCTGCTTGACCGTAAGCTCACACTTAAATTGAAGCGCAGCCTCAACGCCCCTGTTTCGTCCGATGAAATTGGATACATTTTTAGCGAGGGAGATGAAACCACCATGGTTTGGGTTCTGAGAAAGAGAATTCAGGCAGGTGCCATCGATCGACCAAATTTTTTTGAGGATGCCAGGGATCAGGTTTCACATCTTCACATCCTTTACCAGACCGAACCAGTCCCGCGAAACCTGTTTGCACACCGCAGCAATCTTGACAAAAAACTCATATCCAAAATGAAGGCTGTTCTTCTAAAGATGGACCAGACCCGGGAAGGAAGAGAAATTCTTACATCGTATCAAAAAACCAGGAAATTTGATAATGTCCCTTCAAAATCCATCGCTGTTCTGGACAAAATGAAGCGTTACATCAAATTGGAACTTGATGACCAATGAAGCTCAATATTCGAGGTCAACTGATCGGTTTTGCTTTTTTTTTGATTCTCCTTGTAGGTGGCAGCATCTCACTCTATTCCATTTACCAGGTCCGTACGGAGCACTTAAAAAGGTTTACAAGGAGTGCACTGGAGAGTACTAAAATCATTGCTTCAACCGTAACAGACGCCCTCTACCAGTTCAAAATCAGCACCCTAAGGAGAGAACTGCAGACCACGAGAATCGATGAGGATATTGTTTCAACATATGTGATGGATGTTGATGGCGTGGTTTTATCGGATGGTACCGTAGAAAATCTGTTTCGTGATCAAAGACCGGATGATTCATTTGCAAAACGGGTTTTCCAATCGCAACACTGGATTCACGAAACAGAAGGAGACATTCTGAAGATCGGCGGTCCTGTTAATCTTGTCGAAGAACACCTGGGTTTTCTTATTGTCAATTACTCTCTCGATAGAATTCGCAGAGATTCCTACCAAACCATAACCAACAATATCATAATAACAGTAATATGCTTTACAATGGGAGCCGCTCTTGCTTTTTTTCTAGCTGGAAAGTACAGCAAGCGGATCCAAAATCTTCTTTTAGGTACAAAGAAAATTGCCGAAGGCAATTTGTCTTTTAAGATTGAATCCGAATCGGAGGACGAAATAGGGCAACTGGCCAATGCATTCAATAAAATGACCGGAGTTCTGCAGGAAACCACGGTTTCCAAGGAGTTTGTGGACAATATTATTTTTTCCATGACAGATAGTTTGATTGTCCTGAACCAGCACTTTTTAATCCAGTCTATCAATAGAGCGACCACTGACATTTTGGGATATGATGAACGGGATCTTACGGGGAAGCATTTTAATACAATATTGAACATAGGTAAGAATATTATGAGTAGCCTTCTTCCTGATGTTAGTGAAAAAAAACTGTGGCGTTACGGTTCGGTGAAGGGTATCGAAATAACCTATTTCTCCAAATCCGGTCAGGAAATTCCTGTATTATTGTCGGCCTCAATAATTTATGACAAAAACCAGAACGTTCAAGGAATCGTTTGTATTGCCAAGGATGTTACTCAACAAAAACTGGCAGAAAGAGAATTGAAAAGGCATCGTAATCAGCTGGGAATTTTGGTTCAAGAGCGAACCTATAAACTAAAAAAAGAGATCTCGGACCGCAAAAAGATTGAAAAGGAATTAAAGAAAGCCCATCGCGAAATGGAGAAGCAGGTGGAAGAGCGCACAGCAGACTACAAAAGGGCCAAAGAAGAAGCCGAAAGGGCCAACCAATCCAAAAATGAATTTCTGGCAAACATGTCACATGAGTTGCGGACTCCCATGCATCATATTTTAAGCTATTCCAAATCGGGGATTAACAAATTTGATAAGGTTAATAAAGAAAAACTACTTCACTATTTTACTCAAACCAGAACCTCGGGAGAACGATTGATGATCCTTTTGAATGATCTGCTCGATCTTTCAAAACTGGAATCCGGTCAAATGAGCTATGATATGAAAAGCATCGATTTAGCTGAAATGATAAAGCAAATCGTCAGCGAGTTTTCACAAATGGCTCTTGAAAGTGAGATTTATCTCAAGGTCGAAGAACCTGACCTGCCAACGATAGTGACATGTGATAGTCAAAAAATCGGTCAGGTAATTCGAAACCTGCTTTCCAATGCGATGAAGTTTACTCCCTCCAACAAGTCAATCATCATATCTTATGATTCACATGTTCTGCCTGTTATAAAAGACATGACTAATAGTAATTCAGTCCCCGGTTTGAAAGTAAGAATAATGGATGAAGGTAGCGGAATCCCGGATAACGAGCTTGAGTCAATTTTCGATAAGTTTATTCAAAGCAGCATAACAAAAACCAATGCAGGCGGCACCGGCTTGGGGCTTGCCATTTGCAGGGAAATCGTTGTGGCGCATCAAGGAAAAATCTGGGCGGAAAACAATCCTCAACGCGGGTCAAGCTTTAGCTTTGTCCTGCCATATCATCTCGAATCCGATCACACTTGAAAAATCAAAATCCAAGCTGTTAACTCCCACATAAATTCTTTGAATTCAGGTCTTTTGAGAATCATAAATTGACTTTTCCAAGGAATAGATTTTACACTCCGGGCATTATTTTAATGCTGTTTTCATCAGGAAAACAGCATTAAAAATCGGGCTGTGAAAAAAATGTGTTTTTGTGATCTCAACTCGCTAATCCAAAGAACCGGTTTCTCTATCGCTGTGCTATGCAAATAACACTAATTTCGTTTACACGTGATATCCTCGCCTACGGTTTACGGCTGCTATCTTCAAGACTAAGATTGGATGGGCATAACGTCCGCATGGTGTTCTTTACTCATCGCAATGATGTCGCTTTGAGCCCACCTGTTTTTGAACGTTTTGTGAATCTGGTTAAGGAATCAGACCTTATCGGCATGTCGGTGATGACAAACCAGTTTCACCTTGCGATGCAGGTGACTGAAAGGCTAAAGCAGGATTTAAACTGCCCTGTTGTATGGGGTGGTGTTCATGCCGGCATTCGTCCCGAAGAATGTCTTAACTATGCAGAAGCGGTCTGTATTGGTGAAGGAGAGGAATCTTTTCCGGAATATGTAAAACGGATAGTCCAGGGCAAACAGCATTTGAATGTTCAAGGGATGTGGTTTAAAGAGGGTGGAAAAATAGTCCGCAATCCCCCGCGACCATTGATTCAAGACTTGGATGCCATTCCCTTCCCCGACTATTCCTGCAAGGATGATTACATTTGGTTGAACGGGTCGTTTTGTCGTTTGGATCAAACCCTGTTTCAGGAATATTACGGTGATGCTTACTGGACGTTGGCTACCAGGGGCTGCCCTTTTGGATGTTCATTTTGTGCCAATAGTACTTTGAATAAAAGGTATGCCGGACAAAAGATATTGCGCAAGCGAAGTATCCAAAACGTCATTTCAGAATTGGTGGAGATCAAGGAACGATTTCCAGCCCTTGCCCATATCCGCTTCGAAGACGATGCCTTCTTTTCTTATACCATAGAAGAACTCGATGAGTTTGCAGACTTGTATCGTAAATTTGTGGCTCTGCCGCTTTGTGTGACAGGATTGAACCCATTGTACTACAAAAGACAGAAACTGGATTTACTGGTTTCTGCGGGGTTAAAGGTGGTTCGTATTGGAATTCAGAGTGCCAGTCAGCGGACACGTGCACTGTTTCGACGGCGTGAAACCGATAATATGGTCATTCAGCTGACCAAAGATATTTCCAGCCATAAGCTTTGGGTTCACTATGATGTCATTCTCGACAATCCATGGGAAACCGATGAGGATCTCGTGGCAACCCTGCTGTTTGTATCTCGCCTACCGACGCCATATTTCCTGCTCCTTTATTCATTGACCCTGTTTCCCGAAACAACATTGCATACGCGCGCAAAACTGGAGGGTCGAATCACTGATGATTTTAACGAAGTTTATGGCAAGTCATACTTTGGTTTGGATAACACCTACCTCAATAAATTATTTATCTTGATCGGAATTTCAGCAGCGTTTCATATCCGCTTTCCCATGAAGGTGATGCCGCTTCTGGCCAATCCGATCCTAAGAAAAATCGGCATCAGCGCAATCGGTTATTATGGATGTCTGGCTGCACTGTCAGTGAAACTATTCGGTGTTTTAAGCCGAGTGCACGGGGTGAAGGAAGGATTCAACCGGTTGAAGACCATCCTAAACATTAAATCGCAAAATGGACGCTTAAGTTTGCCTCTATACAATTTCAGCCCCACCGATGATGGCGATGAACCGGAAAAACTTGGTTACGGGGCATTCTTTCATTCTTACAGTCGATACTGGCCGGAAGGTCTTCTAACACCGCTGGTTGATCCGGTTTTCAAATCAAAAGATGACAAAATTTAAGGTGAAAAACAAAAGTTTGATTAGTGTTGGTGGCAAATGGTAGAGGTCCTACGTCAAAATCACTAAGTCAAGAGAATCAGGACTGCTTCTGAACAGAAGTGAAGGATCTGTCAGAACCTCCAAGAGATTCTGAATAAGATTTGTAGGATGGGCAACTCGTTGCCCATCAACCGGGCTGATCACGAAAAACAAAACATGTTGCGTCAAAAATGGTCCTCTGAAGCAACTGCCTCTAGAATTTCATGAAAGGTAACCCGCAAGATAACCATCAAGTTCAAAACATCATCCCATCCCTACAAATCAAACAG